>JAYTCO010000439.1:0-7428 GCA_043736415.1 Ferruginibacter sp. | reverse complement strand
ATCTTATTGTAGATGATACTCCGGAAGCAATTGTACTTTCTTCCTTCGATCCATTGCGCAGAGAAATAGCCCGATTATCATTACAGCGTTTAGTTGCGGATGGCCGTATACACCCAGCTCGTATTGAAGAAGTGGTTGAAAAAACCAAACGCCAGTTAGATGACCAGGTAATGGAAATTGGCGAACGCACAGCAATTGAATTGGGCGTACATGGTTTACACAAAGAACTGATAAGAATGGTTGGCCGTATGCGCTTCCGCTCATCTTATGGACAAAATTTGTTAATGCACAGCAGAGAAACGGCAAATCTTTGTGGTATTATGGCGGCAGAACTTGGCATGAACCCAAAATTGGCTAAACGTGCAGGATTATTACATGATATTGGTAAAGTACCCGATGAAGAAACTGAATTAAGCCATGCTCTATTGGGTGCAAAACTTGCTGAAAAATACGGCGAAAATCCTGCCGTGGTAAATGCTATTGGAGCGCATCACGACGAAATGGACATGCTGTTTGTTATCTCTCCTATTATTCAGGCTTGCGATGCAATAAGCGGTGCAAGACCAGGTGCAAGAAGAGAAATAATGCAGCAGTATATTCAACGCATTAAAGACCTTGAAACCCTTGCCCAATCTTACAACGGTGTGGAAAAAGCATATGCAATACAGGCCGGCAGAGAGCTAAGGGTAATTGTAGAATCAGATAAAGTTACTGATGCAGAAAGTGATAAACTAAGTTTTGAAATAGCTCAAAAAATACAGACAGAAATGACTTTCCCTGGTCAGATAAAAGTGACTGTAATAAGGGAAAAAAGAGCAGTAAACATTGCAAGATAATTTTTTGAAATAATATTGAACGGCAATGTATTTTTCATTGCCGTTTTTATTTGGGGCTTTCAACAACGATAAGATTTTTGAGCTTTTGTCCCGGCTTTCCGTTGCAATCTTTTTTGCTCAAAGGCAGCAAAAAAGTATTTCCACTGCAATCCGGCAGCCCCCATGAAGTTGTACGTCAATTTTGCGTTTAAAACTGATTATTAAAAAATTCAATTTTTACGACTTTTAATTATAAATTATTCCTTACTTTTGCAATCCAAAAAAGAATTGATATGGACGCAGTAGCATTTGTACACGAGCAACTAACAGCAATACCGACATTACCTAACTTTAAGGCAGGTGATAACATTACTGTAAATTATAAAATTGTAGAAGGCGTAAAAGAGCGTATCCAAAGTTTTAAAGGTGACGTTATCAAGCGCCAGGGTGTAGGTTCAACAGCAACCTTTACCGTTCGCAAAATAAGTGATGGCGTAGGTGTTGAACGTTTATTTCCTGCATTTTCTCCAAATATTGAGAGCATAGTTCTTAATAAAGTAGGTCGTGTAAGAAGGGCCAAACTTTATTTCCTTAGAGAAAGAAGCGGTAAAAGTGCACGTATTAAAGAAAAAAGAATGGCCGTTGGTCTTAAGAAAGGCAAAGCCTAATCTTAATATAAATATTATAAAAAGAGCGAAACAAGATTTGTTTCGCTCTTTTTATTTTTCAGCCATTAGGACTTATCATTCTTTTTGATCAAACTTTATTGAATTTTTTAAAAAAAATACTACCAATCATTTTAGGCAGTAATTTTGTTATTCACACATAAATATTAAAGGTAATAAACCAAGAAAAAAAGATTGATACCCATTCAAAAAAAATCAATTTTCGCCCGTTTTAATATCGGAGAAAATGGTGGCGAAACAAAAGAAATGACCTTTATAGATCATTTAGAGGCTTTACGATGGCATCTTGTAAGAGCTTTAATAGCATGGATTGTGGTAGCCATATGCTTTTTTATTTTTAGAGACTGGATTTTTGATAATATAATACTGGCACCAAGTAGAACCGGTTTTATTTCTTACAAAATTCTTTGCCAGTTTGGGCATTTTTTACACATGGGACAATCCCTGTGTATGCCTCCTGTAAATATTCCTTTACAAGGTAATACAGTTAGTGGACCATTTGTAGCTGCACTAAATATTTCTATGATAGGTGGACTTATTACTGCATTTCCATACATAATATTTGAATTTTGGAAATTTATAAAACCTGCATTATCATCCAAAGAATTAAAATATAGTAGCAAAAGTATATTTTGGGTTTCATTTTGTTTTTTTCTGGGAGCTTCATTTGGATATTATGTACTGGCGCCATTTACCTTCAATTTTTTGGCTAATTTTCAAATAGGAACCACGGGAGCATATAAATACATGCCTACTCTAGATGATTATATCAGCACACTTAATAATTTGCTTCTTGGTTGTGGCGTGGCTTTTGAATTACCAGTACTTGCAGTTGTTTTGGCAAAAATAGGATTAATCACTTCTTCATTTTTAAAAGCCTACAGAAGATATGCTTACATTTTAATTTTAATTTTAGCTGCAATATTAACCCCATCACCTGATTGGATAAGTCAAGCGATTGTTGCAATGCCATTATTGTTGCTTTTTGAAATTAGCATTATACTGGTTAAAAAGATAGATGCTAAGAAGTTGGAAGATCAAAAACAATGGGAATAAACAACACTGTTTGTTAAATGGAAATATAAGTAATCTATTTTTCCATAGAATTTATTTTTTGAATTACCTTTATACTTTAAATTTATTATTATGATTATTACACACAGTTTATTTATAATGCTTTCCCTCTTTCAAGGTGAACACATGATATTTATTTTATTAGCAGTATTGCTTTTATTTGGAGGTAGAAAAATCCCTGAATTAATGAGAGGAATTGGTAAAGGGATGCGTGAATTTAAAGACGCAAAAGATAACGTAAAGAGCGAATTGGAAAATGGTATGAAAGACAAGGAAATTGTTACAAATGCCTCTTCAGAAGAGATAAGATTGCAGGAACTTAAGCTTCAACAAATGAGAGAAGCGAACGCTGTCAAAAACGTTTAGTAAAATATTACACAATTTGTTGCCGAAAAGGATATTACTTTCTACGAAAAGAAATATGCTTTTCGGTTTTTTATTTATATAAATTATATTTTTGAACATGTTTTCCTTCACTAGTATCAATGATTATCATAATAATCTTACTCAAAATAATTATAGTTGTAAAGATGCGGTAACCTATTATTTGAGTAATATTAAAAAAAATGAAAGGCTTAATGCATTTGTAGAAGTATATGAAAAAGAAGCATTAAAAAAAGCTGCTGAATTAGATGAATTGAGGTCAATAGGTACTGCTCTAAAAAAACTTCACGGGGTTGTAATTGCAATAAAAGATGTGATCTGTTACAAAGACCACAAGATTACAGCTGCATCGAAAATTCTCCAAAATTTTCATTCTTTATATACTGCTACTGCATTACAGTTTTTAATAGATGAAGATGCCATTATTATTGGTAACTGTAATTGCGATGAATTTGCAATGGGTAGTACAAACGAGAATTCTGCCTATGGTAAAGTACTTAATGCATTAGATGAAACAAAAGTTCCGGGCGGTTCATCAGGAGGAAGTGCAGTGGCAGTGCAGGCAGACATGTGCATGGTTTCATTAGGTAGTGATACGGGTGGGTCGGTTAGACAGCCCGCAGATTTCTGTGGCATTATTGGTTTAAAACCTGGGTATGGTACAATATCCCGGTACGGTTTAATTGCATATGCATCTTCTTTTGACCAAATTGGAATTTTTGGAAAAAATATTGAGGATGTAAAATTATTGCTCCAAATAATGAGTGCACATGATAAGATGGACAGTACCATGAACATAGAACCTCTTAAAAAAGCCGAGAAAAAAAAGATTTTAAAATTAGCTTACTTTAAACAGGCTTTTAATCACAAAGGATTAGACCCCGAAATAAACTTAAAAATAATATCATTTATAAAATCAGTAGAAAAAGAAGGACATCATGCGACCGAGATTGATTTTGATTTGATGGAATATATCATTCCTGCATATTATGTTTTAACTACAGCAGAAGCAAGTAGCAACCTCAGTAGATTTGATGGAATACGGTACGGGTACCAAAGCAACTTAAAGCCGAAAAACCTTAATGAATTTTATTTAAATAATCGTTCTGAAGGTTTTGGCGTTGAAGTCAAGCGGAGGATTATGCTTGGTACTTATGTTTTAAGCGCTGGATATTATGATGCATATTTTAATAAAGCTCAACAAATAAGAAATTTATTAGTAAAAAAAGTTAAAGCTATTTTTGAAACATATGATGCTTTAATTATGCCTGTAAGTCCAAGTACCGCATTTAGTATTGGAGTTAAAGACAAAGACCCAATAGCTGTGTATTTAGCTGATATATACACAGTTTTTGCAAACCTTACCGGTATTCCCGCAATAGCACTCCCCTTATTTTCACACAGTAATAACATGCCATTTGGCATACAAATTTTATGTAATAATGAACAAGAGTTACTTTTACTGAACATATCAGAAATACTATCTAAATTAAACAAAGAAGGAAAAGCATAAAATGTCAAAAATAATCTTTTTATATTTTATTGGTTTTATCTCATCGATAAACATTGGTTTTACACAAACTGCAATAAAAGTATTTCACGAGACTCCTGCAGACACATTTAAGCTTGTTATCAAAGAAGAAGAAGAGATTATTGATGAAATTATTGAAACCAAAAGTTTACCACAAAAAGATAAAATTCAGTATTTCAGCAAGCTCACTAGATATGGTTTTAAAAATCTGTTTCCTACATATTCTTATAATGCATCAATGCCATATTCTACACAGGTAACGCCTCAGGCAGAATCATACATGCAGGATTATCTAAGAATGCATTCCAGACAACTTAGTGGTATGAAATCGTGGTGTATGCCTTATTTTAATCTAATAGATAATATATTTACTCAGTATGGATTGCCTAAAGAATTAAAATATCTGGCAGTAATAGAAAGTAATTTAAAAACAAATGCTACCAGCTGGGTTGGTGCAGGTGGCCCATGGCAGTTTATGCCTTATACCGCCCGAGAAAATGGTTTAGTAGTAAACGATTTTGTCGATGAGCGGCGGGATTATTTTAAAAGTACACATGCAGCAGCAAGATATTTACTTTCATTATACAAACAAACCCACGATTGGTTATTGGTAATTGCAGCTTACAATGGTGGACCGGGAAGAGTCTTTTCTGCAATTGAAAGAAGCGGTAGCCGAAATTTTTGGGCTTTGCAATATAATTTACCTGAAGAGAGCAGAAACCACGTAAAGAAATTTATTGCTACACATTATATCATGGAAACAAGTGGAGAGAGTTCAGGTTTTGGAAGTTCTGGGTTTAATATAACTACAAGTGGAGCCACAGCAGTAAATCCTTATTTAAATAAGCCTACCCTGAGTTTAAATGAAATGGAAAATGCAGAAACAGAAACTATTACAGGCAAATACAATTCGGTAATTATTGCCAAAAACATTTCTATAGATATAATTGCTTTTAACCGTTATAATCCATTATTTGATAACCAAATTGCTACAAATGGTAAGTATGAACTTATACTACCACAAGATAAAATGCGGCAGTTTCTCTCCACCAAATACCAGATTTTAAATGAATGCGTACAATTTTTACTTGGCGATGTTGAAATCCCTAACAGTACCATGCAGTATAAATCTAAAAAAGTAAAGAAAACAAAATCTTAGCTTCATAATTCTTTTAAGAATTTAGGTTGTCAGCACTTTTATTAAAGCATTTGCTTTCAACATACACTCTTCATATTCTTCTTCTGGATCACTATGAAAGGTTATACCACTTCCGGCAAAAAAAGATGCTTCCTTATTGTTCTCATTATAAAAAACACTTCTTATTACAACATTAAAATCAAAGTCACCGGCAGGTGTTATATAACCTATACTTCCTGAAAATAAACCCCGTGGCGAAAATTCATACTCTTCTATCAATTCCATAACACGCTTTTTTGGCGCACCCGTCATTGAGCCCATTGGGAAGCAAGCTGCGATGGCGTCTGTAAATTTTCTACCTCCCTCCAATGTTCCTTTTATTGTACTTATTAACTGGTGTACCTGGGGGAAACTGTGTACTGCAAATAATTCCTTTACACTTACAGAACCTTTTTTACAAACCATACTCATATCGTTTCTTACAAGGTCTACAACCATCACATTTTCACTCTTTTCTTTTGTACTGGTAGTTAAATGCTTTTTGTTTGCTTCATCTTTTGATGGGTCTATATCTCTTTTACTTGTACCTTTTATTGGCTGTGAAATAAGTTGCGTTCCCTTTTTTTGCAGGAAACGCTCGGGGCTTGCGCACAAACAATAATTATTGTTTAATTTATACAAAGCTCCAAATGGAGCAGGTGACAATTCAGTGAGTTTTCTATAAACATTTATGGGATGTATTATTGTGTTTTCAACAACAAAATGCTGGCAAAAATTTACTTCATAGCAATCTCCCCTTTTTATATGTTCCTTTAATTTATTTATGGTAGCTATATACTGAGCTTTAGTAATTAGAGGGTTTATTTGTAAAGCAATACTTTCTTCAAAAGATAATAATTCCGTGTTTTCAATTTCTGCAATTAACACCTCTGCATTTTTATTACTCTTTAAAACTTCGATTTTGTTTGAGGATAGTTTTATAATAGTTTCCGGTTCAAACAAAAATCCATTACCAAAATTTAAATCTACCTGCTTATTTTTTACATAACTGTTGCCGGCTGCATTGTAGCCTAAATGTCCAAATAACCATGATGGATTTTGATCATGAAATTTTTGCAAGGCTTCTAAATCATTGTCTCCATTAAAAGTATATGCCCTCGTACAACCCACACCCAACATGCATTCAAAAGATGCATCTTCAAAAGAATAATGATTATTATCCAACAAACAAAAAATGTTGAATTGGTTTGCCCAATTCAACATTTTCATTTTAAAATTCTCGAAGAAATTATCTTTTATACTCATTAAATTTAATAATCATCATCATTAAAACGCCCGCCTTTGCCCCTTCCCGAATCATCATCATCATCAAATAAATCAAATTCCTTAAAATCATCGTCTAATTTCAAATCATCATCTTCTTCTTTATTTTTTTTGACTGTCCCCTTTTTTTCTTTCGATGCGGGCACGTCAAACTCATCAAAATCTTTATCCCAATCTTCTTCCTCTTCCGTTTTTTCCCAATCATCTGCTACTTCAATATCGTCGTCGTCGTCATCATCTTCAGAAGATTTTTTTGATTTTCCTTTTATTGTTTTCTTCGGCGTTTCCTCATCAAGGTCATCATCCAAATCATCGTCATCCAAACTTTTTTCTTTAGATGATGAAGGTTTTGCGGACTCTTTTTTTTCTCCAGTTTTTGGAGCAATTATTTTTTTGCCGGTATCTTTTTTTACTGCCATTGTTTGAGTGGATTATTAATGTAAATTTTCGACAGTAATTTTAAATAGCCAAATATTT
>JAYTCO010000438.1:0-3157 GCA_043736415.1 Ferruginibacter sp. | reverse complement strand
CAGCTGCATTTATCTTTTTTTATTTTAAGAAAAAAGATGGAAGCGAGTACTACATGGGCGTGGCAGCGTCATTGTTTTTGGTAGCGGTATTAAGTGTAATAATATATTCTGTGATGAAAAGTAGGACTAAAGATTATTCAAATGGGATTGTTGAATACACAAAAGACATTATTGTTAAATAAGCTTAAGATTTTTTATGTTCTGATCTCTACTTTTCTTTCAAAATAGGTGAAGAAATAATTTTTGCACTACCAATCATTTTAGAAATTCTTATCAATTTAGTGAGGGTATAAAATCTTTGTGTATAAGTTGTATTTGCTGCTTCTTTTAATCTTGCAGTCTCTAGCTCTTGTGTTGATTTGTATATTTTACAAGTACCCTTTTCCATATCAAAATTTACATTTTAATTTAAACTTCTAAAAAATCTATTGCACAATAAAAGCTGAAAAAAGATTAATTGCCGAAGAGCGGCGGGATTGCAGTGGATATCCTTTTTATATCGCTTCAGCGAATAAAAAGATAGCAACGAAAAACCCGAACAAAAGTCGATTTAAAAAATTATGATGAGCGCACAAAAAGCATTTACTAATCTTGTGTCTAATATCTAATATCTCAAGTCTATTCTACACCGGACATTTTTCATGATAATTAATAAGCTCAATGGGCGTGCGCACAAAACTGTGGCCTTTGTAATGTTCACTTACTTCATCAAGCACTTCGCAGATATCTGCAGGCTCAGTAAGGGTTACAAGCTTCATGCGAAACTCTTTTATATTTGGGAGACCTTTTAAATAATTTGTATAATGGCGGCGCATTTCATTAATGCCTACAATTTGTCCCTTCCATTCTATGGAACGGTCAAGATGCTTTTTGCAGACAGCAACTCTTTCATCCAACGTTGGTGATGGTAAAATTTCGCCGGTATTTAAATAGTGTTTTATTTCTCTAAAAATCCATGGATAACCAATGGCTGCACGCCCAATCATAATACCATCTACACCATATCTTTCTTTGTACAATTTTGCTTTTTGTGGGGAATCAATATCGCCGTTTCCAAAAACAGGAATGTGTATGCGTGGGTTATTTTTTACTTTTGCAATGAGGCTCCAATCGGCCTCGCCTTTGTACAATTGGCAGCGGGTACGACCATGTATTGCGATTGCCTGCACACCGATATCCTGCATACGCTCGGCAACTTCTTCAATATTTCTTGTATTATCATCCCACCCCAATCTGGTTTTTACAGTTACAGGTAATCGTGTACCGTTTATAACAGATTTTGTAAGGCGAACCATTAAATCAATGTCTTTTAAAACACCAGCGCCGGCGCCTTTATTTACCACTTTTTTTACAGGACAACCAAAATTAATATCAACCAGATCCGGATTTACTGCATCGCATATTCGTGCACTCATTTCCATTGCATCTTCATCGCCTCCAAAGATTTGAATACCAAAAGGACGTTCTTCTTCCGAAAAATCAAGTTTCTTCAGGCTTTTCATTGCATCTCTTATCAACCCTTCGCTGCTGATGAATTCGCTGTACATCAAATCTGCGCCATTGTCTTTACAAACGGCACGAAAGGGTGGATCGCTCACATCTTCCATGGGAGCCAACAGTAAAGGAAATTCGGGCAATTGTATAGAACCAATAGTAGGCATAGCTTTATTTGTATATTGCGGGCAAATTTACATTAAAAGATTTTAAGGGATGGAATACAAAAGCGTTAAAGGTTTTGGCGGATGGGCACAACTGGGTTTTCTGTTTGCATTTTTAGGGTTAGGATTTATACTTGCAGGTGGCGTGCAATTTATTTTAACCATGCAAATAATGCCTGCAGGAAAATCAATAACGGATGCCGATGCTGTTATGAAAGCCATGCTTGCGCCAGAAAATGTGGCAACCGTAAGAGTAATACAGGTTTTGGGAACATTTGCACTTTTATTTATACCGGCAGTTTTATGGACAATAGTTAGCAATGGCAAAAACATGTTTTGGCTCGGGTTTAATAAATATATAAACGGCTTTCAATTGCTGCTGGGTTTTATGTTGATTTTTACTGCCGCATTTGCTGCATCGCCATTGGCAGATTTAACCAAAGCAGTGGTTGCTCATTTTCCACAAATAGACAAAATGGCCAGCGATATGGAAATCTTATACAATAAACAGGCGGCAGCTTTAAGTAATATAACTAACTGGCAAGATTATATAATTGGATTGTTTATTATGGCATTTTTTCCTGCTATGTTTGAAGAAGTTTTTTTTAGAGGTGCTGTACAAAATTTATTTACGAAATGGTGGCGCAATCCTTTATTAGCAATACTTGTAACATCTTTTATTTTCAGTTTAATTCACATGTCCATCTATTTATTTTTAAGCAGAATGCTGTTGGGATTTGTATTGGGATTAATGTACTACAAAACCAAAAATATATGGGTAAATATTGTAGCTCATTTTATAAATAACGGCATTGTGCTCACTAGTATTTTTGTAATGCGATTGAATAATCAAAAAGTAGATATGGACAAACTTGATCCGAGTATTCATTGGAGCCTGGGGCTGATAGGTATTATTGCACTTGCAGGACTTTTTATTATTCTTAAGAAATATTCTGCAAAGAACAGAGCGAAAATTGAAGCCAAAGAAAATTTATTAATAGCAGAAGCTAATCCATACAACGCAATAGCACAAAACCAAAACAACTAAGCGTGGCACTTAACAAAGCAGTTTTTAAAACAAGGGCATTAACAGCCGTGGTGTTTGTATTGGTAATGCTCGCGGGTCTGTTTATAAATTTTTATACTTTCATAGTACTCTTTTTAATAATAATGGGAGGATGTTTATATGAGTTTAGAAAAATTATTAAACTGATAAAACCGACAAAGTATTTTGGGCTTTTAGCACTTTCGATGCCCTACATTATTATACCGTTACTGATGATGATTGATTTGGGCAAAAATAATTATCATGAAGATTTGAGCTTTGATAATTATTCACCGCTGTTACCAATTGCCATTATTTTATCTATCTGGATAAATGATACAATGGCATATTTGGTTGGTTCGTTTATTGGCAAAACTCCTTTCTCAAAAATATCTCCTAAAAAAACCTGGGAAGGCACCATTGGAGGGGCTATACTTTGCGTAATTATGATAGG
>JAYTCO010000437.1:0-3162 GCA_043736415.1 Ferruginibacter sp. | reverse complement strand
CAAGCAATCGATCCAGCAAATTTTTAAGTCGATCCTGTTTAACCAATGATAGCAAAATTTCTTCCCCATTACCTTTTTCTTCATTGGGCCAGAATTTTTTATTCTTTAAACGGTATTGCTCAAACCAGGTGATGCGTTTTTTGAAATCAGTAAGTTTTTCCAGTTCTTTAGTGTCTATAGTGGAGACAGCGAATAAGGAGGTTAAACCCACAATTGATTTAATACGCAGCGGTGTTGGCTCATCGCCCTGCACACACAAAACATCATAAAAGAACTTGTCTTCTTCGTTCCAAAGCCTGTGCTCATTTAACGACTCCGCAATCAAAACAAAGTGCTCAAAAAACTTGGTAGCAGTATCTTCAAACGAAACATCAACTACGGCAATTTCCAGTGCCATGTCCATCATGTCTAAAGCATAGGTACCCATCCAACTGGTTCCATCTGCCTGTTCTAATTTCATGTTCGAACCAAAGTGATGGCTCCTGTTAAATACACCTATATTATCAAGTCCAAGAAAACCTCCTTCAAAAATGTTATTGCCACTGCGGTCTTTTCTGTTGATCCACCAGGTAAAATTGATGAGTAATTTTTGGAATACTTTCTTCAGAAAAACGATGTCGCCTGTTCCTGTTTGTTTCTTTTCAATGTTATACACCTGCATGGCAGCCCATGCATGAACAGGCGGATTTACATCACTAAAGTTCCACTCGTAAGCAGGTAGCTGACCATCAGGCTTCATATACCACTCCCGCATTACCAACAGCATTTGGTGCTTGGCAAACGTAGGGTCAGCAACAGCCATAGAAATACACTGAAACGCAAGGTCCCAGGCGGCATACCATGGGTACTCCCACTTATCGGGCATACAAATGATGTCCTGGTTTTTTAAGTGCTGCCAATCGTGATTACGGCCGTGCTTTCTGTCGTTATGTAAAGGATTGATACCGTCGCCAACAGACAACCAGCGCTCCACATCAAAGTGGTAAAACTGTTTACTCCAAAGCATACCTGCAAGTGCCTGGCGCTGAATTCTTGCCATTTCTTTATTCATACCCTTAGGTAAAATGGCAGCATAAAATTCATCAGCTTCTTCTTTACGCGTGGTAAAAATTCTCTCGAATCCTTTTACAAAAGCATTGTCCAGCATTTGGTTGCTAAGCCTGCAGTAAACGCTCCTTTTTTCACCACCTTTCAATTTTAGTTTATAAACCGGGGAGAATTTAGTACCCGTTTTCTTTTTTCTTAACGCTACAATATTTTCACCATTTATAATGGCATCGTGAAAGGCATCTTTTACAAAAATGCTTTCGTTAGGGGTTCCGTTAACTTTAAAAGTATTGGTTTGGTTATTGGTAAATAACACATCATTTGCCTGCTGGAAATAAAAATAGAAATCTCCTAATGTTTCATGATAGGCATGCACCGAAGTTTTATTTCTAAAAGAAATATGGGGATTGTCGGTCATACGCTGGTTAGATGATCGATTATAAAACCAAAGGGTGGGTAAGACTGTTATTTCGGCTTCAACCGGGCCGCGATTAGTTACTTCTATCTTAATAAATATATCTTCCCGGCTTTGTTTGGCATAGCTAACCAGTACATCAAAATATTTATCCTCGTCAAAAATACCGGTGTCTAACAATTCATATTCGGCCTCATCTCTCCTTCGTTTCCTGTTTTCTTCTCTTAATTTTTCGTATGGAAATTCGGCTTGCGGGTATTTGTACAAATACTCCATATAATAATGCGTGGGTAAATTGTCCAGGTAGTAATATAGTTCCTTCACGTCCTCGCCATGGTTGCCTTCTCCATTACTCAATCCAAAAAGGCGCTCCTTTAAAATTTTATCTTTGCCGTTCCACACGGCTACCGAAAAACATAAGTTTTGAAAGATATCTGATATGCCTGCAATTCCATCTTCGCCCCATTTATAGGCCCTGCAATGTGCATGATCAAATGGAAAATACTGCCATGCATTACCATCCTGGCTATAGTCTTCTCTAACAGTTCCCCATTGTCTTTCGCTTAGGTATGGTCCCCATTTGGCAAGGGGTATAGATTTGCTGGCGTTTACCGCCAGTCGTTGATGCTCTGCTGTCATTTTTTATGCATTTATAAAATCACCAACAATAATTTGTTAGCAAGCTTAGTTGTATCAATGTTTTAAGACAGCAATCGTAGGTGATAAAGTTAACAATAAAAATTAGCGAAAGTCACCCACGAACCTAAGTGTGGTGATTTCAATTAGTCGCTTTTTTTTGGTTACAGTCAGAAGTAACCATTTGCAGCTCAGGTTGTGTCATGTTAAATCCGGTTTATCGGAACACACTTGTACTGTATCTTTCTAAGGCAGCTTTTTTGTCACGAACATTCACGCATAACTAAACTACAATTTGGAATATAGTTGAGTAGGTGCTGAAATTAAATTCTTACTTACCTCAGGACATGTAAAGCCTCGAATATAAGTGTTCGTGCTGCATACTTCTTATATCAAAACCTGTACAGCATAATCCTAAAAGCTCCTTATCGGGATGTAAAGATTTTGAAGCCAGGTATTGTATTAGAGAAAAGAATTCCATCAACATTTCATGACCATCCTGCTGGCCGAGTGGAATTAATTTGACAGCATTGATGACGAAGCCTGTAGCTGCATTGTAATAGAAACCCGTCAGGGCATCATGCTTGCTAATCTGTAATGCATTGGCTAAGATTCCAAATACCAGGCAGTAATGGCCAAATGCCTCATGCGTGGCAATGCTTTTTATATAGTTGGCTAATAGTGCAGATACTGTTTGATACTGGTATAATTTCAGAAGGCGAAGGCCAAGTTTATTACTTGCCATTCGCATTTCTTTTGGCAGTTTTATGGCGGTACATTCTTCATCTAATTGAAGTAAGGTTTGCAAGTCATTTGTTAGGGAGCAATCAAATGCAAGTGATGCGAAGGCTGCATCGGTGTAATAAATGCTTTGTGATAGTTGCTGCCAAACAAATTCTTTTGCTGTAGCGCGGTCGCA
Organism: Ferruginibacter sp.; assembly: GCA_043736415.1. Classification (GTDB taxonomy): domain Bacteria; phylum Bacteroidota; class Bacteroidia; order Chitinophagales; family Chitinophagaceae; genus Ferruginibacter. Next base: position 145 of record JAYTCO010000437.1, on the reverse strand, counting down.
AATTATACCCGATTGAACATAAGTTTCAAGGCCAGCCGAATGAGAAAAGCCTCCAATGGGCAAAGCCGGATCGCACAAATGAAGCAATTGAACCAGTTGAGGGGATGACATTATGAGCTGGTTGTTAGCCGTAAAATTTTATTCA
>JAYTCO010000436.1:0-7455 GCA_043736415.1 Ferruginibacter sp. | reverse complement strand
CTACGTCAAAGAAATCTCCTCAAAACCAATGTACGGTCACGAAGAGCCTTTATTTGTTCTGTTGTCATGCGGCAAAAATAATGGAAAATATTAAACACAGAGGTTACAGGTTTGTAAAGCTTTACCTCTAAATATTATTTGTACATTGCCACACATAAAACAACAACATGATTTTTCGTAGCAAAGCTCCTTTGCGTATTGGTCTTGCAGGAGGCGGCACAGATGTAAGTCCTTATGCAGATTTATTTGGCGGCGCCATTTTAAATGCCACTATTTCTTTATTTGCGCATGCATCAATAGAAATTTTAAGCGAAAAAATTATTGTTGTTGAAGCTGCTGACAGAAGCGAAAAAGAACAATACAATTTTATCTCGCAATTGCCGATTAATGGCACGTTAGATTTGTTGAAAGCAGTTTACAACCGTATTCAAAAGGATTATTCTTTTCCCGAGCAGGGTTTTAAATTAACCACATTTGTAGATGCGCCTGCAGGTTCGGGGCTTGGCACATCCTCAACCTTAGTGGTGGCGGTTTTAGGTGCTTTTAAAGAAATGCTTAAACTTCCCTTGGGGGATTACGATATTGCCCATTACGCATTTGATATTGAGCGCAACGATTTGCAACTTTCCGGCGGGCGGCAAGACCAGTATGCTGCAACTTTTGGTGGTGTAAATTTTATGGAATTTTATAAAGATGACAAAGTAATTGTAAATCCTTTGCGCATTCATTCGCAATACCTGCACGAGCTGGAAAATAATTTATTGCTTTATTTTACCGCAACCTCAAGAGAAAGTGCACATATAATTAATGAGCAGGTTAAAAATGTAAAAGGCAACAACGAAAAAAGTATTGAGGCCATGCACAACCTAAAAGAACAGGCGCAAATGATGAAGGAAGCATTGCTGCGTGGAAAATTAAATGACATCGGTGGCATATTAGACTATGGCTTTGCGCAAAAAAGAAATATGGCTGCAAACATCAGCAACAGCACAATTGAAGCAATTTATGATGCTGCAAAAAATGCAGGTGCTTCAGGCGGAAAAATAAGTGGTGCAGGGGGCGGTGGCTTTATGATTTTTTATTGTCCGGAAAACTCACGGTACAATGTATGTAACGCTTTAAAGCAGTTTGGCGGAGAAATAAAAAAATATTCTTTTACGAAATATGGGCTCACAACTTGGACGGCTTAATACATTTTGTGCGGTGAAGTTTGGAACATTTTTCATCAGTTGTTCGGGCTATGCGTTGCAATCTTTTTTGTTTTTGTCATCCTGAGCCTGTCTAAGGACGGTCAAACAAAAAAGGATTTCCACTTTTATCCCGCCGCTCTTCAGCCACAAATAATAATTAAGCTTTTACCAACCACTTGTAATTTAGTCTTAATACAAGGGCCGACCTTAGAAAAAAAGCGTTAAAAAAATTTGAAGGGTTATCGTTAAAAAATGAAATTGATATTACAAATGTTTGGGAAAGATTTTTTGTCCGTAAGTCGCACCCCTGCTTGGCATTGTATTGAAGTTGTAACTGATTTCATTTTAGATAGCCCTTTAAATTTTTAGCTTTTTTTAGACAGTCTTGATCTTTTTTGTTACTTTTTTGCATCAAGGCAAAAAAGTAAATATGTACCAACCTATCATTAGCTATTAAGTTTTTATCAACCGCTTGTTTCCCTGTATACTATTTTATAATTCATAAATTTGCTGCACAAAACAATTAAATGAAACAAACAATTCGATCTATTATACAGGCTTCCATCGATACCAAACTGGCAATATTACAAGATGAAAAAATGATTGATGCAATTCATGCATCTGTTGAAAAAATAACAATTGCTTTTAAAAATGGAAACAAAGTTTTGTTTTGTGGCAATGGCGGCAGTGCTGCAGATGCGCAACATCTTGCAGCAGAATTTAGCGGTCGTTTTTACAAAGACAGAGATGCCTTACCTGCAGAAGCTTTGCATGTAAACACATCGTACATGACGGCTGTAGCAAACGATTACAGTTTTGATGTTGTCTACTCCCGAATGATAAATGGCATCGGTAAAGCTGGCGATGTATTGGTAGGGCTAAGCACTTCCGGCAACAGTGTAAACATTTTAAAAGCAATTGAAACGGCAAAAGAAAAAGGTATGACCAGCATTGGTTTTACCGGCGAATCGGGCGGTAAAATGAAAAACGAATGTGATGTTTTATTGAACGTTCCATCAGCTGATACACCCCGCATTCAGGAAAGCCATATTTTGTTAGGACATATAATTTGCCAGTTGGTAGAGGAACAATATTTTACACCCTAACTTTTTGTTTTATTAAAACTAAAAATTTGCCAATTAAAGAATGCATCATACTCGCTGGAGGCCTCGGCACTCGTTTACGCAGTGAGGTTGCTAACTTGCCTAAGTGCATGGCACCGGTTGCCGGCAAACCATTTTTACATTGGATTATAGCACATTTAATAGCACAAAAAATAACTTCATTTGTTTTATCACTAGGTTATATGCACGAAATAATTGAAGAATATATTCAATTAAATCATCCTCAATTGAAGGTTAAATTTTCAGTAGAAAACGAACCATTAGGCACAGGCGGCGCCATCAAACTGGCACTTAAATTATGTAAAGAAGAAAATGTAATGGTTGTAAATGGCGATACTTTATTTGAAACAAATAACAAGGCTTTGTTGGAAGAACATCTTAAAAACAAATGCGCATGTTCACTGGCGTTAAAGCCAATGCAACATTTTGAAAGATATGGAGCAGTTACAATAAATGAAAACAATATCATCACAGCCTTCACAGAAAAAAAATACATGGAAAAAGGTCTTATAAATGGTGGTATTTATTTAATAAACAGAAACTGCTTTAGCCAATTAAATCTGCCTCAAAAATTTTCATTTGAAAAAGATTTTCTGGAGAAATATTTACACATTCTTACTATGATAGGTGTACAAGACAATGGCTATTTTATTGATATTGGAATACCTGAAGATTTTAAAAGAGCCAATGAGGAAATTAAATTAAAATATTATGCTTGATTTTAAAGAGACAGATAAAAATTGGACCTTGTTTTTAGACAGAGATGGTGTAATTAATTACGAAAAACAAAATGATTACATACACACATGGGATGAGTTTAAATTTTATGATGGTGTATTAGAGGCAATGGCGATCTTTTCAAAAAAATTTAAACATATAGTTGTTGTTACCAACCAAAGAGGAATTGGGAAAGGCGTAACGAAAGAAGATGATGTTATTTATTTACATAAAAAAATGAAAGAATCAATCGAAGAAAATGACGGAAGAATAGATGCTGTTTATTTTTGTAGAGATATTGACAGCAGCAGCCCTTGCCGCAAACCAAATATTGGCATGGGATTACAGGCAGTAGAAGACCTTCCTACAATCGACCTTACAAAAGCAATCATGATTGGCAATACTTTAAGTGATATGAAGTTTGGTAGAAACCTTGAAATTAAAACTGTTTTTTTACCAACAACAAGACCCGAAGTAAATCTGAAAGATGAAACTATTGATGCAGTTTTTCCATCTTTAATTGCATTTGCTAACAGTCTATTGTAAGTTTTCGTTAAAGAATTCATTTTGTTATCTAATCAAAGATGCTGTGGCATCTTATTTAATATATTTATGGTATGAAAATTTGGGCTTGTTCATTATTGCTTTTTTTTGTTAATTCTACCTTATATGCCCAACAAATTACAAATTCCGATAAACTATTTTTGCTTAAAAAAGAAGACTCTCTAAAAACGGTAGGGTTAAAAATTTTACAAGGCAGAGATGCAGCCGATCGCTTTCTTGCAGACAGTGCTTTTACCAGAATTTTTGTACGTGCATTAAGAACTAAAAATTCATTTACTCATCCTTTCGATTCTATCATAAATATTTCAAAATTATATGCGCCTGACAGTTCTTTTAAAATATTTACATGGCAGCTGATGATAAATGAAAACACTATCAGGCAGCATGGCGCCATACAAATAAGAACTGCAGATGGTTCTTTGAAGGTTTTTCCATTGATTGATAAATCAGACATGATTACAAATCAGACTGACAGCATTTCTGATAACAATGCATGGATGGGTGCAGTGTATTATAAAATCATACAAAAAGAATACAAAGGGGAAACGTTTTATACCTTGCTTGGCTTTGATGAAAACAACATAAAAAGTGATAAAAAAATAATGGACGTTTTACAATTTGTAAATGGTAAACCTGTTTTTGGCAGTCAACTTTTTGTAATGGAAAACGGTAACCAATACCAACAGCAAATGGCTCGTTATATTTTAGAATACAAAAAAGAAGCTGCGGCCAGACTTACTTTTGATGAAGACCTAGGGGCTGTAGTTTTTGATGAATTAACATCAGAAAGCAATACCCCAAATAAAAAGTGGACATTAATACCGGACGGTGAATACAATGGTTTTGTATGGAAAGATGGAAAATGGGTTTTAACAACAAATTTATTTTCCGGCGCAGCTCCAAAAAAATATACGGCAGAAAAAACAATAAGAGATGCAAAAGGAACTATTGATGACAGTAAAATGAAAGGTGGTGAACCGCAAATAAAAATCCCTTAATAAAAACAGAATTTTTTAAAATTAATTTTATGGCAGAAAATATAGAAGTAGCAATATTGGGAAATGGATGTTTTTGGTGCACAGAAGCAGTTTTTCAACTGGTAAAAGGTGTTACAAAAGTTGAGAGCGGCTATAGCGGTGGCGATATCGTAAACCCTAGTTACAAAGATATTTGCACAGGTACAACAAACCATGCAGAATGTTTACGGGTTTCTTATGACAGCAATGTAATTTCTTATGAAGATATTTTAAAAGTGTTCTGGGAATCTCATGATCCAACCACACTTAACAGGCAGGGGAATGATGTAGGCACACAATACCGGAGTATAATATTCTATACAGATGACCATCAAAAGAAAATTGCAGAAGATTTTAAAAAACAACTGAATCATTCGGGTAAATTTAAAAATCCGATCGTGACATCGATAGAACCTGCCACTACCTTTTATGTAGCCGAAGATTATCATAAAAATTATTACAACAATAATGGCAGTGCATCATATTGCCAATTTGTAGTTAGACCAAAAGTTGAAAAATATTTAAAATCTATCTCTTAAATTTTGCTTCCCTTATTCAAATAAATTATATTCCTTCGGAATAATTCTAAAGGATTGACATTTCAAAAACGCTTTCCCTCCAACAATCCTTAAAAAAATCATACAAATTTTGAATCTTTAAACGGACTGAAAAGTTAAATGAGCTATCTGCGGTCAATAGCCAAACATCATTTATTATTGGTCGTGTTCTTTGAAAATACAGAACTCACCAAACTTTTTATTGCTAAAGCGGAAAGTGTGGAAGATATATACGTAAAGACGATAGCAGATAAACTGGCTTTTGAAAAGCGACTTGTTGTAAAAGAATTACTCAAGTACGGTATATTATCTATTATAAGTGCTCCTCAAAACCTTACAGTAATTACCATCAATAAGTATTTAGAATTAAAAGCAAAGCAGACACTCTAATACACTGCCCTAATTTCATTTATTTTATTGATAATTAATTATTTATAATTAATACCTCGTCTTAATTATGAAAAGGATGGGGTAAGTATTAAAGTATTAACAAACCTGTCAAAATGATAAATTTACCCCTTTTAGGATTAGCTATTCAACGGTCAACCATAAGAACTGCCCATCTAAAAAAATAAATTGGTCCTAGCAAAAATTTCAATTGTTCTTAGTTTTGGTAACATTCCCCACCTAAAAAATACCTTTCATATATCTATCTGGCGGGTAATTCGTTATTGAGAGTCGGCGAATAAAAAGAGCCATAGATAATAAATATCAATAATGAATTTATTCCTATTGATGATACAGTCCGCAAGGAAATAAACGATTTTTTTAACTTGTAGAATTACCCACACGCTGTTTTTTTACTTAAAATTTTCCAGCGTATTTTCCCATTTTCTATTTCAATTGTAGTAGAAAAAAATCTAACCTTTATTCGATCATTTTGAAATAAAAATCCTGAATTTGTAGAATATACTGTAAAATAGTATTGATTGTTTCTTCTTAAAAGGTTAAAAATCTATAAATTAATATGTAAAACTTTGCTTTTTTTAAAGTTAAAAACATCATTTTCCTCTTTTGTTAGATATTATTCAATAATTCCACCATTTTACTTGTAGAAATTTTCCTACAAACACTAAATAAGTAAAAGAACTCGAAAGATAGTAAAATTACTATCTTTTATTTGGAAATTTACTTATGTGGTTTTATTTTTATGTTGAATTTAGTAATGAATGTTACCTCGCTTATTCTAAAATTCTTAAAAAATTTAAGTTTTTTCCTTAGGTCTTTCCGAAGATTCAATAGTATCAAGAAACCCAAAACCACAAAAAATGAAACGTAATTTTAAATTCGTTTTAGCTACAATTCTTACGCTTGTAACTCTCCTTCCGTTTTTAAGTTCTACTCAGTACTCACCAAGCTTTATCGAGGGATTTGGTGCTTATGGTGATGTTATGTCGGGACATTCGCAGAACATTACTACCTATACTACTACAACAAGTTCCGATTGGTTTAAGCCGAGTGTAAAAGGTATTGGTGTTATAGATACTACAGGATCCACAGGATATAGAACATGTGAGCCTTTTTTTAATTTAAAAATAAAAAAAGATGCTTACTAACAAAAAGTATGTTGCCTTATTAACAGGCTTACTTTTAGTTGTAAGCTCTTTAGTGAACGGGCAAAATATAAGGCCCTTCACATCTGTTTTCTCTCAAAATTTTAAGGGCGGCACGGCAATTTTTGGAAATACCAGTATGCAGATTATCGATAACTCGACTGCTAATCTTCTAAAAATGAACGAAACCGGTAATTCTTCCAATGGGATTGGAGGATTAGGATTTAGCCAATACGGTAATGATGAAGAAAATATGCAGGCTGTAATGACTGATTTTCAACAACCCATTTTAAACGTAATACAGGCGGGTGAAAACTGGCTATATAATACTACAGGTGCTGATTTAGGTGCAGCCTGGAGAACAATAACTACTCCGTCAAACAGCTGGGTAAACACAGGGGCAAGTTTTGGTTATGGAAGAAATCAACATTCAACGATAACGCATTCAGTAACCAGTTATTTTGTAAAAAATATCACCCTTCCGAACCCTGCATTGTACAGTAAAATGGACTTTGCTATCAGCTACGATGATGCCGCTGTGATTTATGTAAACGGCATGGAAGTTAACAGATTAAATATTGCCCCAACCGCCACAGTAAATTTTAATACGATTGCATTAACCTCAAATTTTTCCATGTGGGATAATTTTTCTATTCCATCTTCTTATTTTCACGAGGGTCAGAACGCCATTGCTGTAGAAATTCACCAGATTTCAGCAAGCAGTAATACATGTT
>JAYTCO010000435.1:0-3170 GCA_043736415.1 Ferruginibacter sp. | reverse complement strand
AATTATTTATGTTGTTTTTCCGGGGAATGTTGGTAATGAAAAGGCATTGATGGAGGTATGTAAAAAGTTAGAGGGGTAGGATGAGGAGTATATTAGGAGTTTCAATCTTACCAAATGATTGCACCTTTAGAGTGGGACTATTAAAGTAGAAAAATTTGAATTGTCTAGCGACTAAACCCGTCCGTTAAAAATGGTAATATTATCTAATTTTTCAACCTCCAGGTTTTTATTAATGCAAGATGATTGGAGTAAAGCTCAAAAGATGAGCGACAATCTATCTATAGAGAAACTGCACAAAAAATTAAACGCCTTTGCAGAAAAATACTGTCCTGTACACAAAGTGTTTAAGCAAGAGTATCACTGGAGCATCATGCAGTGTGAATATTCAACCGATATAGTTTTTAAAAAGCAGGAAGATTTAAAGCCGTTGTATGAACAACTTATTGCCAGGGCAATACACAGTGTAAAGCCAGAAAACATCATTACTTTTTTTGGAAAGAAAATGCATGGGAAATATGAAGGTGAAATAGGCAATAACTATCACGTACGAATAGAAGGCAGCCGCATTAAACATAGCATGGGCAAGGCATCTATAAAAATGTACGATAAGTTTGCACATATACTACGCATTGAAACAACCGTCAATGACGTAACCTTTTTCAAACACTACCGTGAGGTAATACACCGCGATGGTTCTTCCACACAAAAAGAAGCATCTATGAAAAAAAACATTTACATCCTGAAGCCTTTACGTGAAATCGTGGCAGCTTCTAACAATCGTTACCTTGAATTTATTTCTGCAATTGAGGACGATACTATCGGTCATAAAAAATTAGAAAAAGCAACGGAAACAAAAACAGTGGAAGATCGCAACTACAAAGGGTTAAACTTCTTCAGCAAAAAAGATAAAAAAATTGTGCTTACATTGGCAAGAGGTGAGTTTAATATCTATGGCTTCAAATGTAAAGACCTTGCAAAACATCTTGTCAACTATTCAAGCGATCAGTTAAGCAGGCTGTTAAAAAGATTAAGAGTTCATGGAATTATAAAAAAAGTTGGTAAAAGCTATAAGTATTATTTAACCAGTTTTGGAAAAGAAATTATCACTTGCTCACAAAAAGTAATCAATATGGTAATGATACCTCAATTATCAAAAGCCAAATAAATTTTGGCAATATGTGCGGTATTTTTAGTTTTAAGGTACTAAATTATTCTTGACGAATGCGACAGCATGAGGAAAGAAGCAGTCTACAATAGCCATCGACTTCATCGTTTACACTTAAGGAATTCCAAAATCAATTTGCTCATGCCTTATATAGCTGGCCAGGTCATCCCCTGTATCAGTTGTCAAATACCTTGTCCTGTTTAATGTAAATGTTAATCGCCACTGGCCCTGTTCAAAAAAATCATCTGCATTTTCTGGTATCAATATCAGTTGAGTAGCATTATGATTTTGAATCGTGGTAAACCCTGCCGGTCTCCATTCATTGATATTTTTTGTAGCTTCTGCATAGATTACTAGTTTCTCAGCAGGTATTACAATCATCTGCATAAGCTTTGCTTGTTTTAAACCGGCCAATGTATCGCGCAACATGATAGTGACAGATTCTTTAAAAGTTGCTGTCATCTTCTTTCTTCCCTCTGCCACACAATTATATATTTTCAATTCACGTGTAGATGGATCATATTGCAGAAACATCATTTTGCCTGCGGGTAATAGCGGAAGCAAAGAAGTATAGGCAGGCTTTATCGATAATTCATTTTTATTACGCCCTTTGGTAACCACAATAGAAGAGATCAACTGGTTATACATCCAGTCATTTAATACATCCAACCTCGAACCAACACGATGCAGACCGGTTGCTTCCATAAGACCGGGCAATATCAGTTCATTTATAAAACTGCTATGCATCACATGTCCGCCGGCAGACTGTTTTGCTGCTGCCAGTATTTCTTGCAGTCCGGTAAGTCCCGGCAATGGTTTTGTTTCTTCTACAATAAATTTCTTAGCCAGCTTGCATTTCAATTCACCAATAGCCAGATCCAATGATTCAGGCGATTCAATCAGCATTGCCGCACAGTCATTTTCATTTGTTACCAGGCAGGTTATTCTTGATTTGCCAATGTTTTCACCGACAAATATTCCGCCAACTGCAGCGAGTTTTACAAATACGGCCTCTCTTTCTGTATTACCAAAACTATTGTTCATCACTTTATCGATGACTGGCTGCAATAAAACTCTGGCCGCCCGAAAGTCTGTATAAAAACTCATCAGCGATGAATAAGGCCTGGTTTCAAAATCAGCAATGTGCTCGCTGAAGCTATTAAACTGGCTTACCCTGAAATTAAATGCATACATAGGAAGCGGCTCAGCATAAAGGTTACTAAACATCGCTTTGCCTTTTACAGCAAAGGCACAATAGCCACTCGCTGCACCGGCACGCGGTACAGTTACCGTTTCTCCATTCATCGTTACTGCCAGCAGATCATCATAGGCTGTTATCCGTAATGCAATAGTTTCAGCAGCCGGAAAATGATACTCGGCAATAAGTGGGGCTATATATGTCCTATATATTTTTAACGTAATTCCCTCTGGCGTATTCGAACACAATACGTAAAGATGAGTCACCGGAGCGCTGTTTTGCGCTACAATAAATCCTGCTTCTCCATCAAGACCACTTATCTCCGTAGAAAGATTGAAATAGTTCCAGTCGGCTTCACCAAAGCGTGCGGTTTCTAATGAAGTCATGCCTGATGCCACCAGTTTCCTGTCTTTGACAGTCCAGGCACCTTGTGTATGTGTACTATAATCGAAACCAGCAAGATCTTCTTCAATAAAAGAAGAATGTTCGATATAGATTTGGTTATCCAACTGCAGATAAGCGGTACATTGTTTTTCCTTATCCCAATATTTAATACCACCGATACTTTTGTCGGAAGGGAAAGCTGCCAGTATACTATGACGTACGTCCAGCACATTGCTGCCTGTACATCCTGCAGCAGTAGAGAGATTGCGCAGCGTGGACAATCGTTTTAATCTCACATCTGTAGAAATAGAACGCGCTGTTTTTTTCCGGTAGTCGCCTTTGATAACAACAGGCCGTGAGCGTGCTTTGGCTGTGATCCAGTCGGTAGGTGCTTCAGCCCATGGCTTTGGCGGTACTTCATCT
>JAYTCO010000434.1:0-7509 GCA_043736415.1 Ferruginibacter sp. | reverse complement strand
ACCCTTCGCATTTAGAAACGGTAGATCCTATAGTTATTGGATATGTACGCAGTAAGGCCGATGTTTTATACAACAGCGATTTTGATAGAATTCTTCCGATACTTATTCATGGAGATTCATCCGTTGCAGGGCAGGGAGTTGTGTATGAAGTTTTGCAAATGAGCAATCTTGTAGGTTACTACACAGGTGGTACCATACATTTTGTAATAAATAATCAGATTGGTTTTACGACAGATTTTGATGATGCCCGCAGTTCCGACTACTGTACATCTATAGCGGCAATGGTGCAGGCGCCTGTGTTGCATGTAAATGGCGATGACCCTGAAGCGGTTGTAAAAGTTGCAGAAATTGCAACCAGATACAGACAGGAATTTAACAGCGATATTTTTATTGATATGGTTTGTTTTCGCAGGCATGGCCACAACGAAGGTGATGAACCAAAATTTACTCAGCCCAAATTGTACCAGCTTATTGATAAGCACATGAATGCTCGTGAAGTGTACACGCAATATTTAATGGAAAACGGTGAGCCTGATGCAAAGATTCTTGCCAAGGAAATGGAACAAAAGTTTTTGGCTGAATTACAAGAAAGGTTAGATGAAGTAAAACAACATCCATTACCATATACTTTTCAAAAGCCAGAAGAGTGGTGGCAGAAGCTGCGGAGAGCAACTGCTGCTGATTTTTTAAGCAGTCCAGTTACAGCATTAAAAGAAGAAGAGATAAAAAAATTGTTTGATGGTTTAATGAAATGGCCGGAAGGATTTAAACCATTAAAAAAAGTAGAGAAATTACTTGGCGATAAAATTAAATTATTTGCTGACGGACAAAAAATAGACTGGGCTACAGCCGAATTGCTGGCATACTCAAGTTTGCTTACAGAAGGTAAAGATGTTAGAATGAGCGGGCAGGATGTAAAACGGGGAACCTTTAGCCACCGACATGCAGTAATTTATGACGAAAATACAAATGAAGATTACAACAGGCTTAATCATTTTACAGAAAACCAGCCACCATTTAGAATTTACAATTCTTTATTAAGCGAATATGCGGTACTTGGTTTTGAGTACGGTTACAGTATGGCCAACCCAAATGCACTGGTATTATGGGAAGCACAGTTTGGTGATTTTGTAAATGGCTGCCAGATAATTATTGATCAGTTTATAAGTGCTGCAGAAACAAAATGGCAACGCATGAATGGTGTTACTTTATTACTTCCCCACGGTTATGAAGGACAAGGACCGGAACACAGCAGCGCAAGGATGGAGCGCTTTTTACAACAGTGTGCGGAGTTAAATATGGTGATTACAAATGTTACCACAGCAGCAAACTTTTTTCATGTTTTGCGTAGGCAAATGGCATGGCCTTTTAGAAAACCACTGGTAAATTTTTCGCCAAAAGCTAACCTTCGTTTACCCGCTACTTACAGCAATATAACTGAGTTTACACAAGGTGGTTTTACAGAAGTTTACGACGATATATCTTTAACTGATGCAACACAGATAACCAAAGTTTTGATGTGTACAGGTAAAGTTTATTTTGATTTAAATGAAAGAAAAATAAAAGAAGATCATAAGAATGTTGCTATAATAAGATTAGAACAACTGTACCCACTTCCTCAAAATAAGCTGGATGAATTGTATAAAAAATACAGCAAAGCAGTTTGGCATTGGGTGCAGGAAGAACCGCAAAATATGGGTGCTGCATCTTATCTGCGCATGAATGTTGAGAACATAAATTTTCATATCATCAGCCGTAAGGCGAGTGCATCAACAGCTTCAGGGTATTCAAAAATTCATGCAAAAGAACAGCTGGATATTGTAGATACGGCTTTTAGTATTTAAAGCATGATGCTCCCGTAAAAAAAGTTCTGGGTTATTAAATGCTGGAAAACATTTGAATATTAATAACTTAAGTTTGATTAATAATAGAAGATGAAATTTGGTTCCTTTTTTCTTTTCCTTAAAAAGAAAAAAGCAACAAAATAAATTTGCCATTGAAGATTTATCATCATTCCTGCAAAAGCGCAAAACCAAATATACAAAATCGGAAAAATCAGAACAATCTGTGAGAAACAAAGCAATTAAAAAAGTTAAAAAAGCGTAAATCTGTGAGCTAAAAAAAGAAAAAAATTATGTTTCAAAGTTTAAGTGAAAAATTAGAAGGTGCTTTTAAAAATATAAAAGGTGAAGGCAGAATTTCAGAATTAAATATTGCAAATACAGTAAAAGACATTCGGCGTGCGTTGGTTGATGCTGATGTAAATTATAAAATTGCCAAAGAATTTACCGACAAAGTAAAGGAAACAGCAATGGGCTCAAAAGTGCTGTTGTCAGTAAACCCCGGGCAACAGATGGTTAAGATTGTGCAGGATGAATTGACGGAGTTGATGGGTGGAAAGGAGAGTGAGTTTAATGTAAACGGAAACCCTGCGGTAATACTTGTAGCCGGTTTACAGGGTTCAGGTAAAACAACTTTTAGCGGCAAGCTTGCCAATTATTTAAAAACCAAAAAAGGTAAATCACCACTGTTGGTTGCAGCAGATATTTATCGCCCTGCAGCCATTGATCAACTGCAAGTTTTGGGTGGCCAGATCGGTGTGGATGTTTATGCCGAAAGAGAGAATAAAGATGCGGTTTCTATTGTGCAGAATGCAATAAAAGAGGCCCGCGCCAAAAATAAAAATGTAATTATTATTGATACTGCCGGCCGCCTGGCTGTTGATGAAGTAATGATGAATGAGGTTGCAAATATTAAGGCAGCTGTAAACCCTCAGGAAATTTTATTTGTTGTAGATAGTATGACAGGGCAGGATGCTGTAAATACCGCAGCTGCATTTAATGAGCGATTGGATTTTAGTGGTGTTGTACTTACAAAACTTGATGGAGATACAAGAGGTGGTGCTGCATTATCTATTCAATACACTGTAAATAAACCTATAAAGTTTATGAGCAGTGGCGAGAAAATGGATACGCTTGATGTATTTTATCCTGAGAGGATGGCACAACGGATTTTAGGAATGGGTGATATTGTGAGCCTTGTTGAAAAAGCTCAGGAACAGTTTGACGAGGTAGAAGCTGCTAAACTTGAAAAACGAATCCGTAAAAATCAGTTCGATTTTGAAGATTTTAAAACCCAGCTTGCTCAAATAAAAAAAATGGGGAATATAAAAGACCTTATGGGCATGATACCGGGCGTCGGAAAACAGATTAAAGATGTTGATATAAATGATGATGCTTTTACAGGAATTGAAGCTATGATAAACTCCATGACTGTATTGGAAAGAAGAAATCCTGACTTAATAAACCCAAGCCGGAAAGCAAGAATAGCCAAAGGGAGCGGAAAAGATATTGCTGAACTAAATGCTTTTTTAAAACAATTTGAGCAAATGAAGAGTATGATGAAAACGATGAACAAAATGCCAATGGGCAAAATGATGGGAAGGAAATAAGTTAGTTCAATTGGTTGCTTAGGATATAAACAAGAATGCTGCTTCAATTGAAGCAGCATTTTCTATTTTAAGAAATGCAATTAAGCATTCACTACTTTATGCATATCACGGTATTTTGCTACAAGGTCTAGTGCTGTTTGTAATGATGCCTGTTGGGTTGTAATGAGTTGACGTGTGTCAGCATTAATTTCCGCATCAGAAGAAAGCGCATCTCTGTAAGCCTTTTGTGCTGCCTCCTCTCCAAAAACACAAGCTTCCAAAACTGATTGACGGTCATTGCCGGCAAAAGTAGCTTTTACATCCATCCAAACTCTGTAGATTTTACCTAATCCTGTTGTTCCGGTTACAGGTTCACCACCAAACTTGGTTAGTTCATTAATCAGTTCTGTCTTGTACTTTATACTGTCTTCAGCCAATTTTAAAAAAATTGTTTTTAAATCAACATCTACATCTTTCGTTTCTTCTGCAGCTTTTTGATAACCTTCTATTCTGTCGTTATTAATTTGTACAAGATCATTTAAAACTTCTACTAAATTTTCGTTCGTTGTCATATTATTTTTTTTAGATTTTATAATTCTTAAACAAAATTGGACAATTTTTGTACCATTAACTACTCTGCTTTAATGTAGAAATTTGTCCTCAAAAAATTATTAAAAAGTTATTGGCTTGTAAAAAATTATTTACAAAAAATTGTAATCAATAATTAAATAATTTCACTGTCTCTTGTAATGGTTTTTGTAACAGTTACTTTATCAGCAGAAGTTGTGTTGCTTGAACTTCTTGTAGCCAACAAAATAATTACAAGCAAAATAACACCCCCTAAAACCCATGCCCATGGCTCCATATACCAGGTTTTGTCTGTTGAGGTTGCAGAAGTAGATGTAGTTGTTGTTGCAACAGAACTATCCTGCGCAAAAACAACAGCACAACTTAAAAGTGATACAGCAAACAAAAAAAGCTTTGAACTGTAAAAATTTAATGAGTGTTTCATATTATTTTTTTTAGTTGTTAATAGATTTGGAGAATAAACAACAAGTGAGCCAATTTGAAAGCCCAATTAGTATAAGTTTTATGGAATATTTTGAACCAGGTTTTTATTTGCGGAATATACTTTATGGCAAAAACCGTTCACTTGTTTAGGATGTATATTTGTAGCTAGTAGAATATATATGGCTAGTACAAAAGCAAACAAAGCTACAACGCATGTAGCTGATGAATTTATAGAAGTGTTCGGTGCCAGAGAGCATAACCTTAAAAATCTGGATATTAAAATTCCAAAAAATAAGCTTGTAGTTTTTACAGGCGTTAGTGGAAGCGGCAAGTCTTCACTTGCATTTGATACAATTTACAATGAAGGGCAAAGAAGGTATATGGAAAGTTTTTCTGCCTATGCACGACAGTTTGTAGGAGATATGGAACGGCCTGATGTAGATAAAATAACGGGTCTGTCTCCGGTTATTTCTATTGAACAAAAAACTACTAATAAAAACCCACGAAGTACTGTTGGAACGATTACAGAAATTTATGATTTTTTACGTTTGTTGTTTGCCCGGGTTGGAGAGGCTTACAGCTACAACACCGGGAAAAAGATGATAAAATTTTCGGAAGAAGAAATTGTTGAATCGATTTACAAAAAGTTCGATAACCAAAAAATAAGTTTGCTTGCTCCGCTTGTACGTGGGCGCAAAGGCCATTACAGAGAACTGTTTGAAGATATTCGAAAAAAAGGTTTTTTAAAAGTTAGGGTTGATAATGTGATTATGGATTTAGTGCCAAGAATGCAACTTGACAGGTATAAAATTCACAATATTGAAGTGGTAGTTGACAGGTTACAGGTTACCTCCGATATGAAATTTCGACTTAGCCAAAGTGTACAAAAAAGTTTGCAGATGGGCAAAGATTTGATGTTTGTTGCATCATCAACAAAAACATCTGAGGCAGATAAAATAAAGGCAACTTTAAAAAATAAAAAGACTGCAGATAACGGAGATACGGAAAACAATTTAGAGAGTGATAGAGTAGCCATGTACAGCAAACAATTAATGTGTGTTGATACCGGCATTAGTTACGAAGAACCATCACCAAATGCATTTTCTTTTAATTCTCCTTATGGTGCATGCCCGGGTTGTAAGGGTTTGGGAACTGTGTTTCAAATAAATATGGATGCAATAATTCCTGACGGAACTTTAAGTGTAAAAGCCGGTGGTATTGCACCTTTAGGGGAAGAAAGAGCAGCTTTCACGTATCAGCAAATTATCAGCGTAGCCAAAAAAAGTAAAATAAGTTTAGATAAGCCAGTTAAAGATCTTCCACAAAAAGCACTCAATGTTTTACTTTATGGTAAAGAGGAAATTGATGAAGAAAATATTGATGGTGATGTAGATTTAGATACAGGAAAAACTGCAGAGAATTTTTATAACACGGAATATGAAGGCGTAGTTACAATGGTTAAAAGGTGGTTTACTGCAGCATCGAGCAGCGAAAGTGTAAGAGACTGGGCTGAACAGTTTATGCATTTGCGAACCTGCGAGGTTTGCAACGGTACAAGATTAAGAAAGGAAAGTCTTTGGTTTAAATTTGATGAGAAAAACATTGCGGAATTAAGTGCAATGGATCTTGATATTCTGCATAATTGGTTTGCAGGTGTTGAAAAAAGATTAAGTGCAAAGCAAAATATTATTGCTAAAGATCTGCTGAAAGAAATAAGAGAACGGTTGGAATTTTTACTTAATGTTGGGCTTACTTATTTAACATTATACCGTCCATCTAAAAGTTTAAGTGGCGGTGAATACCAGCGCATAAGGCTTGCAACACAAATAGGCTCTCAGTTGCAGGGAATTACTTATGTGCTCGATGAACCGAGTATTGGTTTGCACCAAAGGGATAATATGCGCCTGATAAAGGCATTGCAAAACCTGCGGGATATTGGTAACAGTGTACTGGTTGTAGAACATGATAAAGATATTATGATGGCTGCTGATCATTTAATTGATATTGGCCCGAAAGCAGGAACACATGGAGGGCGCATAGTGGCTGCTGGTACACCTCAGGAGGTTTTAGCATCCGGCTCCGAAACAGCAAAATATTTAAGCGGTGAAAAAACAATTGCTATACCAGCGGAAACCAGAAAAGGAAACGGAAATTTTATTGAATTAAAAGGTGCAACGGGGAATAATTTAAAAAATGTTTCTATAAAATTACCTCTTGGCAAAATGATATTGGTAACAGGTGTAAGTGGCAGCGGAAAATCTACTTTGGTAAACGAAACGCTTTATCCTCTGCTGGCAAAATTTTGCTACAACAGCAAAGGCGAAGCAATGCCTTACAAAAGTATTAAAGGATTAGAAAATATTGATAAGGTTATTGAGATAGATCAAAGCCCGATTGGCAGAACGCCGAGAAGTAATCCCTCAACTTACTGTGGATTTTTTACAGACATAAGAACATTGTTTGCAGCTATACCCGAAGCTAAGATTAGAGGTTATACAGCAGGCAGATTTTCATTTAATGTAAAAAGCGGTAGATGCGAAGTGTGCGAAGGTGGCGGGATGCGAACGATTGAAATGAATTTTTTGCCTGACGTATATGTGCATTGCGAAAAGTGCAATGGAAAACGATACAACAGAGAAACATTGGAGATTCGTTACAAAGGGAAATCCATCAGTGATGTGCTTGACATGACCGTGGAAGAAGCCGTGCAGTTTTTTAATGCCGTACCATGGATTTACCGCAAGATTAAAGTTTTGGAAGAAGTAGGACTTGGTTATATAACATTGGGGCAAAGTTCTGTAACGCTTAGTGGTGGCGAAGCTCAGCGTGTAAAGCTTGCAACTGAATTAGGCAAAAGAGATACGGGAAAAACATTTTATATTTTAGACGAGCCTACAACCGGTTTGCATTTTGAAGATATTCAGCATTTGCTGGATGTACTCAATAAATTAGTTGACAGAGGCAATACGGTAATGGTTATAGAACACAATCTGGATATGATAAAAGTTGCGGATTACATTATTGATATTGGTCCTGAGGGTGGAAATGCAGGTGGACAGGTTTTATAT
>JAYTCO010000433.1:0-7519 GCA_043736415.1 Ferruginibacter sp. | reverse complement strand
TACCTAAAAATATAAAAGACCCAATCGGTTTGCGTGCATCCTGCAAACCGGCACGACTTCTTCTAATTGCATCAGCAACTGCTTCAATTGCTTCATCCTGTCCAACCACTCTTTTATGCAATTCATCTTCCAGGTTCAATAGTTTTTCTTTTTCACTCTGCAACATTTTTGATACCGGAATTCCTGTACTTTTTGCGACAGCTTCTGCAATGTCTTCCGCATCTACTTCTTCTTTCAACATTCGTCTTTCAGAAAGTGCAGCTAAATCGTCTGTCAATTTTACAATATCTTCTTCCTGACTTTTCATTTTACCGTACCTAATTTCTGCAACTTTTCCATAATCGCCATCTCTTTCAGCCTGCTCTGCCTGAATTTTTAAATCTTCAATGGCAGCTTTTGCATTTTGTATTTTATCAACCAGTTCTTTTTCTTCTTTCCACTTTGCTTTGTAAGTATCTCTTTCCACAGAAAGATTCGCAATTTCTGTGTTTAAAAATTTTAATTTATCAACATCATTCTCTCTTTTAATAGCTTCTCTTTCTATTTCCAGTTGCCGAATCTGTCTTTCAAGTTTATCCAGTTCTTCGGGCATAGAATTCATATCTATCCTGAGCTTTGCTGCACTTTCGTCCATCAAATCAATAGCTTTATCAGGCAGAAAACGATCTGTCATGTACCTGTTGCTCAATTCAACTGCAGCAATAATTGCTTCATCTTTTATGCGAACATGGTGATAGGTTTCATACCTGTCTTTTAAACCTCGTAATATTGAAATTGCATCATCAACTGTAGGCTCATTAATCATTACTTTTTGAAAACGTCTTTCCAGAGCCTTGTCTTTCTCAAAATATTTTTGATATTCATTTAAAGTGGTTGCACCAACTGCCCTTAATTCTCCACGAGCCAATGCAGGTTTTAAAATATTTGCAGCATCCATTGCACCATCGCCTCCGCCTGCACCGACAAGCGTATGAATTTCATCAATAAATAAAATAATTTCTCCCTCTGCAGCTATCACTTCTTTTACAACTGCTTTCAGTCTTTCTTCAAACTCACCTTTGTATTTTGCACCGGCAATAAGCTGACCCATATCTAATGCGAAAATAATTTTAGACTTTATATTTTCAGGTACATCACCATTTACAATTCTTATAGCCAGACCTTCGGCAATGGCGGTTTTACCAACACCGGGTTCTCCTACTAAAATGGGATTATTTTTTGTTCGGCGACTAAGAATATGTAACGTTCGACGTATTTCTTCATCTCTTCCAATTACAGGATCGAGTTTGCCTGAACGGGCCATTTCATTCAGGTTTTTTGCATATTTATTCAAAGAATTAAACTGCGTCTCCTGTGTTGCAGAGTTTACGGTTTCACCTTTTCGCAATTCTTTTATAGAAGCAACCAATCCCTTTTCTGTAAGCCCTCCATCTTTTAATAATTTTGCAGAAGCATCATTTCCCTGCAAAATTGCAAGTAACAAATGCTCAGGATTTATAAATTCATCACCAAAAGTTTTCAGGACTCCATTCGCTCTTAATAAAGTACTGTTTGCTTCTCTACCCATTGATTGTGCCGGCTCACCGGAAACAACAGGCAACTTTTTTATTAATTCATTCAGCTTTTTTGTAACCAGATTTACCGTTACATTATTTTTTTTTAGGAGATAGTCAATCGAAGAGTCTTCTGTGTCAATTAAAGTTTTTAACAAATGTTCCGTTTCAATATTTGGATTTTTATTATTAAAAGCAATCTGCTGTGCCTGCTGCAAGGCTTCAGACGCTTTTACAGTAAAGTTATTTTGAGCCATAATTTTATGTTGCTAATTTATAAATACTAACAATGAATGTTAATATTTACTGATAGCGTACAAAATTATATCCAAAGTATAAATTAGAAATAATGACAGATCGATATTTTAAATTTTGTGTCAATTACAGCATAAATTTTACTTTTATGCTATTCCAGCAGTTGGTTTATGAACACTTTAAACTTACAGCGCAGCACAATAACTTTTACAGTATTTTTGTTTAACATACATATGAAAAAATTTATTTTATCAACATTTTTATTGTTCTCAATTTTTTCTGCTTTTGCCCAAAAAGGGAAATTATTAAAAGGAATGTACTTACAATGGGGTTATAATACCGAATGGTACACAAAAAGTAATATCCATTTTAAGTTAAGCAATGGCGATAATTTTACCCTCCATAATGCAAAGGCTCATGATAAGCCGGATCTTGAAGCAATTTACAAAGCGCCAAAGGATATATCTATTCCACAATACAATTACCGTATTGGTTTTTATTTAAATGATTCGCATACTAAAGCAATTGAATTAAATTTTGATCACATTAAATATGTTGTTACCGATGGGCAAAAAGTACGTGTTACAGGAAGAATTGGAGGTGTGCAAGTTGATGCTGACAGCATTGTTGACCCACAAAACTTTTTGCATTTTGAACATACTGACGGTGGAAATTTATTGCATATAAATTATGTGCAGCAAAAAACACTTGTAATGAATGCAGCCAAAACCCGACCGTTAATAAACCTGATTTGGAAGGCTGGCGCAGGCATAAATATTCCACGTACAGATTTTACTTATCATGGAGATAGATTCAACAACAATTTTCATGTATCAGGTTACAACCTAAGTGGCGAAGGAGGTGCAAGATTGTATGTTTCAAAAAGATTGTTTTTTGAAGGAACGGGTAAAACCGGTTATGTACGTTATGTAAATGCGCTTGCAAATACTTCCACTACCAAAGGAAACAGCGCCTCGCACGGGTTTGCTTATTTTGAATTGATTGGCTTAATTGGTTACGACTTTAAATTTTAAAAGTTTTAATATTTTTTAAAGATTGATAACATCAGCAAATACACAAATTGTAAAACAAACTGCAACTTTACTTGGTTTTGATTTTTGTGGAATAGCAACTGCTGGCTTTTTAGATGATGATGCCCGCCGACTTGAAACATGGCTCAACAAAGGAATGCACGGCAATATGCAGTACATGGAAAAGCATTTTGACATGCGTACCAACCCATCAAAACTTGTACCCGGCGCAAAATCAGTAATAACTCTTTTACTTAATTATTTTCCTGAAAATTTTCAAAATACAGATTCACCAAAGATTGCGAAATATGCCTACGGCAACGATTACCATGAAGTGATACGGGAAAAATTAAATCATTTTTTATTTTTATTAAGACAACAAATTGGCGAAATAAACGGAAGAGGTTTTGTTGACAGTGCACCGGTTCTCGAAAGATCGTGGGCACAAAAAAGCGGACTCGGCTGGATAGGAAAAAACGGAAATCTTATTAATAAAAAACAGGGCTCCTTTTTTTATATTGCATCTTTAATTACAGATTTGGCTTTAAATGCTGATGATGCTGGAATAAAAGATTATTGCGGCACCTGCACCCGATGCATTGATGAATGCCCGACCGAAGCAATACTTCCTGATAAAATTGTAGATGGCAGTAAATGTATTTCATACTTTACCATTGAGTTAAAAGATGCGCTGATTCCTGAAAAAATGAAAGGTACTTTTGACAACTGGTTATTTGGTTGCGATGTATGCCAGGATGTTTGTCCATGGAATAGTTTTTCTAAAAAACACAACGAAAAAGAATTTATTGCAACAAACGAAATTCTTCATTTTTCAAAGAAAGACTGGGAAGAAATAACGGAAGAAAAATTTAAAATTATTTTTAAAAATTCTCCTTTAAAAAGAAGCAAGTATTCAGGAATAAAAAGAAACCTTCAGTTTTTGCAATAATTTTATTGATGGCTTTCTGCATACACTTTTAAGGAAGCCAGCGCTGCTTCGTACCCTGAGCCCGACATTTTTTCAATAAATATTCCGCTAAATTTTTCCCACGGATACCATTTTTGTTTGGTGATGGAAGTCCATTGTACCTGCATATTTCCCTGCTCCTGCACCTGCCTTAGGGTTAAAATATTTTCCATATCGTTTTCACCATCTCTTTGTAATAAAAGTTTAATGTAAGGGAACTTTCTTTCTGCAATTACAATTTTGTTTTTTTTATTGTTACTGCTCCATTCAACATAATCATTAACGTTTGTAGAAGACTCACTAAAGTTCATTTTAGCACTGTCCTGCATAAATACCGGATGCCAGTGTTTCCAATTTTTAAGATCGGCTATTTCGCTGTAAAGCTTTATTGAGTCAGCCTGTACTGTTTCTGCACGTACTGTAACAATACGGCTTGGTATTAGCAGTGAGATTAGCGTCAAAAAAATAAATAACCCAATAATTACAACCATTGCACCTTTTACTGCTTTCATTTTATTCCCATTTAAAAGCCTTTACAGCTACTGCGTAAACAATTATTCCCCACAAAAGTAAAATTCCAATTTCGAGCTTTACATCCCACAGGTTTAATCCTTCAAATGCAACACTTCGCATAGCCTTGTTTAAATAAGTTAGCGGTAGTACATTAGATATTGGTTGCAACCATTTAGGAAAATTTTCAATGGAGAAAAAAGTGCCGCTTAGTAAAAATTGTGGCAATGTTATTAAATTAGCCAGCGGCGGTATAGTACTGTCGCTTTTAGCAAGGCCGCTGATAATAAAACCAAACCCCATAAAAATTAATAAACCTAAAAAACTTAGAAAGAGCATTTCCAATACTGTAACCCATCCATTTATCAAGGTATACCCAAAAAAGAAATATCCTGCGCCAATAATTACAATGGCAGTTATCATTTGAAAAATAACCCTGCTTAACCCTTCGCCTAAAATAATGTATGTTCTGCTTATGGGTGTAGCAAAAAAACGTTTTAAAACGAGTGTATTTCTCAAACTGAAAAATGTAAATGCAACACCAAATACACCGGCACTTAAAAGTGAAAATCCTAATTGCCCCGGTAAAATAAAATCGATGGTTTTGTATTGGCGAATAACTGCCACATCTCTTGGAACATTAAAATCGAATGTGGCGTACGAGGGCCTATTTTGATATTTGGCATTACTAAGTTCAGTTATTTTACTTTCCAGCAAGGCTTTAAACTGTGGCCACCTATCATTACTGGAGGTTGTACTTTTAAATTCTATTTTAAAAGGAGTGGCAGCACCCGTTATTTTTATAATATTTAAAACACCCGCAATCGAACCCTTTTGTTGAGCTGCTTTAAGGTCAGCTGCATCAAATTTTAAAACCTTTACGTTCGGTGAACTTTTTAAAGCAGCATATAATTCGTTTGTAGTATCTGCACCATCAGCCATTATAATTTTATAAGATTGTAACCCATTGCTGCCACCTATAAAACCAAAAACGATTATAAAAACAAAAGGAAATACAAAACTGAAAACTACAGCCGAGGGGCTTCTAAAAATAGATCGCAAACTTGCTCTGGTAATGGCAAGCATTGCTCTCAACTGGCTATACTTCATACAACTACAATTATTGTGTAAAATTATACGAAAAAAAGGAGAAAATAATTGAAATTACAAGACAAGTGTCGTATATTTGTATGACAAAGGTCGCATTATGAAAAAGATAAAGAAGTCCGTCAGCTTTTCAACAGATGCCCATTTAAGTAAAATTAATGAGGCTGCGCCTGCTTATACAAAGGTTGTAAAAAATATTTCTTTAAAAGAATTTACTTACGAAGATTTTAAAAAGGTAGCAGAAAAAATTCCGTTTACACAATCCGAATGGTCAGAAATTCTGCATATCAGTGAGCGTACACTTCAACGTTATGCAAAAGATAACCATTTGTTTGCCCCTATAAATGCCGAACGAATTTTACTTATAAATAAAGTTTTAGCTGAAGCAAAAATCACCTTTGGCAAAACGGAAAAGTTTTATGAGTGGATAAAGAGAAATCCATACATGATGGAAGGTAATCTTTCGGTGCAATCTCTATCAACCTACGAGGGAATACAAAATGTACTTACACAATTAGGAAGAATTCAACAAGGTATTTTTGCATGACAGTATTTAGAATTTGCAACCCACAGTTTAGCGAAGATATTTCAGGCACAGGCGCCAAATTATATGGTGGACGCTGGAATTCAAAAGGCGTTGCAGCGCTTTATGCATCGGAACATATTTCACTTTCTGTATTAGAAATGCTCGTGCATAACCGCTTTACAGATTTTGCAATAGACTTAAATTTATTACATCTTGCTTTTGCAGATACATTGAGTATAAAAGAAGTAAAAAGCAACAAGTTAAAAACAGATTGGATAAATGATTTTGATTACACAAGATTTATGGGCGACCAGTTTATACAGGCCGGTACGCATGCCATTTTAAAAGTTCCTTCAGCAGTAATTAAAGAGGAACATAATTTTATTATGAATCCCCTTCATGCAGATTTTAAAAAAATTAAAATAACGCAAACAGTTTCTTTCAGCACAGATAAAAGATTATTTAGTATTTAATGAACACAGTTTATTTATTATTAGGCAGTAATATGGGTGACAGTGAGCATACGCTTACCGTTGCAAAAAATATGATAGAGAAAAATATTGGAAAACTTACAAAGTCTTCTTCAATCTATAGAACGGCGGCATGGGGCAATGAGGACCAACCGGATTTTTTAAATCAAATCATCATTATATCGTCTTCACTTTCTTCTTTAAATATACTAAAAGAGATGTTTGTTATTGAAAAAGAAATGGGAAGAGTTAGAACAACTAAAAATGCTGCAAGAGTAATTGATATTGATATGCTGTTTTTTAATGATGAAATTATACAGACAGAAACTTTAACCGTACCGCATCCTCAAATACAAAATAGAAGATTTGTACTTGTGCCACTTGCAGAAATCTCACCGGATTTTCAACATCCACTATTAAAAAAATCATCTTTAGAATTGGTAAGTATTTGCAGTGACAAATTAAATGTGCAAAAGAATTGATAACAGTTGCAGCGTTTCCTTTTATTTTGCAAAACGAATGAATTACAATTTTATTACAATAGAGGGCAATATTGGAGCAGGCAAAACTACACTTGCGCATTTACTTAGCAAACATTTTAATGCAAGACTTATTTTAGAGGAATTTGCAGAAAATCCATTCCTTCCAAAATTTTATGAAAGCCCTAAGCAATATGCTTTTCCACTGGAATTGTTTTTTATGGCCGAGCGGTATAAGCAGTTAAAAGATTTGTTGCAAACAAAAGATATGTTTCAAAACGTGACTGTTTCTGATTATCTGTTTACAAAATGTTTGCTTTTTGCCAAAGTAAATTTGCCTGATGAAGAATTCAGGCTTTATCAGAAGCTTTTTGACATCATCAATCCACAAATTGTACAACCCGATATTCTTATTTATTTGCATACACCTGTAAATAAATTACAGGAAAATATAAAAAAACGAAACAGAAAATACGAGCAGCAAATACCAAACGATTATTTATTTAGCCTGCAGGAAACGTATACACAATATATAAAGCAACACCACATTAAAACATTGTTTGTAGATGCTTCAAATGCAGATTTTCTTGACAACCCCAAACACCTGCAAATAGTAATAGA
>JAYTCO010000432.1:0-3205 GCA_043736415.1 Ferruginibacter sp. | reverse complement strand
TTTTACGAAATGCTTGTTTAATAGGCAGTTTGAAAAATATCAAAATAGAAACAATAGCGTATATTAGCGCAAATACACATGTAAGCTGCAACCCATAGCGACCACTTCAATGAAACTAACAGAAGACGAAACAGTAAACTTACTCAAAGACCATCTTGAAAACACGGGGTGGCACATTGGCGACAAATTTTGTTTAGGACAAAAACACGGAATTGACATTGAAGCAAGTAAAGGCAAAGTTATTATGCTCATTGAAGTTAAAGGAGCAAGAGCAAGCGACACAGCACCGACAAAAAAACGGGAGTATTTTGACAGCGGACAAATCAAGACGCATTTTGGGAAGGCTCTTGTAAAAATGCTTCACGAAAAATCACTTAACCCAAAAGCAAAATTGGCAATTGCACATCCTGACGACGATGATATAAAAAAAGCAATCGGACACATTATCCCATTTCTTAAAAACTTAGAGATAATTCATTTTTGGGTTTCTCAAAATAAAGTAACCGAAGATTAATATGAACCAACAAAAATGTTATTATATCCTACGAGCAAGAATAGTTTTTCAAAATGCGATTTCGGGCGAATTAGATTTTCAAAATATTGAACACAAATTTGAGAATGCAAATCCAATTATTGCAAGACAAGCTGTTTTCAATGATTTTGACAACTATATACACGGCTTGCTTTTGGGAATTGGATTAACCGAGAGTGAGATAAAAAATATTTCCGATAAAGAAATAAGAAAATCATTGAACTCATACATTGACCCAAAAACTTCAGCAAAAGTAAATTTATCAGATACAGAAATTGAAATTCCTGATTATATTGGAAAAGGTGTTTGGGTAGAAATGGTTAAAGACAACGATGAACAAAACAAACTTACAATCCATTCTATTAATAACGATAATTCTGATATGCCAAACCCACCCAGTTTGGTTGACTTACAAGAGGAGTACGAATTTTACGAAGTTAATAACTACGACAAACAAGCGTTCTCAAAAACTGTTTCTTATTTTGACGTTGACGAGTATGAAGAAGGTTATACAGAAACAGCTTTAGGAGAACATAACATTTTAGAAACACCTTTTGATTGGACAGGTTATGACAAAGTGTATTGGTGGGGCAAACCTGATGAAGAAGAAACTACAGAAGATGAGCAAAGCAATTCAGAAAACGATTTACTTCCACCGATGGAAATTGCTTTTTCAAAAGGCGAACATGAATTTGTAGAGTTTAAACCAGGTTTGATAAACAGACCTTCTTCCCAAAGAAACATTGAACTTGAAGTTGCCAAAACTATTTGTGCATTTTCAAATTCAAAAGGCGGCTATCTTTTTATCGGTATTGCTGACAAGGAAAACAAAGTTTACGGAATTGAATTTAATAGAATATCTAAAGACGAATTTTTAAGAGAGTTCACAAGAATTAAAACCACTTATTTACCTAAATCAATTGCTTTTTCGACTTATGGAGATTTCTATCAAGTTGACAGCAAAACAATTTTTGTTATTACTGTTCAACCAAGTTTATTCGACCCGATATTTCTTTGGACACGAGACGAAAACAATAAAATAGTAAAAGAGTTCTATATCCGTGCAGACGCAGCATCCAGACACCTATATGACATTGAAGAGTTAGTTAAATATTGTAAAAGCAGGTGGACTTAACAAAGTGGTGCGACAACCTACGAGATTGGGTATGTAGCTTACATGGGGTTTGCCAAAATGGGGGCAGACGGAAGCCGTGTTTCAACTTTTGTTTTTCAATTTGGCTTCATATCCAGCAGGACGTTATTAATTTAGCTATGTGCAAATCATCAGCTTTTATTTATAAATTTAGCTTCAGTTAGCCGGGCTGATTGCTATGGAAAATCCAAATCTTTTTTCACCTTTTTTTTATGTTTATTAACAGGCATGTTTGTAATTACTAACAAATGGTGTCTGGTTATTGACAACTGCCGCCACTCTTAATATAAGTTTGTTTCTTTCGTCCTGGCGGGGTTTTGGCAAGGATAAACAATAAATTATACATACACCAACTGCGAAACCCCGACGTGTAATAGACCTTACATTCTCACTTCGAGCAACGTCTTGGCCGTTGCCGGACGTTGCGTTCAACAGTCCTAAATCATTATTATTAAATACGCAACGTCCCTTTTGGGAGACGTTGCTGAGAAGTAAGTCTCACAAATTATCTTTTTTCGTCCTGGCGGGGTTTTCGCAAGGATAAACAATAAATTATACATACACCAACTGCGAAACCCCGACGTGTAATAGACCTTACATTCTTACTTCGAGCAACGTCTCGGCCGTTGCCGGACGTTGCGTATAATGTTCCTAAATCATTATTATTAAATACGCAACGTCCCCTTTGGGAGACGTTGCTGAGAAATAACAGTGAACATACTGCCTACTTCGCAGCAATGTCTCGGCCCTTGCCGGACGTTGCGTATAATGTTCCTAAATTATTATTATTAAATTCGCAACGTCCCCTTTGGGAGACGTTGCTGAGAAGTAAGTCTCACAAATTATCTTTTTCAGAAACTTATAAATTTTTCCCATTATTTTTAAACTATGAACATCTCCCTAAGCAATCAAAGAATACTTGTTACCGGCGCATCAAGAGGCATTGGAAGAGCCATTGCAAAACAACTATCACAATCCGGTGCAGAAGTAATTATTCATTACAATGCAAATAAAGCGGAGGCAGAAAAACTGCAAAGTGAACTTCAAAATACAAGTCACATTGCTGCATGCAATCTCTCAAATGCAGAAGAAGTAATTGGTTTTATTTCACGGCTTGTAAACCAGTACGGACCCATTTCTGCGTTAATAAATAATGCAGGTATTTCGCCAAGCGCAGCAGATACATTGCCCACAAATGAGTGGCTAAAAAACTGGCAGAATACTTTTGCAGTAAACACTACAGCCGTTGGTATTTTATGCAAAGAGTTTGTAGAGCATGCCATCACGCAGCAGAATGGAAGAATTGTAAACATATCTTCCCGTGCAGCTTTTCGTGGCGATACTACAGACTATATTGCCTACGCTGCCAGCAAAGGTGCCATAGTAAGCCTCACCCGCAGTATTGCACGGCACTACGGCAAGCAGGGGATTAAAGCATTTTTAATAGCCCCTGGTTTTACCCGTACAGATATGGCAAATGCTATTCTAGAAGAATACGGCGAGGGCTTCGCTCTTAACGA
>JAYTCO010000431.1:0-7540 GCA_043736415.1 Ferruginibacter sp. | reverse complement strand
AAAGAAAGTATAAGAATAGTTAAAACATACACCGTTTGCCAAAGCAAATTTCTAAGGGCTATTGTAATGCCACGCCACATATCTTTAAAGAGTTGTGGGAGGCTGAAAGGAAAATCTCTGCCTTCCAAAATGCTTTCAGTTCTTTCACTTAAATATGCAAAAACCGGAGAGCCAATAATTAAAAAAATAAATTTGAACAGTGAAAAATAATAAAAAAATAAAACAGATATAATTATTCCCTGCCCCACAATCACCAATAGATTAAGCCAGCTGTCCTGCATAGATTCAAGCCAGGCTCTAATGCCGCTTTTAAGTAAAATAAACTCAATGGCATTTACACTGCTTATGCCGAAAAGATAAAGTCCTGCAATAAAAAGAATACAATAAATAATGCCCGGTATCATAATCCATTTCCATAAACCATGTTTTTTAATAAACTGGTGTGCGGCAAAATAGGATTGTATTGAAATGATGATTTCTCTAAGCATTGCTAGTAGTCCTGAAAGTTTAAATTCGCTTAAAGTTACATATCTCAAATGAAAAAACTTTCCCTTGCATTTTATCAAAGAAAAGACGTTGTGCAAATTGCAAAAGATCTGCTTGGTAAAATTGTTGTAACTAATATAGGTGGAAAAATTACAAGCGGGCGTATTGTAGAAACGGAAGCTTATGTAGCCAATGTTGACAAAGCCTCACACGCTTATAATGGAAAACGCACTTTAAGAAATGAAGCCATGTATGCTGCTGCGGGTGCGGTTTATGTTTACATATGTTATGGCATGCACAACATGCTTAATATAGTTACGAATGATTTAAATGTGCCCGATGCAATTCTAATAAGAGCTTTAGAACCCATAAAAGGAATTGAAATTATGCTTGAAAGAACCGGCAAAAAAATGGTGGACAACACACTAACGAAAGGTCCGGGCAATGTTGCAAAAGCAATGGGAATATCTAAAAATATTTCAGGTTTAATTGTGGGCGAGAAAATAATCAATATTTATAAAGATGATTTTTCATTTTTACAAGATGAAATTGGAACAAGTAAAAGAATAGGAATTGATGGTGCAGGAACAGATGCAGAATTGCCTTACAGGTTTTTTGTAAGAGGAAATAAATTTGTGAGCGGAAGGCCTGTGAGGTGAGGATGTGAAATGTGAATGGTGAATTGTCAAATTGCCTCATCAATGGACGAATATAAATGATGAAATACTGCAAATTAAACAAAATAAAAAACATCACAAAAAGCGATGTTTTTTTTATAAAAGCATTTTAAAATAGTTTTAAAACCTTGGACAAGGAATTCCTTTTGACTCAGATTTTCTTTTGATATAAATTAATGAAAATTCCGAGCCGCCTCTGCTTGCGGTTGCTGTTTTTAAACTACTGATGTTAACATCATAACTGGCACCAATTCTTAAGCCTCCAACTTCTAAACCAACGTATGGAATTAATGCATCATTCAGTCTCAACCACGATCCAATGAAAATACTAGATGGATTAGCGTCATCTTTGTTTAAGTTGTATGCCAACGCACCTCCTAATGTTGTTTCATTTGCCTTGCTTTGACTTTGATAAATAAACGAGGCATTTAAAGTTAGTGCATCAGCAACCGGAAATGAACCACCGCCATGCAACGTTATTCTATTTGCCAAAAGATAATTCTGCTCCTTAAAACCCACTTTTGGTCTGTTTACATGATACACAGAAACACCTGCATAATAGTTATTAATGCCATTGCTTGAACCTGAAAATAAAATACCTGCATTTACATCAAAATAATTATGATTATTACCATTGGTTAAAAAATCCGTTCGGGCACCTGTAAAACCATTTTGCCTTAGCATATCTTCAAAGGTAAGTTTGCCTTCGTCTAAAGTTAAACTGCTGTATGTTCCTTGAAAACCTGCACCAATTGTATTATAACCATCTTCATCTAATGCTTTGTGATAAGATAAAGAAAGCGATCCATAATTTAATTTTAATTGATCATTTGCACTTGCATCAGATAATCCTGAAATTCCGATACCGAAAACATCACCTGCTGGCAATTTATCTTTCATGACACTAAAATCAAAAGATCCACTTGTTGTAACATAAGCTTTAGGTATTGATGGCCATTGGTCCCGATGGTTTACAGCTAACCTCCATTGCCCATCAAATTTTCCTGTAAATGCAGGATTTAAAGTTAATGGTGAGGCAAAAAATTGTGAAAAATGAGGATCCTGTGCATAAGTACAAACTGAAATAAATGCGGCAAAAATTAATAAAGAAATTTTTCTCATTAGCTAAACTGTTCTGTTTCTTAAAGATAACAAATTCATCTAAAATGCTGCCTGTAATTTGAAAAACCTACAAACAATTATGTAATGATGAAAAAAGGGAAATTTATTGTTGCATTTTTGATCCATAAGCAAGATCACCTGCATCACCCAGCCCCGGTAAAATATACCCTTTTGCTGATAAATTATCATCTATTGCCCCACACCAAATTGTAGCTGCAGGTTCAGCTTTTAAGAGGGTTTCTATACCTTTTGTAGCGGCAATAGCACAAACCACATGCAATTCTTTAATATTGCCTGCATCCCTTATATATTGAATTGCTTTTACCAGAGATGCTCCGGTAGCGAGCATAGGGTCGCTTACAATAACAACTCGGCCATCTATTGGCGGGCAGCTCATATATTCCAATGCAATTTCAAAAGTACCATCAGCATTGTGCTTGCGGTAAGCACTTAAAAAAGCATTGTCTGCTTTATCAAAATAACTTAGCAGACCATTATGCATGGCTAATCCTGCTCTTAAAATGGTAGCTAAAACAGGCTGGTCTTTTAAAACTTTACATTTTGCTTTGCCCATTGGTGTAGTAATATCAACATCTTCTGTTTCCATATTCTTACTAATCTCGTAGCCAATTACCTCTGCAATACGTTCTAAATTTCTTCTAAAGCGCATGCGGTCTTTTTGCACATCAATACATCTGAGCTCGCTTACCCAGTTACTTATTAAGGAATGCTCATTGCTAAAATTGTGTACCATTAAGCCTGCAATTTATCTTTAATGAAAAATTAGTTAAAAAAATTCTTAACAAAATCAAATCTAAAATAAAATCAGTTGCTAAAGTTATATTTGACAATAGTTTCACCAACATTTTTATTTAAATGAAAAATATTTTCTCTTTTCTTATTCCGGTTTTTCTATTAATTTCCTGTCAAAATAAAAATGATTATGATTTAAGTACTGATACGAATTACATTAAAGGTAAAATCAATTTAGAAAAAGCTGAAAAGGAAAATCCTCCTGCTTTTCTTTCTGTAAACGGTGTGAGGAAAAAGAATATACTTGGACAATCGATTATAAAAGGTCAAATTATAAACAGGGCAAAAATTGTTGCTTATAAAGATGTTGATGTAAAGTTTTTTTTCTACAGCAAAACAGGTGCACTTTTAGAGGAAGATCATGAAGTTCTTTATGAAACAATCGCACCAGGTGGTAAGAAAAAATTTAAGTCTAAATATTTTACTCCAAAAGATACCGACAGCGTAGCATTTAAAATTATCGGTGCTAAATTTTAAATGTTTGTTATTTATCAATAAAGCTAAAAGCGTCTCCATCAAACAAACCTTTATCGCTTAGTTTTAAATGAGGTATTACCAATAATGCCATGAAGGATAATGTCATAAAAGGTGCGGCCATGCTGCTTCCCAGGGTTTTGGTTGCAAAATTATTTATTGCTGTATAGTCAGTTGCTATTTTAAATCCATCACCCGCACTCATTAACCCTGCAACAGGTAGTGGCAAAATCATTTTTATATTTTTGGTTACAGCACTAATTCCTCCCTTTTCTTTTATGATAAGATTTACGGCTTCGCAAATACTTTCATCATCTACACCTACTGCAACAATATTGTGGCTGTCGTGTGCTACGGAGGAGGCAATTGCTCCATTTGTTAAGCCAATATTTTTTATAAAAGAAATAGCTACAGGGGCTTCATGATATCTATTTACAACTACAATTTTTAAAATATCATTTTCAATATCAGCCTCTATAAAACCATCTTTAATATAGGCAGGTTTAACAAGTTTATTGGTAATTAACTGTCCCTCTAAAGCTTCTATAACGTAAATTTCTCTTTGTCCCTCTTTTGCTGGAAGTTGAAAGTGTGAAGGTTTTTTTACATGGCAGTTAAAATTATTTATAACATTACAACTTACAGATTCTATAAAAGTTTTTCCTTCTTCTGCTACTAAAATTCCATCAATAAAAGTTTTTAAAACAACAAAATCAATAAGATCCTTTACAACTATAAAATCTGCGGCATCATTAGTTTTTAATAAACCGCTTTTCATTTTATAATGCTGTACAGGGTTTACACACGCTGCTTTTAATACTTTAAAAATGTTTATACCGTGTGCCACAGCACGAGCACACAGGCTATTAATATGGCCTGCAGCTAAACTGTCAGGGTGTTTATCATCGCTGCAAAACATCATGTTATCTGAGTGATCATGCAACAAATCCAACAGTGCATCAAAATTTTTGGCGGCACTGCCTTCCCGTATTAAAATTTTCATTCCGTAAGAAAGTTTTTCCAAAGCTTCAGCTGCTGTAAAACATTCATGGTCTGTGGCCCCCCCACCTCCCAAAGGGGGGATTCCGTTTATGTAAGGAATGTACGATATCGCATCTATATAATTTTTTGCAGCTTGCCCTCTTAAACCCGGCGCATGGCCATCTACAGGTTTATTCATTTTTTTTGCAGCAGCTATTTTTTGCATTACATTTTCATCTTTGCTCAGCACACCCGGAAAATTCATCATTTCACTCAGGTAAAAAATTTCCTGCATTGCAAGCAACTCTTCCACCTCTTTTACATTCAATTCTGCACCTGCTGTTTCAAAAATTGTAGCAGGTACACAACTTGGCGCACCAAAGTGAAATTTAAAAGGCACTTTTTTGCCATTATCAATCATAAATTTTACGCCTTCCATGCCGCATACATTTGCAATTTCATGAGGGTCGCTAACGGTACCTGTAGTGCCATGCAAAACTGCGAGCCGGGCAAATTCAGATGGAATCAACATGCTGCTTTCTATGTGTACATGACTGTCAATAAAACCCGGTAAAATATATGGTTCCCCTTCATGCCGGATAGAACTTATTTTGGCAATACTTTTAATTTTACCATCGGTAACCGTTACCTCCCCAAAAAAGATGCTCTCATTAATAATATCAACAATATTTCCTTTTAGGTTACATGAGTTATTCATCGTTTAAATGGCTGTTTATCCGCTTATGTAATAATTAAAATTTAAGACTCCGTTTTTAATTGCAAATGTATTGATACATTATATTTGTAATGAGTAATTGTTTAAATCAATGATATTTAAAAAATAAAGCACGCTTAAACCGAAAATAATAAACATGAAAAAAATTAAAAATTTATTGGTTGCAACGTTTGCATTAACCACATTAAATGTAGCTGCACAAACTGCAGATGAAATAATTGCTAAAAATGTTGAAGCCATGGGTGGTGTTTCAAAAATTGCTTCGCTCAAAACCGTAAAAAAGAGTGGTAGTCTAAGTATGCAGGGCATGGATATACCAATGGTATTTACCGTTTCTCAAATGAAAGGATTTAGAGTAGATGTTGAAGTAATGGGAACTTCTAACTACCAAATTGTTACTCCGGAAAAAGCTTTCATGTTTTTTCCTGTTCAACAAATGACAGAGCCAAAAGAAATGGATGCTGAAACTGTAAAAGGAATGCAGTCTGCTTTGGATATTCAGGGAGCCTTGGTTAACTACAAAGAAAAAGGTTCATCAGTAGAATTTGCAGGCAATGAAAAAGTCGATGGCGCTGACACGTATAAATTAAAGGTGACAAGTAAATCCGGTAAAACTG
The DNA here is from genome assembly GCA_043736415.1 of Ferruginibacter sp. GTDB lineage: Bacteria > Bacteroidota > Bacteroidia > Chitinophagales > Chitinophagaceae > Ferruginibacter. The sequence continues at coordinate 1,634 of JAYTCO010000431.1, read as the reverse complement.
CCTTCTATTTTATTGATGTAAAAAGCAACAGGCTTACGAAGACAACTGCAAAAGCTGCCGGTCCGGATGGTGTTGAAATGAATGTGGAAACAACTTACAGCAATTACAAACAAAATGCTGATGGATATTGGTTTGCTTATGGTACTACAACTCCTCAGGGCCCTGTAGTATTTGATAAAATTGAAAGCAATGTGGCAGTTGATGAAAATATCTTTAAGAATTAGTTTTTGATATGTGCTAATACAAAAGCCCCTGAAACATTCAGGGGCTTTTGTATTAGCACATTTACGAATTAGCAAATCAGCTTATTGTTCAAGTATATCCGGTCGTCTTAAAGTTGTTCTTTCTATAGCTTGGTTATAACGCCATTCCTCAATCAATTTATGGTTACCGCTTTTTAAAACCTCAGGTATTTTCCATTCTCTAAAAATTTCAGGTCTTGTATACACCGGCGGTGCCAATAAATTATCCTGAAATGAATCTGTAAGTGCAGAGCTTTCATCATTTAATACACCGGGCAACAATCTCCCAATTGCATCTGTAAGTACTGCTGCTGCCAGTTCTCCGCCACTTAGTACATAATCACCAATAGATATTTCTTTAGTTACAAAATGATCTCTAAACCGTTGATCTATTCCTTTGTAATGGCCGCAAATCATTAAGAAATTATTTTTAAGGGAAAGTGTATTTGCCATTTTTTGATTGAATGTTTCTCCATCAGGCGTCAGGTAAATAACCTCATCATATTGTTTTTCTTTTTGCAAACTTTCTACAGCATTTACCAGAGGCTCTATCATCATTACCATACCTGCACCCCCGCCAAATTGGTAATCATCTACCTGCGCTCTTGCATAGGTTGTGTAGTCTCTTAAATTTATAACATTTACTGCAAGCAAACCCTTATCTGCCGCACGTTTCATTATAGAATGTGCAAACGGCGATGTCAGCAAATCAGGCACTACACTTATAATATCTATTGTCATTATCCAATTTCTAAAAATGAAATCTTACTTAACACAACGCATTGTTTACGTTTTCTCTGGTCTTTAATCTTTTGTCTCAAATCTTACATCTCATGTCTGCCTCAATCTCCCATAAACCCATCCAAATCTCTTTTCTCCTTCTTGGTAGGTCTTCCTACTTTGCTCAGTCTTTTACCTGTGTGAAATGCGGCGCCTTGGTACTGCAATTTATCTTCCACTTCTTCAGGAGAAATATCAATATAAAAATTTATTGCTTCGCTGAATTGTACTCGATTGTGTAAAAGTGCTGTAACTTTTATCAACCATTTTTTCGCTTCCGTTTTTACTTCGTATTCTTCATCAATATGCACCTGCTTCGATGCTTTCACAGCCGCACCATTGTACTTTACTTTTCCTTTCTCGCATGCTTCTGCAGCAATGCTTCTTGTTTTAAACAATCGTATGCTCCACAAATATTTATCAATCCTTAATTTTTCTTTTTCCATTGTACTCTTTTGTAAGCTTTCATTCTTTCAAATTCCATTACAAAATTATATCAATTTGGTACACAGTTGTCAAAGCTTTGAATTGAATTTGTTATTGCTTATTTTTATGCTTAAAACTAACATCGATGGTAAAAAAAAACTTGATCATTTTTATATTATTTCTTAC
>JAYTCO010000430.1:0-3219 GCA_043736415.1 Ferruginibacter sp. | reverse complement strand
TTTGCTTTTGTGTTTAGTTTATTGTTTAGAATGGGTGACGTAATCAGCGGTATTCTTGCTATGAGAATAATGGTGCAGTTTATTGGCCAGGGTGTTGGTTTAATGTTGCTGCGAAAAAGAAAAGGCACAACCAATCTTCCATTTAAAATGCCGCTGTATCCAATACCGGTTGTACTTGCAATCTTAATGTGGATGTTTATTTTTTATGCAACTGGCGTTGCTATTATTTTAAGCTTTGCAGTGGTGTTAACGAGTGGAGTAATAGTTTATTTAGTGAAAGCTAAAATAAAGAATGAGTGGCCGTTTGCTTTAATGGATGAAAATATTCTTAAAGATGTAGAAAAACCTGGCTCAAATTAATTCACTAATTAAATCAGAAATATCAAGTGCTCTCGAATACATTTCCAAAGTGCCATCAGCTTTTTGTGGCCACAGTTCTTTTGGTTTGTCCCAATATAATTCTACACCATTTCCATCAGGATCATTCAAATACAATGCTTCTGATACACCATGATCTGCAAAGCCGGTAAAGGGATATTCTGCATCAATAATTCGTTTGTATATTACTGCCAGTTCTTTTCTTTCTGCGTATAAAATTGCTGTATGAAATAAGCCTGCTGTACGCAAAGGTGCTGGCTCACCTCCCTTACTGTACCAGGTATTTAAACCAATATGATGGTGGTAACCACCTGCCGAAATGAAAGCCGCATCTTCTCCATACATAGTCGTTATTTCAAAGCCCAGCAGGTCACAATAAAAACCCAATGCTCTTTTTAAATCTGTAACTTTTAAATGTATATGGCCAATGCGTGTTTGTGAAGGAATTTTGTAAGGAACATCCATATTTTGATATTAATTATTTTAAGATAGAACACTTAAATTTTAACCCAAAAACTAATGAAACAAAAAAACCCATGCAAATGCAAGGGTTTAATATTTTATCATCCAGTATTCTATAACGCTCCTACCTCTGCCATGTCCGGAATATCTGCGGCTTTGTATAAACCGGCATCTAATTTTTTCTTTGTTTCTTCAAAAGCTTTTAAAGTGATATCTATTTCATCAAAACTATGCGATGCTGTTGGTATTAACCTGTAAATAATATCACCTTTTGGTATTACCGGATACACAACTATAGAACAAAAAATTCCATAATTCTCTCTTAAATCCATTACCATCTGTGTCGCTTCCGGCACATCGCCTTTCATATATATCGGTGTAACGGGACTGTTTGTATCGCCAATATCAAAACCTTTTTCTTTCAAACCATTCTGCAACCTTTCAACATTGCTCCAAAGTTTTTCACGTAACTCAGGCATAGTCGTTACCATTTCCATACGCTTCAACATTCCCTCTACAATCAACAACGGCAGGCTTTTCGCAAATATTTGTGACCTTGTATTGTAACGCAAATATTTAAGTACCGATTTTGGCCCGCTAATAAAAGCACCAATGCTTCCCATACTTTTTACAAAGGTGCTAAAGTATAAATCAACATCATTCTGTACGCCCTGTGCTTCATCAGCACCCGCACCGGTTGGTCCCATATATCCAAAACCATGTGCATCATCAATTAATAATCTAAACCCATATTGCTTTTTTAATGCAACTATTTCTTTCAAAATTCCCTGCTCACCGTCCATTCCAAAAACACCTTCCGTAATAACCAACACACCTCCACCATTTTTTTCTGCCAGTGCATTTGCTCTCACCAATTGCTTTTCGCAATCCTCAATATCGTTGTGTTTAAATGCAAATCTGTTCCCCATGTGTAACCTCACACCGTCTACAATACATGCGTGCGCTTCCGCATCGTACACAATTACATCCCTACGATTTACAAGCGCATCTATGCAACTCATTATTCCCTGATAACCAAAATTCAGCAACATCGTATCTTCTCTGCTTACATATTTGCTTATTACTTTTTCCAGCTCTTCATGCTTTGAGGTATTTCCACTCATCATTCTTGCACCCATCGGGTTTCCCATGCCATAAGTTGCTGCGGCATCTGCATCCACTTTTCGAATATCAGGGTGGTTTACAAGACCCAAATAATTATTTAAACTCCATACAATTACTTCCTTACCCCTAAACTGCATTCTAGGCCCAAGTTCGCCCTCCAGTTTGGGAAAAGCAAAATAGCCATGCGCCCTATCCATATGCTGACCAATTGGCCCACCATCTTTAATTAATTTCTCAAAAACATCCTTCATAAACTACTCATTTATTTATACTGCTAAGGTAAATAATAAATCATAAAATATATTTCATAATTGGAAAATGATGTAAATACAAAATTTCACATTTCCTTAAACATTTGGGGCTGTCAGCATTTACTAAAATGAACAGTTGTTCCGGCAATGCGTTCCTATCTTTTTGTGCCGCCAGGCGGAACACAAAAAGGATATCCACTTCTATCCGGCAGCCTTTGTTCATTTGTTTTTCAATTTAACAGGTAATCAATGTGCCTACATCTATGGTAGTCTTCTTAATCTTACTTGTTTTCATTTACTTAATCTTTTAAGAAATTCATATTTAATATCTTTATCAAAATTTATATTTTCCATGCGAAAAACAGCTTTTATATTCACCTTCACGCTTAGCATTTTATCAATATTTTCTTCTGCACAAACCAATAGTAAAACTGCTCCACAAACACAAATTGCCCGACCAAAATTAGTCGTAGGTATTGTTGTAGATCAAATGCGCTGGGATTATTTATATCGTTATTACAACCGTTACAGCAGCAATGGGTTTAAAAAATTAATTATGCAGGGTTACAGTTTCGAAAATACATTTATACCAATGGTACCAACTTACACAGCGGTCGGTCATAGCAGTATTTACACCGGTGCTACGCCTTCTACCAATGGAATTGTAGGAAATAATTGGTTTGAAAAAACAACAAAAAAAAGTATGTATTGCACAGATGACAGTACTGTGCAGGGTGTGGGCAACAATGACAATGCAGGCAAAATGAGTCCTAAAAATTTATGGACCACTACTATTACCGATGAATTAAGACTCAGCAATAATTTTGAAAGCAAAGTAATTGGGATTGCATTAAAAGATAGAGGGGCAATATTACCCGCAGGGCATAGTGCAAATGCCGCTTATTGGTACGATGATAAAAATGGCAAATGGATAACCAGTAATTATTACATGCAACAGTTACCCGAGTGGGTTAATGCTTTCAACCAAAAAGATAATGCGGGC
>JAYTCO010000429.1:0-7576 GCA_043736415.1 Ferruginibacter sp. | reverse complement strand
ACCACTTTTTTGTTATACAGCTGCAGGTTGGCAAGACGAAAAAATATATGTTCCGGCTGTGAGAATTGAAAAAGATATTAGGCAGGAAAGTGAAGGCTTTGTAGAGGAAAAAATTGAAGAGGGCTTAACAAAATTATTAAGCGCATACAGCCAAAATAGATTGGTAAAACACCTGGCAGAAAATTGTTGCATGACATACACCTGCCCGGCGGCAAGAAATTTATTTATGGGTCGTTGGGAATGTCCGGTGCCCGTTTCTCCTGCATGCAATGCAAACTGCATAGGTTGTATATCTTTTCAACCAAGTGATGAAACCATTGTGAGTACACAGGACAGACTAACTTTTAAACCAACCGCTGCAGAAATTGTAGAATTCACTGTACCGCATTTGGAAACTGCTCCTTACCCCATTATTAGTTTTGGTCAGGGTTGCGAAGGGGAGCCATTATTAATGTGGGAAACGATCAAAGAATCAATTATTGAAATCAGAAAGCATACGCAGAAAGGAAGTATTAATATTAATACAAACGGCAGTATGCCAAAAGCTGTAAAAGCCTTGTGTGAAGCTGGCCTTACAAGTATTCGTGTAAGTACCAATTCTGCCCGTGAAGAAATTTATACGCCTTATTACCGTCCCAACAATTACGAATTTAAAGACATTATTGAAAGCTTAAAAGTGGCCAACAGTTTTGGGGCCTGGACCAGTATAAATTATTTTGTTTTTCCGGGTATGACGGACAGTATTGCCGAATACGAAGCGCTAAGAGGCTTAATAAAAGAAACCGGTTTAAAAATGATACAGTGGCGCAATTTTAATATTGATCCGGACTGGTATCTTGGAAAAATAGGTGTAACAGATACCGGAGAATGTATGGGTGTAAAACAAATGCTGGAATTGATACACGAAGAATTCCCTGATGTTAAATTCGGTTATTTTAATCCATCAATTGAGCGAATTAAAGGTGACTACGAAATGGATTTTGCGCACTGATAAGTAGCAGCTATATTTAGAACATGATTGTTTTACCGGACAACTCGCAAAGAGCCAAAAACAGCTTAATTGCTTTTTATGTTTTGGGCTTTATTCAAATCGCATTTATGATTTCTGCTTTTTTGCAATATTTATTGCTAAAAAGAATGCAGAATGGCGACTACACACAGCAAGAAGCTACCACCAACGATATACGCCATCAAATCATTGCATATGCTAACCTTGCAGTTTACCTTGTATGCATAGTGCTTTTTATTTTATGGTTCAGGCGTGCCTATAATAATCTTAATTTAAGCTATAAAGCAAATACAAAATATGCAGAAGGTTGGGCTGCCGGTGCATGGTTTGTACCTTTTATAAACCTTGCCAGGCCATACATTATTATGCAGGAAATTTGGGAGAAAACACAGGAAGCTACTCATAATTTAATTACACATAAAAACGGAAAAATAATTGGTTGGTGGTGGGTGATCTGGATCATAAATAATATCGGTACAAACTTTATAAACAGGTATTTTAAAGAAACAAGTGTTGAAGAATTAATTACTTCAACATCCGCATCAATAATTTTTAATTTTATTGAATTAGTTGCATTGGTACTGCTGATCATTATTATAAAGAACGTTATGGTATTCGAGAAAAATTTGCATGAATCTTTGCTTGAAGAAGAAGAAAGTGAAAGTGAAGACAAGCTAAATTTTGTAATTTAATTTTAAGCATTTTCACAGAATCTATTATGTTGAATCAAGAAGTAAAGTTCAATCGTTTTAAGAAAAATTATATTTATTTATTTAATGACTTTTTAAAAACAGACTGGTCATTTTATCTGAATTATAAAAACGCCCGGTATCGGTCTTTCTCCTTCCTTATCGCTGGGTTTTATGGTTTCTTTTCCATTAACAATCATGCAGCTACTACCGCCTCCATCTAGATTCAGCGCTTCTTTACACCCCAAATTTTTTAACAGCTGAGCCTCTTGGTTTAGTGTTGCACCTACTGCATCGGGATATCTACCTTTTATAACCATTATAATTAGTTTACCGTTTTTTGTATAGCCCATACAAGTACGTGGATGCTTATCGCTAATTTCTTTACCGGCAAATTTTAATTCTTCATTATTACTTACGGCAACCTCGCCTTTTTGTAGCAAGACGGGACCACCGCCAATGGCAGTTTTTACTTTCCATTTTTTAAAATGTGCATCTTTTTTAAAACAAAATCCATTTAGATTTTCAGCATATTTTTTTACCTCAGCAAAATAAAATTTACCTGATGAATCTTTTAGCACCGGCATAGCATGTTGTAATGCATATGTTGCTTTTAGTGAAGAATCTGTAAACAGCCACGCAACATCTGCCTTTCTTTTTTTGGTTACACCGAGTGCGCTTCCCAACGGATGTTTGTAGGTAAATGTGTCTTTTCCTCTGCCGGGATAAGTATGAATATTGTAACCAAGTATTTCCCCGTCTTTTATTAAAACGTTTAAATTTTGATTGGTACTGTAAGAAAAAAATGTTCCGTTTACAACAAGCAAAGGCTGGTTATTTTTTTGATAAAACTGTAAAGGCGTTAATCTTCTTTTAAAGGTACTGTCTGTTGTAAAAAGTAAATGCCTGTCTTTTAGACTAGCCTCTACATAAAATGCCATAAAAGGCTTTCCATCTAGGCTGTCTGTCGTTTTATAAATATGAAAATTTGTAGGCAGGGGAGTAAAACTACTATCTACATTAATCCAATTTACCTGCGCAGTCACAAATAAATGTTGTAAAAAAATAATTAAAATAAATACTATTTTTTGCATTATTTTTTTCTTAAAATCGACTACTCATTTTTTGTTTTAAACTTATCGGACAGCTAGAAAAGTTCCATCAATGATTAGTAACTTAACTCCTTTATCAGAAACGGATCTATGTGAACTCATTTCATCTGAAACGATATACGACATGCCTTTTGACAACAAGAATTTTTCTCCTGTTTCCAGTTCACTTAAAAATTCGCCTTCAAAACAATATACTATGTGCCCCATTTTACACCAATGATTGGCAAAATAATTTGGGGAATACTCAACCATACGCAATCTGATCCCATCAAAATTTAGTGTTTGCCAAACAGCAAATCCGGTTTCGCCGTCATGCCTGGTTTTGGTTACATTATTCCAGTCTATAACTTCAAAAAGAATGTTTGTCATCAACTGTTTTATTTATGAATGCATGAAAAGTTCATTTTAATAAGCTAATCATGCATTCATTGGTTCAGCTTTTTATAATTGTTTAAAATCTTTAAACAGATCTACTTTGTTATTTTCTATTAAAGTTTGATAAGCTTTCCATTTTGTACTGAAGAAGTTATTAATTTTTTTTATTGCATCCGCAATTTTTCCTTCTGCCTTCTCAACCAATAAATCTTCCTGCTTCGATGGGACTACATTTTTTTCAGAAATATTTTCCAAAGCCTCTCCATATGCAGTCAATACTGTTTCTTGCGGGAGCTGACCATAACCTTGCCTTTCTATTTTTTTGCCGCTGATAAAGTCTTTTACGGTTTTAATTTCTTCCTGTATTTTTTTACTTTGTTTGCGCAGACTGTCCGCTGTAGGAAGTTCTATATCTTTTAACTGTGCCTCATATTTTTTTGCAATTTCTTCAGCATCTGTTAATTGCTCCATTCCTTGCGTAAGTTTTTCTGCAAAGTTTCTCAGTTTAGATTTTAAAGATTTTTGGGCATTTAAAATAGAAGTGTTATCAGTTTTACGGGGATCAGCTTTTAATGTAATGTAATTTGAATCCGATTGCTTATTCACACTAATAACTACTTTATATTTCCCCGGTAATACATTTTCACCACCTAATTCATCTTCACCGGGTTTTGGTTTTGCAAAGCCGGGATATCGGATTCCTCTTTCATCCATACGCCAGTATTTTTTATTAAAACCGGTATCAACACTCCATTTAAGTGTTCTGATTAATTCATCTTTATCGTTGTAAATTTTTACAAGTGCACTGTCAGTTTTATTTTTTTTACTGTTTACAGAAAGTGAATCGGAAGATGTTGATTTCTGATTATCCAGAGAATCTTTATACATTTTATTATTTCGTAAATCACCTACAGGTATTTTTTCAGTGGTTTTCTTTTGATTAAATGCCACCTTTGCAACCTTTGCGGTATCTGTTTTTTGAGGCAAAATCTTTACATAAAAATTTATAGCAGCACCCTTTTTTTTATTATCTGCATCCCATACACCCCATGTACTCCATTCGTAGCCCGGCGCATTTTTATAGGTTACAATGTAAGCGTCATTATTATTAAAAGCAACTACATTTTTATTTGTTATTTCTTTATTGGCAGCAAGTTTTCTTAAAGGCCGAATATCATCTAAAATATAAATTGCTCTTCCGAAAGTGGCAATACATAAGTCGGCTTCCCTTTCCTGAATAGCTAAATCGTAAGTGCTCACACTTGGATAATTATTTTTAAACTGCTGAAAACTTTTAGCATTATCAAGGCTGACCCATAATCCTTGCTCCGTACCAACAAACATCAAATTTGGTTCAGCCGGGTCTTGTAATATGCATAACGCGTAACCTTTAATATTTTTATTTTGGAGAATATTTGTCCATGTATTTCCAAAGTCAGTCGTTTTAAAAATAGTAGGTGCAAAATTTCCTCTTCTGTAATCATTTGCTACAACATAAGCCTCGCCTTGGTTATAGCGACTTGTCTTTACCTGCGGCAGCCAACTTCCTTTTATAAGTCCGCTAATTTTATTGGTTAAATTTACCCAGCTTTTACCTCCGTCTTTTGTCAGCTGTACCTGGCCATCATCTGTAGTAACCCATAAAATATCTTTATTAAGTTTACTTGGTTCTATGGCCAAAATGGTACAATGGTTTTCAGCACCGGTTATATCAATACTAATTCCGCCATTTTTACTCTGGTCAATTTGCAGACTGTCATCGGTTGTAAGATCGGAGCTAATGGTTGTCCAGCTTCCTCCTTTATCAATGCTTTTATGAACGAACTGGCTGCCATAATAAATCGTTTTTTTATCAAACGCATCCTGTGCAATTGCAGCATTCCAGTTAAAACGAAGTCTGTCTTTGTTAATCGTATTAGAAACTGTGGGAGGCCTGATTTGCCATTTTTCACCAGTTGTAATGTTGTATCTACCTACTTCTCCTCCCTGGCTCATGGAGTATACCCAGTTTGCATCTTCAGGGTCAGGCATCACATCAAAACCATCGCCACCGCCAACGCTTTCCCAATAATAATTTTTTAAGCCTGCGTTTGTCCAGGTATATGCAGGACCATGCCAGCTGCCATTATCCTGTAAGCCACCCATAACGTTGTAAGGCGTTTCGTTGTCTACATTTATATGATAAAATTGACCGACAGGAATCTTTTCATCAAACTGCCAGGTCTTTCCTTTGTCTCTAGTAATTCCAATTCCACCATCGTTTCCATCAATTATAAAATTAGGATCGTTAGGATGTATCCAAAATGCATGATGATCTGGGTGAATTCCGTTGTAAGGAATTACTGTTTTAAATGTTTTTCCACCATCTTCACTCATACTTACCGTTTGGTTTATAAGCCACAAACGGTTTTCATTTTTAGGGTCAGCAATAATATCCTGAAAATAAAAACTTCTGTTGGCAGTGTATTGTGGGTCTTCATTCACTTTTTCCCATTTACTTCCACCATCTTCGCTCCTATACAAAGCACTTTTTGTACTTTCTATAAGTGCATAAACCCTGCTTGGCATATCATGGCAAATGGTAATTCCAATTCTACCATAATCACCGGTTGGTAAGCCGCCCTCACCGTTTAATTTTTTCCAGTTTTTTCCGGCATCTAACGTCATGTACAAGCCGCTGCCTTTTCCACCACTGCTTAAGCTCCAGGGTGTACGGCTATGCTGCCACATGGCTGCGAAAATTTTATTGGGGTTTGAAGGATCCATGATCATATCTCCAATACCACTTGTATCATTTGTATGTAATATTTTGTTCCAGGTTTCCCCGCCATCTGTTGTTTTAAAAACGCCTCTTTCTGCATGCGCACTAAATGGATTACCTATTGCGCCTGCATAAACAATATTTGGGTTTGTAGGATCAATAATTACTCTGTGAATGTTCCGGGTTTTTTCGAGCCCCATACATTTCCACGTTTTACCGGCATCTAAACTTTTATAAATTCCTTCTCCGAGGCTTACGGAATTTCGTGGATTTCCTTCACCTGTACCAACCCAAACAATGCTGGGGTTGCTTTGGCATATTGCAACACTACCTATATTTTGAATAGGTTGTTCATCAAAAACTGGGGTCCAACTGTTACCTGCATTGGTGGTTTTCCATACACCGCCACTTGCTGCACCTAAATAAATTGTATTAGGGTCAGCATGCAATGCATCAATGGTTGTAATCCGACCACTCATTCCGCTTGGTCCAATGGAACGTGCTTTTAAATTCTTAAAATTTTTATTTATATCTACGGCTTGAGAAAAACTGTTAAACGTAAATAGCATTAAAAAAACAGGGTAAAACTTTATCATATATGGAATATTGAAAACTAAAAATAAGCTTTTGATTAAAATATTTAAAAAAGATCTGTATAATAATTTTATATTATTATTTTTTTTGCCATATTTTTATCAAGTAACCAAAAACTAACTCTTCTTATGACAAAACAATTTAAGAAAGTAACAGCGATGATGGCAAGTGCTGTTTTCTTAGGATTATTTCCTCTACTTCTTTTTGCCCAAAAAGATATTTCCGGAAAAGTGATGTATTCCGACCAAGACAGACCTTTGGAAGGTGCTACTATCTTTGAAAACATCAGTAAAAACAGTACCGTTTCAGGCCGTGATGGTAGTTTTAATTTAAGAGTTGCTAACAACGCAAAATTTGTTACTGTTTCTTTTGTAGGCTATGGTTCAAAAACGGTTCAATTAACAGGTACAGAATTATTGATAAAACTTTCTGAAGATTTTTCTAAATTATCTGAAGTCGTTGTCACAGGTTTAGCTACAAGTATAAAACGTTCAAACCTGGCAAACTCAGTAGGAACTATTAATGCAAAACAATTAACAGGTTCTACCAGGCCTGTAACACTTGATGGAGCTATGCAAGGTAAAATATCCGGAGCACAAATTAGTGCAAACAGTGGCGCTCCGGGAGGTGGTTTTTCTGTAAGGTTAAGAGGAGTTTCCTCCATTAACCAAAACTCTGAACCATTGTATATTATTGATGGCGTTTATGTAAGTAATGCACAAAATGCAACCGGTGCAGGTACAGGGCCATTTTCCGGTGCTACGGGGCAAACTTCAGGTTCCCAAGATCAGGCTCCTAATAGATTAGCTGATATTAATCCCGCTGATATTGAAAATATTGAAATCTTAAAAGGGCCAAGTGCTGCTGCTTTATATGGTACTCGTGCAAATGCCGGAGTTATTATTATTACAACCAAAAAAGGTAAAGCAGGTAGAACTTCCCTGAGTTTATCACAGGATATTGGAGCAGTAAAAGCCATTAACCTAATTGGTATGCAAAAAGTTGGTTGGGATGCACAGAAAATTGCTGATGGTTC
>JAYTCO010000428.1:0-7635 GCA_043736415.1 Ferruginibacter sp. | reverse complement strand
GCGGAGCAAAGTTCTGTTGCAAACTATTCCTTTTTTATGGGCGTAAGCAACGACAATGCGGAGCAGGCATTACGGGCTAATGAATTAAAAAATAAAATTGCCGGACTTAAAATTTTTATGGGTAGCAGCACGGGCAATATGCTTGTAAACAGCCATACCACACTCGATAAAATTTTTGGTGGAAGTGAATTATTGATTGCCACACACTGCGAAGATGAAAGAATTATAAAGCAGCAGTATGAAAACATTAAAAGTATTAACCCAATTTTAAAACCCTCCGATCATCCGTTGATACGCAATGAAGATGCCTGTTACGAATCATCTTTAACAGCCATTCAATTTGCGAAAAAATACAATAGCCGTTTGCATATTTTGCATATTTCTACAGAAAAAGAATTACAACTTTTTGGCAATATGTTTCCTTTAAAAGAAAAAAGAATAACGGCCGAAGTTTGCGTGCACCATCTTCATTTTACAGCAGATGATTATGATGCATTGGGTTATAAAATAAAATGTAATCCTGCAATAAAAGCGCCTTATAATAAAAAAGCATTGTGGGAGGCGTTACTTGATGACCGGCTGGATGTAATAGCAACAGACCATGCCCCACATTTATTATCAGAAAAAGAAGGACCTTATGAACATGCACATGCCGGAATGCCATTGGTACAACATGGCTTGCAGTTAATGTTACATTATTACAAAAACGGAAATATAAGCCTGGAAAAAATTGCTGAAAAAATGTGTCATGCCGTTGCTGAATGTTTTCAGATACAGGACCGGGGTTATATTAGAGAGGGTTATTTTGCAGACCTGGTAATGGTAGATATTAATAAACCTTACACAGTTTCGCAACAAAATATTTTATATAAATGTGGCTGGAGTCCGTTTGATAAAACAACCTTTCCTGCTACAATTGAAAAAACCATGGTTAATGGAAACTTTGTTTATGAAAACGGTGTGGTAAATGCATCTCACAAAGGGAAAAGAATAATGTTTAGCAGATAGAAATAGTATTGAGTATTGAGAGAACTATAATTTCAAACCTCAACAAATCAATTTCTTAATTTAATAAGAATGATTATAATTGAAAATACTGATCGCTTCTTTTCTTTCTCAATACTCAATACTAGCATCTCAATACTAACATCAAAATACTTACATCTCAATCCTCACGATGGAAATTGATAAAACGACACTTGCAGATCTGGTAATTTTTGACAGAGAAGATGAATTTTCTGTTTTTAATAAGATAAATTTTACGCTTACCAGCAGAGGCAAAGACCAGCTTAAAAAAAATATCAGCGCTCCGTTACCGGATATTGAATCAATAAAAAATGTACAGCAAACGTTACTTTATATTTTAGGCAAAAAAGAAAAATGGCCAACAACAATCAGCAACGGCACCATAATGGTGGTGGAAAGATTTTATGAATCCAGTCTTGATCCTATTCCTGCCAAACCCAACGCATTAGCAGCCTTAACTTATAAATTATGGCACAGCCACGATTTTTCTCTTATAAATTATTCCATTCGTCATTCATTTGATTTTATAAAGGGAATGAAAGAAACCGTTTCTTTTTTTTTAGGAAATGATACGCCGTCACTTCTAAAAAAACAACTGGATGAAGCTAAAAAAATACTGGATAAAGATGCATTAGATATCATTTCAACAAAAAAAACAGCAGCAGATTTACAACCGGCACAAATGCTGGAACTGGCCTATTTTATTCGTTATAAATACAAAAATAAAATTCTTGATCTGCTGTCTATTTTTGGTAAAATGGATGCATGGTATGGTATGGCCATAGCAGTTGAAAAACATAAACTTACTATGCCATTTTTTATTGAGGATGAGTTACCTCAATTAGAAGCAGATAGTTTATATCACCTGATGTTGCAGAATCCTGTATCTTACAACGTACAGTTAAATGCGTCAAAGAATTTTCTTTTTCTTACAGGTGCAAACATGGCAGGCAAAAGCACATTTATAAAAGCGTGCGGTACTGCAGTATACCTTGCACACACAGGTATGGGGGTGCCTGCACAAAATATGCGCCTCAGTTTTTTTGATGGTATATTAAGCAACATAAATGTGATAGACAATATTGCCAAAGGCGAGAGTTATTTTTTTAATGAGGTGCAGCGAATAAAAGCTACACTACAAAAAGTAAGTGATGGCAAAAAATGGCTGATATTGATTGATGAACTTTTTAAAGGCACTAATGTGCAGGATGCCATGAAGTGCAGCAGCGCAGTAATTGAAGGATTACTTAAAATAAAAAATTCCATTTTTATTCTCTCCACACATCTTTACGAAATTGGCGATGATTTAAAAAAACATCCCAACATTGCATTCAATTATTTTGAAACAGCCGTAGAGGATGACCAGTTAAGTTTTAGTTACCAGCTGAAGGAAGGCATAAGCAATGACAGGCTGGGTTACCTGATTTTGAAAAAAGAAGGCGTGGTAAAAATGCTGGAGGATATTTAAAACAGACTCATTTGTCCAGGATTACTTATTAGCAATTTCTTTCTGTTCTGCATAATCATTCTGTTGGTGCCGCCAACATGCAAAACTTCCATCTCCTCATACCTACTCGCCACCATCACTCTTGTTGCGCCGGCATTTTTTTCAAACAATTCCTGCACAAGTTTAGGGCAGTTATTATCTTTTGAGAGATGTGCCAGATAAAGATGGCTCATAAAAGCCGGTTTATGTTTTGTAAATAAGTCAAGTGCCTGTTTATTACTTAAATGCCCTACACCACCGGTTATCCTGTTTTTTAAAAAATGTGGATATGCTCCATTGCTCAACATCTCTTCATCGTAATTTGCTTCTAAAAAAGCAGCGTGGCATTTTTTAAAATAACTGATAAGTTGTTTGCAGGTTACACCAATATCTGTAAATACCCCAATCGTAATGCCGTTACACGTAATGTTAAAACTGTGGGGATCTGCCGCATCATGAAATTTGGGAAACCCAGTAATGCTTAGTGAACCTATGTTTACAGGGACATGTGCTTCAAATAAAAAAGCACTTTCAGGTCGTAGATGATAACAACCTTTTCTTGTAGCATCTGTAACATAAACCGGCATACCGTATTTATCTGCCAAGCCTGCCAGCCCACGTACGTGATCAATATGCTCATGCGTTACAAAAATGGCTTTCACTTTTGTCATCTGCAGTCCGAGCCTGTTCATTCGCCTTTCTGTTTCCTTACAGCTAAGACCTGCATCTATCAATACAGCCTCTTCGTTATTACCAATGTAATAACAGTTTCCGTTACTACCGCTGTTAAGAGATGTTATGTAAAGCGACATATTTGTTTGAGATAGAAATAAAACTTTATTCCAATGTGATTTATAGAGGCGAAAATAAGTCAAGTTTGTTGTTATATTTCTATTAAAAGCATATCCTTTTACGTAATATGTTTAACCTGTAATCGTAATGTATAAACGCTATTATTTTTTACCTTCGCAAAAATTATTTCTTTGCAAACAACACAGCATTACCCACTCATTATAATTGGCGCCGGACCAATAGGTTTAACCTGCGGCATAGAAGCAAAAAAAGCCGGTATCGATTTTTTAATTCTGGAAAAAGGCTGCCTCACCAATTCTATATATAACTATCCCGCAAACATGACGTTTTTTTCTACTTCTGAAAAATTGGAAATTGGCGGTATTCCATTTGTATCAAACAGCCCTAAACCTACAAGATCTGAAGCGCTGGAATATTACCGACGTGCAGTTGCAAATTACCAACTCAAGATTAATTTATTTGAAGAAGTAACAGCCTTACAGAAACAGGAGAATGGATTTTTTATTACAACAAACAAGCAAACTTATACTGCTGCACACATTGTCATTTCAACGGGCTTTTACGATATTCCTTATCTGCTGAATGTGCCCGGCGAAACCCTTGGTAAAGTATCACACTATTACAAAGAACCACATCTTTATGCTTTTCAAAAAGTGATGGTTGTTGGCGCTCAAAATTCTGCCATTGATGCGGCTTTAGAAACCTGGCGCAAGGGTGCCGAAGTTACCATGATAATTCGTGGCAGCGAAGTCGGGCAGCGGGTAAAATATTGGGTACGGCCTGATATTTTGAACCGTATTGATGAAGGTTCTATCAAAGTATATTACAACAGTTCTATAAAAGAAATAAGAGAAACAGAAGTTGATGTTGAAACCGAAAATGGTTTGGTAACTGTACAAAATGATTGGGTGCTGGCTCTTACAGGCTATCAGCCTAATTTATCTTTTTTGCAAAAGGCCGGCATTCATTTAAGCGATGACGAAATTAAGAATCCTTCTTACAACGAAGACACTCACGAAACAAATGTGCCCAACATTTTTCTTGCAGGTGTTATTTGTGGTGGTATGAATACACACCGTTTGTTTATTGAAAACTCCAGAGAACATGCAGTAAAAATTATGCAAGTCATAAAACAAAGAATAAAAAAGATGCCTACGGCAGAAATGAAAAGAGCAACTATCATTTAGTTGCTCTTTTTATTTTAAGCAACAAATCGTTTTAGTTTCAAAAAAACAACACAATTTTCCTGAAACATTTCTCGGAAAGAAATACCATATTTTCCGTAATTTACTTCTACAAAATAAAATTCATTTATGGCTCATCATAAAGAAGAAATAAGCAGCGAAAAAGAAACCCTTCACCATACCCGGAGAAAGTTTTTTAAAATATCTACAGCTCTTACCGCAGTAGCACTAATACCCTCTAAAATTTTAAAAGCAGCAGAAGATAATGTAGACGAAAAAGTAGCGGAGCGTTTTGAAAAGCAAACACTCACGCTGGAAGTAAACGGCGTGCAGCAAACACTTTCCGTAGAGCCTCGTGTTACTTTATTAGACTTGTTGCGTGAGCAGTTAAAACTAACCGGTACAAAAAAAGGTTGCGACCATGGGCAGTGCGGGGCATGCACCGTACATATAAATGGACAAAGAGTTTTATCGTGCCTTAGCCTAGCCGTAATGCAGAACGGTAAAAAAATTACTACCATTGAAGGGCTTGCAAAAGGTGAAGAATTACACCCCATGCAGGCAGCATTTATCAAGCATGATGGTTTCCAGTGTGGCTATTGTACACCCGGGCAAATTATGAGTGCCGTGGCTTGTGTAAGAGAAGGTCATGCAGACAATGAAGATGAAATACGCCAGTACATGAGTGGCAATATTTGCCGCTGCGGCGCTTATCCAAATATTGTAAAAGCCATTACCGAAGCAAAACAAAAAGGAGGAGTGTAATAAGTTCTAAGCAACGTCTCCCGCAGGGGACGTTGCGACAAATAAAATCAACATAATGCCCCGCAAGCCGAGACATTAAAATCAACGCAACGTCCGGCAAGGGCCGAGACGTTGCTGAGAAGTGAAACAAAAGTAATTTCCGAGCAACGTCTCCCGCTGGGGACGTTGCGGCAAATAAAAATAAAAGTTATGATCAACTTTAATTACGTAAAACCTTCTACCCAAAAAGCTGTAACAGATACCTTGGGCAAAGATGCCACTGCGCAAATTATTGCAGGCGGTACTAACCTGGTAGATTTGATGAAACGTGGCGTTGCAGCTCCTGAAAAATTAATAGACATTACCGGTCTTCCGTTAAAAAATATTGAGCAACTAAAAGGTTTTGTCCGCATTGGCACATTGGCTTTAAACTGCGAAGTGGCAGAGAGTGAACTCATCTTAAAAAAGTTTCCGCTGCTGGCAAAGGCGTTAAATGCAGGCGCTTCGCCGCAGTTGCGCAACATGGCAACTGTTGGTGGCAATATGATGCAGCGTACAAGATGCAGTTATTTTTATGATACAGCAATGCCCTGCAATAAAAGAAAAGCGGGCAGTGGCTGCGGCGCATTAAAAGGTTACAACCGCATGCATGCCATTTTTGGCACTACAGAAAATTGCATTGCCGTGCACCCAAGCGATATGTGCATTGCATTGGTAGCGCTGGATGCAATAGTTGTTATCAGCGGCAAGGCTGACAGACGCATTCCTTTTGCAGATTTCCATCGCCTGGCAGGTATAAATCCTGAGAAAGATAATACTTTGCAAAGAGGCGAAATGATCACTGCTATTGAAATACCCGACAATGATGTGCTTGCAAAAAATACTGTTTACTTAAAAGTACGTGACCGTGCGTCTTATGCATTTGCATTAATATCGGTAGCCGCTGCGCTTGATGTAAAGGGTGGCAACATTGCAGCTGTACGCCTTGCTATGGGCGGCGTGGCACACAAACCATGGCGTTTAACAGCCGCCGAAAATTTTTTAAAAGGCAAAGTACCATCAACAGAAAATTTTAAGCAGGCAGCAGCACTTGCTATGAAAGATGCCAAAGGTTTTGGCCACAATAATTTTAAATTAAAGCTTGCACCCAATACAATCATTCAGGCATTAACTAACGTTTCTACACAAGCATAATACTTTTTTTATGGGATACCTTTTGGAAGATGATGACCGGGTTACCGGAAGAGATATTGTAACAGGCAAAGCAAAATATGCAGCCGAGCATGATGTACCAAATATTACTTACGGTGTGCTCGTGGGCAGCACCGTTACCCGAGGCAGCATTGCAGCAATTGATACAAACGGTGCAGAAAAAGCACCCGGTGTGTTAAGCGTTATCACCCATTTAAATGCGCCAATCGTACCGGGTTACGATGCCGGCGGTGCTGCAATAAAAACACCTGTTGGCGGCAAAGCATTGCAGGTTTTTAACGGACCAGCAATATATTTTAACGGACAGCCCATTGCCCTCGTAATTGCAGATACTTTTGAGCGTGCAACTTTTGCAGCATCGCTCATAAAAGCACAATACAACAAAGAAGATTTTCAGACAGATTTTAATGAAGCAGGCAAAGCCGTAACCGCATTGGAAGGTGCCCGCTACAAAGATTATATAAGAGGCGATGCAACAGCTTACAAAACCGCTGCGGTAAAAGTAGAAGAAGAATATATTGTACCAATTGAAGTGCACAACCCAATGGAAATGCACGCCATCACTGCTATGTGGGATGGAGATGAAAAAGTAACCGTGTACGAAAAAACGCAGGGCGTAAAATCTACCCAGCGTATTATAGCGGCAACCTTTAAACTGAAAGAAGAAAATGTAAAAGTTTTTGCACCCTTTGTTGGTGGTGGTTTTGGCAGCGCATTGCGCACATGGCCACACACAATCGCAGCATTAATGGGCGCTAAAAAAACCGGTCGTCCTATAAAACTCATGCTTACCCGCATGCAAATGTTTACGCTTGTTGGTTATCGCCCTTACACCCTGCAAAGAATTGGTTTGGGTGCCACGGCAGAAGGAAAATTTGTGGGCATTTCTCATGAGGCAGATTCCATCACTTCTATGTATGAAGAGTTTAACGAAGGCACGGTAAATGTTTCTAAATCTTTGTATGCATCACCAAATGTTGTTACAAAATACAGGGTTTATCCTTTCAACATCAGCACACCAACTTATATGCGTGGACCGGGAGAAGCAACAGGCGCCTTCGCTTTGGAGTCTGCAATAGATGAACTTGCACATAAATTAAACCTCGATCCTATAGAACTGCGTCTGCGCAATTATGCAGAAAAAGATCCGCAGACAGACAAACCATTCTC
>JAYTCO010000427.1:0-7638 GCA_043736415.1 Ferruginibacter sp. | reverse complement strand
TAAGTAATATCTGCATTGTAAGCATTTCTTCGGGCATCAGTGTTCGGTTCGTGTTTGTCAATACAATCAACTCGCAAGCCTAAAAATTCAAATATCGGTCCGTTCCATTCACTATCACGTTTTGCCAGATAATCATTTACAGTTACTATATGTACGCCCTCACCTGCAAGTGCATTTAAGTAAGCAGGCAATGTACTCACAAGAGTTTTACCTTCTCCGGTTGCCATTTCGGCAATTTTACCGGAATGTAAAACCGCACCACCAATAAGCTGTACATCATAATGAATCATGTTCCAGCTTACAACAGTGCCGGCTGCAGTCCAGCTGTTTTTATGAATAGCTTTATCACCCTCAATAACAACATTTGATTTTTTTGCAGCAAGTTCTTTATCTAAATCGGTGGCAATAACTGATAAACTTTCATTTTCTTTAAAACGTTTGCTCGTTTCTTTTACAACGGCAAAAGCTTCGGGTAATAATTGCAATAAAATTTCTTCTATTTTTTCATTGCGGTCTTTCTGCAATGCATCTATTTCCTTGTAAATACTATCTCTGCCATCAATATCGGTAACGGGTAAAGTTTCAGCACTTTCTTTTTTCTGAAGAATTACTTCATCTGTCGGGGCAAGAAAAGTTGTAATTCTGTTTTTAAATTCAGCGGTTTTTGCACGCAATGCATCATTGCTTAAAGCGCTGTAAGATGCAAAAAAAACTTTTGCCTTCTCAACATCGGGCATCAATTTTTTTACATCCTTTTCGCTTTTATTGCCGCCAAACATTTTAGAAATAATTCCGAGCATAAATACGTTTTATTGTAATAGTTATAATGATATTATCCGTTAAATTGTCAAATATGGTGCTTATAATAATGTTTAGCCAAAATGACAGCATTTAAAACCTTTCTGTAAAGGGCTGCAAATGTACAAATAAGTTTTTTTGAAACTCCAATGCTTTAAACGCAGTTCGGTTTCTAAAGTATAAGCCTTTTTCCTTACTTTTGCGCCCTCAAAACGAGATACTCATATAATAAAAAAATTATAACATGAGCGGTGCATTAAAAGAGGTTAGAACAAGAATTAAGAGCGTACAAAGTACACAGCAAATTACAAAAGCCATGAAGATGGTAAGTGCAGCAAAGTTGCGCCGTGCACAGGATGCTATTACACAGATGCGCCCTTATGCGCAAAAGCTTCAGGAAATGCTTGGCAATATTGTAAGCAGTTCTGAAGGCGAACTTGGAATGGCGCTTGCATCAGAAAGATTAGCAGCAAAAATTTTAATTATAGTTGTAACAAGTGATCGTGGACTTTGCGGCGGTTACAACAGTAACCTTATAAAACTGACTAAAACGGTTATAAAAGAAAAATATTCTTCACAACAGTCTGCCGGTAATGTAACGATATTGCCTATTGGTAAAAAAGGGTACGAACATTTTTCTAAGAACGGATACAAAGTAGTAGATACTTACTGGAGTATTTTTACGGGTTTAAATTTTGAAAAAGTACAGACTGCAGCAAAATATGCAATGGATGCTTTTGCTAATGGCGAATACGATAAAGTAGAATTGGTATTTAGTGAATTTAAAAACGCAGCTACACAACAATATATTGCAGAGCAATTTTTGCCTGTTAAAAAAAAGGTAGAAACAGCATCAAAAGTAAAAGCAGATTTTATATTTGAGCCAAGTAAAGAAATATTAATTGCAGAACTAATGCCCAAGATATTAAACACGCAATTATACAAAGCTGTTTTAGATGGCAATGCAAGTGAACACGGCGCACGTATGACGGCGATGGATAAAGCGAGTGACAATGCAAGTGATTTATTGAAATCTTTAAAAGTAAGTTACAACCGTGCAAGACAGGCGGCTATTACAACAGAGCTTAGTGAAATTGTGAGTGGTGCAGCTGCGTTGAATGGATAACCGAATTTGAAAATAAGACAATTTGCAAATGTGCAAATTTCTGAAAATTGTATTTCATATTCATTTTTGACCTTTAAAATTGTAAAAGAAAATAAAGAGAGAGTGTTTTGAGTTTGCAGACTTTTTGTTTGCATATTTGCCCATTTGCCTTTTTGCACATTGTTCTTCATGGAAATTTCCCAAATTATACCACATATTGAAGCACTTATTTTTGCGAGTGATAAAGCTTTGTCTGCTGTAGAAATAACGGAGCTTATAAATACTGCATTGGGTTTTATAGAGGATCGTGCTGATACGGAACAGGTGGATGCTGCAATTAATGGAATAAAAGAGAAATACGATTCGGAATTTTATGCTTTTGAATTAAAGCAAAGTGGCGGCGGCTGGCAGTTTCTTACAAAACCCGAATACCATAAAACAGTTGCACTCATAAACGGCGATAAATTTATTAAAAGATTGTCTACTGCATCACTCGAAACCCTGAGCATTATTGCCTACAAGCAACCAATTACTAAAAGTGAAATGGAAAGTATACGTGGTGTAAACTGCGATTATGCTGTGCAGAAATTATTGGAGAAAGATCTTGTAATCATCAAAGGAAGAAACGAAGACGCAGTTGGTAAACCATTAATTTACGCAACCTCAAAATCTTTTATGGATTATTTTGGTATAAACAGCGCCGATGAATTGCCAAAAATTAATGAAGTATATTTAAATGAAGTTGTAAGAGCTACAGAAATAAATAACCTTGAACAACAGGGAGAAGAAATTATGCATGAGCATAATATAACAGGAGGTGAAATGGGTTCTTTGCATATTTTAGAAAATGAAGTACCAACTCACATACATGCAGAGGAAAGCGCAGTTTTAGCAGAAGAAGTTGGCGAGATGGCCGGCACGAATAATGACGAAGCTGCAGAAATAAAACAGAATAAACAGAAAGAAACTGACAACGAGGAAGCGTCTTAAAATATCAGCATATAAAGATTTTTTACAGAAAGCATTTCTCATAAGGAAATGCTTTCTTATTTATAATAATTTAAAATACCAATAACAATTTAATCAGCAAAAAATGAATCAACAGCTTTCACATGAGTCTTTAAAAAGCCTTGCAGATCAGTATGGATCGCCATTATATGTTTATTACGCCGAAAGTATAAAACAGCAATATGAAAAACTTACACATGCATTTAGTAAGTGTAATGCAAGAATGTTTTATGCCTGTAAATCGCTCACAAATATTAATGTGTTGCGGTACATTCATAGCCTTGGTGCATCGCTGGATTGTGTGAGTATTAATGAAGTAAAACTTGGCTTAATGGCAGGTTTTGAAAAAGAAAATATTTTATACACACCCAATTGTGTTGACTTTGAAGAAATACTGGAAGCAAAGGAATTAGGGGTAAATATTAATATAGATAACATCTCCATTCTCGAACAGTTCGGAAATAGATTTGGTAACTCCTACCCTATTTGCATTCGTTTAAATCCACATATTTTAGCCGGTGGGAATTATAAAATATCTACGGGGCATATAGACAGTAAATTCGGAATATCCATTCACCAGCTGCGACACATTGAACGTATTGTAAAAGCAACAGGTTTGCATGTAGAAGGTATCCACATGCACACAGGAAGTGAAATTAAAGATATCAATGTTTTTCTGGAAGGACTCGATGTAATGTTTGGGATGGCCACACATTTCCCCGAACTAAAATATATTGATCTTGGTAGTGGCTTTAAAGTGCCTTACCAACCCGGAGAAAAAGAAACAGATGTAAATTTATTGGGCGAAAAAGTTGCAGAAGCATTTAAAGTTTTTGAAGCTGAAACAGGAAAAACTTTAGAGGTTTGGTTTGAACCGGGAAAATATTTGGTAAGCCAGTGCGGTTATTTAATTGTAAAAGCAAACGTAATTAAACAAACAACTTCTGCTGTTTTTGTCGGCGTTGACAGTGGCTTTAATCACCTTATCAGACCAATGATGTATGATGCTTATCATCACATTGAAAACATCAGCAACAGCAATGGAACATCCCGTATTTATACCATTGTAGGTAATATTTGCGAGACGGATACTTTTGCATGGGACCGTTCATTACCTGAAGTTCGGGAAGGTGATTACCTTGTATTTTATAATGCCGGCGCTTATGGTTTTGAAATGAGCAGCAATTTTAACAGCCGCCTAAAACCTGCAGAAGTACTAATTGAAAATGGTGATGCAAGAATTATAAGAAGAAGAGAAGTATTTGAAGATTTGCTGAGAGGACAGGAAATTTAGTGGGTTTAAAAATGTTACCAGCGGTAAAATCACTTGGTTATATATCTGAGTTTCATACTGTAATTTTACATTTTAAAAAAAAATACATGAGCAATATAAAAAGGTTGATTTTACCGTTGGTTGTTTTTACTATTTTAGCATCCTGCAAAGAAGAAAAACAGGAAGACCTTACAAACCAAATTAATAAAAATGGCTCTGTAGAAACTGCGGTATCCGTAAGTAAACTGGACAGTATAAATGATATTCTTATAACCAAACATACGGTGTGGGTAAAAGGTAATAAGTTTAAAGAGATTGAATACAGAGATACTGTACCTGCATTAGGCATTGAACAAAAAACTGCGGAAAACAGTGAGGGTGATTCAAAAACTGTGGAAGTAAAAAAAGATTATGAGATATTTATTACAGTAAAGTGAAAGGCGTGAATGAAGAAAGGCGTGAATGGTGAAAACTGAATAAAAATTACAAAATGAAAAAGTCAAAAACAATACAACTCATTTTAATAACTGCAGCATTAGCCAGTTGCCAGGAAAAAAAGAAAGAACCCGAATGGGGCAGCGGTAATAAAACTTACGTGCGTGGTGACAGCACTGCGCCATACACCCGTACACACCACGGTGGTGGCGGTTTGGCAATGGCAGCTTTGTGGTTTTATGCATTTCGCCCTTACGGCAATTACAACAATGGCAGTTACAGCAGGGCAGGATATTATTCAAACGCAATCCCTACCGGTTCAAACATTGGCAGCAACGGTTACAAGGCAGGCGTTACTAGAGGTGGATTTGGTAGAGGTGGATACAGTGTTGGAAGCTAGGAAAGGAATTTGGAATTAGGACTAAGTAATTATAAATTGGCAATAGGCAATCGTTAATAGTGAATACAAATAGCAAGAATCCAGCTCCCGTAATTCGTAATTTCTAATTCGTAATTATTTATTAAACGCAGAAGCCATAAACACTTTTTCTCTTCGTAATTTTTAATTCGTAATTTTTTAAGATGCAGCGCATAAAAACTTCTCCCCGCAATAACTGGCAACAGGCAGTCGAAAATCTTGGTTTTGGTTTTCATACAACTGATTTGCCTTATTGGGATGAAACAGCTTATTACAGTTTTACTTTGGATGAAGTTGACAATCTGGAAAAAGCCACAACTACTTTGTGGGATCTTTGTTTAAAATCTGTACAACATGTAATTGATAACAAATTATACAGCCAATTTAAAATATCAGAAAATTATATTGAATACATAGAAAAAACCTGGAATGAAGATGTGCCAAGTATTTTCGGCCGTTTTGATCTGTGTTATAAAAACGGCAAAATAAAAATGCTGGAGTTTAATGCAGATACACCTACAAGCCTTTACGAAGCAGGAATTGTACAATGGTTTTGGCTGCAGGATTTTGATAAAAACAAAGACCAATTTAATAGCATTCACGAAAAACTAATAGCCTACTGGAAATATCTAAAAGGGTATTTACAACCCGGTAAATTACATTTTACCTGCCTTAAAGAAACACTCGAAGACCTTACTAATACAGAGTATATGCGTGACTGCGCAATACAGGCTGGTCTCGAGACTAAACTTGTTTTTATTGATGATATTGGCTGGGATGAGAATGCGAAACAGTTTGTGGATATGGAAGATGAAAGCATCAGAAATATTTTTAAGTTATACCCTTGGGAATGGCTTGCAGCCGAGCAGTTTGGTAAAAATATTTTAGAAGATACCAATCAAATATTCTGGATTGAGCCGAGCTGGAAAATGATTCTCTCTAACAAAGCGATACTACCAATTTTATGGGAACTAAATCCAGACTGCGAATATTTGTTGCCTGCATATTTTGATGAAAACGGCATGAAGGATTATGTAAAAAAACCCATTCTTTCACGTGAAGGTGCAAACATAGAAATGGTAAAACATTATGGTACCATTGAAAAAACGGATGGCGAATATGGTGAAGAAGGTTTTGTTTACCAGCAGCTTTTTGAACTTCCAGACTTTGATAATAATTATCCGGTAATTGGCAGCTGGATTATAGGACAGGAAGCAGCAGGCATCGGCATCAGAGAAGCCAACAATTTAATTACTGATAATAAAAGCAGGTTTGTGCCACATTTAATTTCTTAACAGTGTTTAAAGAATAAAGCACTATATAATTATACAACTTAGTTTCTTTTGTAAAAGTTGTTTTCATTTTTTGCTTTTACAAAAATTAAGATTCACATCCCTACAGTGAATATTTATTCGTTATTTTTAAAATTATTTTTAAAAAATTTTAATTGATGCACGAAGCCGAACATTATAATATTCCATTGCGTTACAGAAAAATGGAAAATCTTCACATTGTTTTTTGGTTATTAAAAGATATAAGCTGGTGTATTGTTTGGAAACCGTTGGGCATTTTAATGATATTTCCTACGCTGATTATTGCCATTGTAATTGCATTTAGAAACCGTAAGTATGTTAGCGAAACTGCACATAATATTGCCATTGTGTTTTGGATAAGTGCAAACTCCTATTGGATGATTAGCGAGTTTGCAGGTATTGATACAAAAATATTTTATGGAGTTTTTACTTACAAACACCTGGCTGTAATTCCTTTTGCAATTGGTATTTGTATTCTTTCATGGTTTTATTTGTGGTGGGCACCGAGGGATAAGAAACTAAGTCTTTTGAACAATCAATAAATGCTGAAAACGTTTATCCGGCCAAGGACTTCGGTGGACCTGCCTTTGCCTGGAGGCAGGCTGAGCGATGTACAAATATGTTTGCATGCGCCAAAGGCGAATATGCAAACATATTTGCACGGTACAGCAAAAGAGACCGAACAAATGCTACATAGAATTCTTCAGACAGTAGCTCCAAAATATTTACATTATAAAATGAAAAGTAATATGCTTGAATTTGATTGTAGGGTTTGCAATGTCCCTCCTCAGGGGGGATTTAGGGGCGCTGTTTTATTTCTTTTATCTTCGCACAAATATTAAAATATGTTTCGTTCTCATACCTGCGGCGAGTTAAAAATGGCTGATGTAAATAAAGATGTAACCCTTGCCGGATGGGTTCAAACGGTGCGCAAATTTGGCAGCATTACGTTTGTAGATTTAAGGGACAGATACGGTATTACCCAATTGCTTTTTAATGAAAGCTTGAATGAAGTGTTGGATAAAAATCCGCTGGGGCGTGAATTTGTGCTGCAGGTTACGGGAAAAGTGAGCGAACGCAGCAGCAAAAATGCAAACATTGCAACCGGAGATATTGAAATTGCTGTGAACAGTTTTACGATTTTAAATAAATCCATCACACCGCCTTTTACCATACAGGATGATACGGATGGTGGCGATGAACTGCGGATGAAATACCGTTATTTAGACCTTCGCAGAAATGCCGTGAAGAAAAATTTAGCCCTGCGTTATGCTGTGGGAAGAAGCAC
>JAYTCO010000426.1:0-7643 GCA_043736415.1 Ferruginibacter sp. | reverse complement strand
AATGAACGTCTGATAAATTTATGTTTGAACCAATATCTACCTGTTTCAATTTTATAAGATTTTTCACTTAGAAATTTTTTATGCTTTAGCTCCCATTTATTTCATAAATGTTTGTAAATCTACATTTTAATTTATAAAAATTTACTTTTGTAAGTAATCATACTAATAGAATGATTGTTTTGTTAGATATTATTCAATAATAACCGTAACTACTATGTAGAATTTCTACTACAAACCTCAAATGAGTAAAAGAACTCGAAATATAGTAAAATTACTATATTTTATTTGGAGGATTACTTAAGTAGTTTTATTTTTACAATGAAATTAGAAATGACGGATTACCTCGGTTATTCTAAAATTCATAAAAAAATTTAAATTTTTCCTTAGATCTGTAATAAGATTCACTAGGATCAATAAAAACCAAAACCACAAAAAAATGAAACGTAATTTTCAATTCGTTTTAGTTGCTATTCTCCTCTGCGTAACATTTCTACCTTTTATTAGTAATGCTCAATATTCACCTGCTATCGTAGCCGGTTTTGGTGTTGACGGGGATGTGCTCTCCGGGAGGTCACAAAATATTACACCTTCTTCTACTCCCAATAGTTTTGACTGGTTCAAGGCCCCCGGTAATGCCGCAGGTGTTGGTGTAGGCGTTATTGATACCACGGGATCATCAGTTTACAAAACTCGACTTCAAGCATCTCAAAATTTTACTTTTAATCAAGGAATGGCTTTCCCAAGGTATTCGGTCCAAAATGGCTATTTACTTTTAGATGGACGTTATGGCAGAGATAATATCGGAATTAGTACTGGAATTAGAACAGGAGGTGGAGATTCAACCACTTTTATCGGTGGTTCTAAAAATGGTGATAATCCTTCAACATGGACTACTGCACCTAATGGTTCAACACTTGATGTAAAATATGATATAGTTGATTCATATATACATATGCGCAGAGACGGCACAACAATTAATAATACAAACCCAAGTGCCCTTATACTTACAATGGGTGTGAGCACTTTAGGTAATACGGGTAACAGGTATGTAGATTTTGAGCTCTTTCATGAAAGAATAACCTACAATACTTCAACAGGGTTATTCAGTAATTCAGGTCCAGCTACCACAGGAGGTCGTACGGAATGGACTTTTAACAGTAATGGTTCTATAAATACCATTGGGGATATGACAGTTTCTTTTTCTTACAGTACCGCAGGGGTATCTGAAGTAAGTATTTATATTTGGGTTTCTCTTAATACTTACAGTACAGTTGCGCCTTCAAAATTTAAATTTGTTCCTTTCGAATTTTACGGAAATACTTATGGATATGCAAAAATTGCGTCTATCAGTACAAACCAGTATGGTGCATGGGCATCTGCAAGTACTGCTAATACTGCGGGTCCGATGTGGGGAACATCATCGAACACTTTAGGAGCAGGTTCAATTTCATATTCTAATCAATATGCTGCTTATGATTTTGGTGAAATTGCGGTAGATTTAACGAGCCTGGGTGTTGATCCAGCATTATCAACTTCGGGTTTTGATGCATGTATACCACCTTTCACTAGAGTTATTACAAAATCAAGATCTTCTTCAACTTTTACTTCAGCGTTACAAGATTTTTCAGGTCCTTACGAATTTTTAGATGCTCCGGTTGCATCTCCAGCCATAGCTACACCAGATATTTTAAGATGTAACGTAACTTCAACAACACTAACCCCTGTGAACCCTGTAAGTGGTGCGTCGTACCAATGGGCAACATCAAATGGTAACATTGTTTCAACAAATGGCATTAATGCAGTAGTTGATAAAGCCGGTAAATACTATTTAACAAGTGCTATAGTAGCCGGTTGTCCAAAAAGAACTGACAGCACAATTGTAGTTGAAGATAAATTTCAGCCGGTAGCATCCGCCACCTCAAGTGGAGCTTTGGTAGCTTCAAACCCCCAGTCGACAGTAACCCTTTTAGGCGGTGATATAATTTTAAGTAATGTAATTACTCCATATGGCGGTTCTACAGGATTAAATTGGTATTGGACTGGACCTAGTTCGTTTGTGGGCAACACTAAAGATGTAGTTGTTAGCCTGCAAGGAAATTATACGTTGATATTAACTGAACAGAGAAATGGTTGTAAGGATACAGCGGTAGTTGCAGTGGCTTCCTTAGCAGCAAGTACTTTATCGGTTAAATATTTATCGTTAAATGCAGTACCTGTAGAGAATTTAACTGTTGCGGTTACATGGATTACATCAGAAGAATTAAACAATAATCGCTTTGAGATCCAGAGATCTTTTGATTTAAATTCCTTTAAAACAATTGCAATTGTATTGGACGGTTTTGCTGCAGGAACTCAGAAAAGCTATGCATACAATGATAAAGCAGCGGAGTTACAAAATAAGAATGTTATTTACTATCGCCTTAAGCAAGTTGATAATGATGGAAAATATACTTTCAGTAAAATATTAACGGTAAAATTCAAAACTGAAGCGACAACCTTAATGGGAGTATATCCAAACCCATTTGCAGAAAATATAAATGTGCGTTACCAGGCTTCACAAACAGGAATGGCTGAAATTAATATTATAGATGCAAACGGTAAGATAATTTTGTTAAAACAAACAAATATTAACATTGGTAATAATAATATTTCTATTAATAACTTAAGCAGACTGAATGCAGGTTTTTATGTTGCTAGAGTAAGTATTAATGGTGCAGTAGTTGCAACAGAAAAAATTATAAAAAGATAAAACTCTTTACAATTTGTCTTACTAAAAAGAGGTTGCCTAAGAAAGGTAGCCTCTTATTTATTTATAACCCCGCATATTAATTATTTTCGCAAAAAAATACATTGGCTAAAGGATCATATTTTGCAAAACATATTGCACAGCAGGAAAATGGAGATGCTGCACCTCAAAGGCAATATTTACCACAGGTACAGATTAGTGAAGACGTTAAACAATCTTTTGAAGCCGGACAGGTTATTTTAATAGACAAACCTTTGCATTGGACATCTTTTGATGTTGTGAGAAAAATAAGAAGCACGCTTAAAATAAAAAAAGTTGGTCATGCAGGTACGCTAGATCCACTCGCAACAGGACTTTTAATAGTTTGCACAGGTAAGTTTACCAAAAAAATAAATGAGTACATGGCACAGGTAAAAGAATATACCGGCACATTTACTTTGGGTGCAACAACACCAACTTACGACAAGGAGAGTATCCCGGAAAATTTTAAATCTTACAGCCATATTACGCAGGAAGAAATTAAATCAGCAACACAAAATTTTATTGGAATAATACAACAATTTCCACCAATTTATTCGGCTATAAAAAAAGATGGCGTTGCATTATATGAACTTGCAAGAAGAGGAGAATACGTTGAGTTAAAAGCCAGAACAATTGAAATAAATGAATTTGAAATTGTCGGTATTGAATTCCCAATTATAAGTTTTAGGGTACTTTGTGGAACGGGAACATATATTCGTAGCCTTGCTCATGATATGGGATCTGTATTGGGTTGTGGCGCTTATTTAAGCGAACTGCGGCGAACTAAAATCGGAGAGATGAATGTAAATGATGGCAAAACGATGGAAGTTTTTATGGAGCATCTGGCTGACATTTCTACCAATACAATCACTTAATTTTTTTTAAAACCGGTATCCAGAAAAATAAATTTAATTTTAAAAAGGATAATTTATTCCAACAGTAAAATTAAAATTTTCGTATCGCCACTGCCTGAAATCTTTTGAAAATATTTTTTGAAAAGCATCTTTAAATCCAATGGGCGGAGCTTTCCATCCATTGTTTATTTCACTGCTTTCAGGTCTTTTAAAACGGAAACTAAAATCAGTACGTACAATTAAATATGAAAAATCAATTCTAAAACCATAACCTGCAGATAAGCCTATTTGTTTGTAAAGATTTTTAAACTCAAATTTTGTGAGATCGGATACACCGCCGGGATTAGATTCCCGGATGTTCCAAATATTCCCGATATCAATAAATGCAGCACCCTTCAACGTAATTAAATCGGGAACAATACGGGCAATATCATGGCGGAATTCAATATTTGTTTCCAGTTGCATATCGCCGGTACGGTCATTAAAAATATTTGATGAGGTTGCACTGTAGGGAATTAATTTTTGACCACCAATACCAATTCCTCTTAAAGGCCAGCCTCTCATACTGTTGCTGCCACCGCCATAAAATTGTTTAAAGAATGGTAAGCTGTCTCCAAAAAGGGGAATGCCAATGCCCGCAAAAGCTCTAAAAGCTAAAGCAGTCTTGGCTTTTGTAACTGTGTATTTATATTCTGTATCCAGTTTTATATATCTTCTTTTAAATTTTTTTAAAATAGGTAACAGTCCAAGTGGTGTTAAACCTGATTCTTCTATATTAAATTTAAATCCTCTTTCTTTTGATAGACTTAATGGATGTTTAGTGTTTCTAAATGTGCTTGCATAACTAAATGCTGTACCAATGGTAAATGCGGTGTTGTAGGAATATCTTAAAAAAGGATTATCTCTAAGTAATTTTGTAAAAGTTTCCGACTGGTTATAGAGATAACTAAAGTTGGCATTTAACAACCGAAAAACATAGAACCTGTTCTTTTTATCCAACCCTGTAAAACCAGCATTTAAGTTGACAGACTGTAGACTAAAAAGATTTAATCTGTTATTGTAAGCAAAGCCGGAGTTAATAAACGAATCACCACTTTTTAAACGAAAACGTTTCATTGTTTTTGGCGATAATCCGGGTTTTAAAACTGTATTGGAATAACTTATTTCGTTGGAAAAAATTATGTTATTGAAGTTTGTTCGACTTGCTTTATTAAGTTCAACACCAAGTCTTAAATTGTGCGTCATACTAATAGCTTGTTTGGCAATATTTTTATTTTTTAAAGAAAAATTTGCTGACAAACCAAAAAGATTACCGCCAAGTGCAGCAGTAGTATTGCTGGTAGAAGAATAACTGGCTTCTAAAGAATTTTCAAATAAAAACTTTCTTGCCGGGATAAGTTCTACTATCAGGTCTACTTTATTTACTTCATCAAGGTTTTCAACAATACGAATATTTATACTTTTCCAAACGCCAAGTTTTGTAAGGTTACTTATGGTTTTGTAGTATTCATTTTGGCTGTAAACATTTCCGGGAAGCAAGGTAATATTGCGTGCAAAAAGAGAATTTCTAAATAATCTTTCGTGGTAACGGTGTATAAAGTTTGGATTGTTTTGTTCTATAATATTTGCAGTATCTCTTAAAACATCATCAGCCCTGTAATCACTTAAAACGTAAATTTTATTAATAAAATATTTATTAAGTCTTGATGAATCTTCTGGAGGATTTAAATCTAAAGCAAGTTTTACCGTAGGCGAATCTCTTTTTAGTTGTGCCTCGTTTAATAATCTTAACTGTTCAAAAGGATCATCGCTTATAGATGTAAGAGATGCAATGCTACTATCGCCACGCATTCTTAATTCTGCAGCAGTAAATTTATAATAACCATTGTTTCTAAAACTGTCAACAAGCCTTCCTATCTCGGCAAGCACAGCAATTCGTGTTACAGGAGTATTTTGTACTAAAAAAGTCTGCTTTTGAGAGGAGAGTGCTATCTGCTGAAAATCGTCTTTTTTTAAGCGATACCTAAGTGTATCAATCAAAGTAGGTTTGCCGGCAATTACTTTATACTTAACCTTTACTTTTTGGTTTACGGTGTCTTGTGTAAAACTTGCCTTAGCATTATAATATCCCAAATGATACATGGAAGTTTGCATATTAAATGCAGAAACAGTTGAATATCCTGTATCGTATGCAACAGGTCTTTTTATAAAATGCAAAATAAAGAATGCATCTTTTACTTTTACTTTGCTGCTGTCATCCAGTTGGTTGTTGAGGCGTTGTATTACAGACTGTCTTTCAATTTTATTAAAAGATCCACCTATAAGTTCAATAGAATTTGCAACCAGATAAGGTTTATTTTTCGGGGCTTTTCTTATAATAGTACATGAAGAAACCAACAGTAAAAAAAAAATTATATTTTTAAAACGAAAAGCGTTCATTAGTTTGTTAAGTGCAGCAAAAACTGCAAAAAATTTCAGTATGATAAATAAATCTGCAGTCAAATATATTCAAAGTTTACAGCACAAAAAATTTAGGGATGAGCACAGTACTTTTATTGCTGAAGGACCAAAAGTCGTTTTAGAACTTTTACAGCATAATATTTTTGAATGTGAGCAACTATATTGTAATGTAAGCGGCTTAAATTATCTATCTGAAAAAATAAAAAAACAATTTGCAGAGAAAATTATTGAAGTACAAGATTTTGAACTTGAGAAGATTTCAGCATTAAGTACTGCCAACAATTTGTTGGGTGTGTTTAAGAAAAAACCTGCTTTTCAAAGTATTAACATCAGCAACAGCCTCACCTTGTTTTTAGATGATATACAGGATCCTGGAAACCTTGGGACTATTATAAGAACGGCTGATTGGTTTGGATTAAAAACAATTTTTTGCAGCAATGCAACGGCAGATTGTTACAATCCAAAAGTTGTTCAAAGTACAATGGCAAGTCTTGGACGGGTAAATATTATTTATGGAAATCTTATTGAAGAATTAAAAAAACAAAGCAACATAAAAAAATATGCAGCAGTGCTTGCAGGTAAAAATTTGGAAAGTTTTGGGAAAATTCAAGAAGGTATTTTAATTATAGGAAATGAATCGAAAGGGATTTCTTCAGCAGTGATGGAACTTGTAGATGAAAAAATAACTATCCCAAAAATCGGACAAGCAGAATCTTTGAATGCTGCAGTTGCAACGGGAATTATTTTATATTCTATAACAAAATAAATACTACCTGAAAGTTATTGCTTTTACAGGCTGCACTTTTTTTACAAGATATGTTGGAATAACAAGTGTGGCCATACATATTACCAATGTAAAAATATCTACAGCAAAGATCTGTCTCCAGTCAATATCAGCCTGTGCTACAGACATGTAATATGATTCTTCGTTTAATTTTATAAAGCCTGTTTTTTGTTGCAAAATACATATTCCGAGGCCCAACAATGTTCCTCCTATAATTCCTATTAAGGCAATGCCCGAAGTATTCATTAAAAATATTTTTTGAATATCCCAATCCGTAGCGCCTGTAGCTTTTAAAATGCCCGTCATTGCTGTCCGCTCCAATGCAAGAATTATTAAGCAGGTTACAAGGTTTACTGCCGCAACAATAATCATTATCACCAATAAAATATTTTTTAACTGGCCCTGTAAATTCAGCCAGTCAAAAATCTGCGGATAAATTTCTCGTATACTTTTACTGTACCAGGTATCCGGCAATTCAGCATACATTTTTTTTGAAATACTGTCTGTTTTTCTATAATCTTTTAAAAGCACTTCATAGCCGCCAATTTGGGTTGGTTCCCAGTTATTTAATCTTCTGATGAGGTTAAGATCGCATAAAGCAAAATTCTTATCGTATTCTTCAATCCCAATTTTATAAATACCTGAAATGTTAAGCCTACGTTGAGTTTTAGAACCATCCTGTCTAAAAAAATAAACAATTAAACTATCGCCAACTGTAAGTTTTAGCTGGCTTGCCGTGTAGTTACTTATGTTTATTTGCTTGCTGTAAGCGCTGTCT
>JAYTCO010000425.1:0-18436 GCA_043736415.1 Ferruginibacter sp. | reverse complement strand
GAAGAAACAACTCGGCTCCTTGCAAAAGTAGAGGGAATTTTTGCAGGTGCAAGCAGTGGTGGTGGAGCATCTGCCGCTTTACGGTTAAGCCAGGAGTTGGATAAAGGAATAATTGTTTTTATTGCCTGCGACCGGGGAGACCGCTACCTGAGTTCCAACTTATTTGGATAAATAATCATAATTAAAATATACTCGTTAATTATTGGGTAGTATTTTATTAATGTGATTTATGTCACCGAAGAAATATGAAACAACATTCAAATTTGCATTATAAATTTAAAGATTATGCGAATAAAACAATTTGAAGATAAAAACCTTTCACACTACAGTTATGCAATTTTAAGCGATAGTGCAAAGCAAATCGTTTTGGTTGACCCTGCTAGAAATGCTAAGCAATACATTGAATATGCAAAAGAGAATAATGCTGAAATTACAGGCATTATTGAAACACATCCACATGCAGACTTTGTGAGCAGTCATTTTGAATTGCATCAGATAACAGGCGCAATTATTTATACAAGCAAACTTGTAGATGCCCTATATTCTCATCAATCTTTTGATGATGGGGAATCAATAAAATTGGGCAACATAAAATTAACAGCACTAAATACACCAGGGCATTCACCGGACAGCATCAGCATTTTATTAGAACGCGAGGGAAAACAAAAAGCTGTATTTACCGGTGACACTCTTTTTATTGGCGATTGTGGTAGGCCCGATTTACGGGAAGCTGCAGGAAAAATACAAACGACAAGATCTGAACTTGCAAAACTGATGTATCATTCATTGAGGGATAAATTAATGGTATTGGAAGATGATGTAATCGTTTATCCTGCACATGGCGCCGGCACACTTTGCGGTAAAAATTTAAGCAAAGAAAGCAACAGCACTATTGCAGCAGAAAAGAAAACAAACTGGAGTTTGCAGGAAGCGACTGAGGAAGAATTTGTAAAAAATTTGTTGGCAGACCAGCCATTTGTTCCACTTTATTTTCCATTTGATGTAGAACTTAACAGGAAAGGTGCAACCGGTTTAAAGGAGAGTATTTATAAAATTAAAATTGGGGATACAATTGATGAAACAATCGTAACAACTTTGGATAAAACGTTTTGGATAATTGACACAAGAAAGGAACAGGATTTTAAAAATGGACATTTGCCAAATTCAATTAACCTGATGGAAGATGGAAAATTTGAAACTTGGTTAGGCAGCATCATCAAACCAAATGAAAAGTTTTACTTGGTAAGCGAAAGCAAAGCGCAGTTACAAACAATGTTAGAAAGAACGGCTGCTATTGGTTATGAAACCCAAGTGGCAGAAGGATTTGTGATTAATGGTGGCATTATAAAAGAAGAAAAAATTAATGTAGATGAGTTCAAAGACCATCAACAGAATTACACTATTGTTGATGTTAGAAATACTTCAGAGGTAAAAGAAGGAAAGATTTTTAAAAACAGCATCGCAATTCCTCTGGCAGAAGTAAGAAATCGGATTAATGAAATTCCCACAGATAAGCCAATTGTTGTTCATTGTGCTGGAGGTTATAGAAGTGCAGCGGCAAGTTCATTAATTCATTCACAATTAAATGGCATTGTAAAGGTTTTTGATCTGGGCGAGAACATTAAACAGTTCCTATAAATATATTGCCTTGAATATTATTAAACAGCAACATTGGGATAAAGTATACAGCACTAAAGCAGCAGATGAAGTAAGTTGGTTTCAGCAATATCCTAAAACTTCAATGGAGTTTGTAGAATTATTTAATCTTCCTTTAAGTGCAAACATTATTGACATTGGCGGAGGTGACAGCCATTTTGTAGATGCATTGATTGCCAAAGGTTATACTAATATTTGGGTGCTTGATATTTCTGCAAAGGCAATAGAAAAAGCAAAACAAAGGTTAGGTAAAAGCGCATCTAAAATACATTGGATTGTATCAGATGTTACAGATTTTAAACCACCGGTAAAATTTTATTTTTGGCTTGACAGAGCTGCCTTTCATTTTCTTACAACCGAAAATCAAATTTATAAATACGTTTTAATTGCTCAAAATGCTATTAAAAAAGATGGCTATTTAATCCTTGGTACATTTTCAGAAAATGGTCCGACAATGTGCAGTGGCTTAAATGTAAAGCAATACTCAAAAGCATCAATGTCCGCAAGATTTAAAATAGCTTTTGAAAGGATCAAGTGTATTGAGGAAGACCATACAACACCATTTCATACAACCTAAAACTTTTTGTTTTGTAGTTTTAAAAAGAAATAAATATTTGTTTTGCTATAAATTCTTTTTATAAAAAAGACTTTTAAATTCAGGATGAACTATCGATACCCAGAATTTTAGCTCAATTAATATTTATATTAAAAGCGAATTTTAGTTATAGTTATTAAGAATTAGTTTACAAAGACCCTCCTTTTACAAGTACACTTTTTGTAAAATTTTCAGTATTTTCATTTATCCCGTTGAAACAATTTATCATTTTTGCAAAAGCCAGTTTGTCGAGTTTGTAACCACTTGTTTCAATATATGATATTTCCGGAGTATAAATTTTAGGCAAAAAACCATCACTTAATGCAAGTACTGCTCCAGCTTCGGGAATATTTATTTTTAAATCATTTAAAGATTTTACTACTCCAATTAATATTTCATCGCTCATACAAAAAACAGCATCCGGCATATGCTTTTTAGTAAATATTTATTAGTTAATTTTTTTGCTGTTTCCGATGTTTCACAAAATTCATTTACAACATTTACATCTTTTTGCAAATCCATAATTTTTTGAAAAGCTTTGTAACGTGAACGTGTTTTTTATATTTTTCATGACCAAAAATAGCAACTATATTTTTTTATTTTTCTGTAATAATAATTCTGCAGCCAATGTTGCTACTGCTTCATCATCAATAGAAACTTTATTGTAATTTTTTTCTTCTTGTACTTTATCAAAAAAAACAAGGGGTATATCAGCATCTTTAATTTTTTGAAAAGCAAACAATGCAATTCTGAACATTATAGCACCAATAAAAAAATAAGGCTTTCTTCTTGCAAATTTTGGATTCCGGGTTCTATCACTTAATACACCAATAATAGGTTGTATTAACAACCCTGTAGCGGACCTGCAAGATTTTTTAAAATTGAAGTAATGTTTATACA
This sequence comes from Ferruginibacter sp., assembly GCA_043736415.1. GTDB lineage: Bacteria > Bacteroidota > Bacteroidia > Chitinophagales > Chitinophagaceae > Ferruginibacter. The sequence goes on along the minus strand of JAYTCO010000425.1, from coordinate 15,285 downwards.
GTCATTAGTGTAAATAAACTTTATTCTTTAATTTCCTTGTCCTTCACAATTGTAAGGTCTTCCAGCAAAACAGTCATGGGCATAATGCCAACCTGAAGAACTGCTTTCTTTCCTTTAATTTCTTTTACAATTCCTATCTGTCTGTTTTGGCGCATTTTTACTTTGTCGCCAACTTTAATTTCCCCTTCTATTTCTATAAATTTTTCGTTAAGCTTTTTCTTTTGGCTTTGCTGCTGCAGTTTTTCTTTTTGATTAAACAGCAATGCCTGTATCATTTTTACGACACTGTCTTTATCTTCTGCCTTGCGCCACTCTACCACCATCGCTTTCAGGCGGCGTTCCATGTCTTTTAAATAATCTATTTTTTCTGCAGAAATTTTATTTTGCTCCTGCATGCGCTCCATATCCTGCTGATGCGTTTCTTTTTTTACAACCCGCTGCATTTCTTTTTTTAGCGCTTCGTTTTCTTTTAAGAGCTCGGATAAAGTTATTTTTTCAGCATCCAGTTTTTGAAGATCCTGCTCCGTACGGTTTAATAATTTATCCAACCTAAACTGGTCTTCATCAACTAATTTTCTGGCTCGGCTTATTAATTTTTTATCTAAACCAATTCTTTCAGCAATAGAAAATGTGTACGAACTGCCCGGCTTACCAATTTGCAGTTTATACAGTGGTAATAATTTTTCTTCATCAAACTGCATCGCACCGTTTATAATGCCCTTTACTTTGTTAGCCATTACTTTTAGGTTAAGATAATGTGTGGTCACAATACCATAAGCATGTTTAAAAGCCAGCTCTTCCATAATTACTTCTGCAAACGCACCACCTAAATTTGGATCACTGCCACTGCCCAATTCGTCAATAAAAAATAATGTTTTACCATTGGCATTTTCTATAAAATGCTTCATATTTTTTAAGTGCGATGAATAAGTACTCAATTCAAATTCTATGCTCTGCGTATCGCCAATATGAATTAAAATCTGTTTAAAAATCCCCATTGTGCTTTCAGCATCTGCGGGCACCAACAAACCGCTTTGCAGCATTACCTGCAGCAACCCAACCGTTTTCATGGTAACGGTTTTTCCACCAGCATTTGGTCCGCTTATAACAAGAATACTTGCATCGTCATTTAACAAAATATCTGTAGGAAAGGTTGGCTTGCCATTCTTCTTATTAAATAGATACAGCAAAGGATGATATGCTTTTATTAAATGAAGGTGTGCACGCTCCACTAATTGTGGATGTGCGGCATTCATTTCCTGCGCAAGTTTTCCCTTTGCTCTTATAAAATCATATTCTCCTACTACATCCAAATAGCTTTTTAATAAAGTTGCATACATGCCAACCTGCTGTGTAAGCATACGAAGAATGCGGTAGATTTCTTTGGTTTCTTCATACTCCAACGAAAAGATTTCGTTGTTTAATTCTGTTGTTTCTTCGGGTTCTATAAAACTGGTTTTGCGGCTTTCACTTTCGCTGTGGAGTACACCCTTTACAACTCTTTTTTGTTCAGCCATTACTGCCAAAACCCGGCGGCCGTTCATAAAACTTTCTTCAATATCTGCAAGAAAACCCTGCTTGTTTAGTCTTGCAACTATCCGATCGAACATTCTTCTTAACTCCCCACGCTTTTTATAAAGCTTCATACGGATATCATGCAAAGTATCACTTGCTTTGTCTTTTACTGTTCCGGTTTCATCTAAAATTTCGTCTATTAAAACCTTTATATTTTTCTCATAATAATTTTGATCAATCACTTTTGTTAGGCCTGGAAACGTTTCTCTTATTTCCACCGTAAACCAACGAAAAATGTTTTCGATGCTTGTTGTAAGCCTTCGGATAAGTATAAACTGTTCACCGGAAAGTGATGCGCCGGGTATGCCTAATAATTTTAAGTCTCTTGAAATATTTGTTGTAAAATCATTGGGGAAATGACCACCACTGTCCAATATTAATTTAAACTCATTGGATTGTTGTAACTCAAGTTCTATGTAAGATTTGAGCGTATGTATACGCAGGTCATTTGCTTTTAAAATGGCATATTCTGTACGGCAATGTTGTGCAAGCAGTTCTTTTATTTTGTTGAACTCCAATTGTTGTAAGGCAGATTCGGGAAAAAATTTCATATAGCACACTCAAGCCGCTAGTGGGACTTTTAGAGTATTATTTTTTTAGCGTTATTTATTTTCTATTAACATTTTAGTAAATAATTACTTAGAAGAAGAGGTACAACTATTTTATATAAATACCAACTATTAATACAAGCATATTCAATTTTTAAGCTAAAACGTAATAAAAGATGAATAATGGTATACCGTACAAGTGAGTGACACAACGATGTTGATTAAAGCTGTGTTTTAGCCCGGACAAAAAGTTTGCTTTTTGTCCGGCAATTAGACTTATAAAAAAGATTATAAATTAAATTATTAAAACTAAATTCCCTTTTAGAGGATTTTGGAAATTGTCTTAATCATCTAACTTCAATACCGCCAAAAATGCTTCCTGCGGTACTTCTACATTTCCTATCTGCCTCATTCTTTTTTTACCTTCTTTTTGCTTTTCCAACAACTTACGTTTCCGACTTATATCACCACCATAACATTTTGCAGTTACATCTTTACGCATAGCGCTAATATTTTCACGGGCTATAACTTTTGCGCCAATTGCAGCCTGTATAGCCACCTGAAACTGTTGTTTATCCAATAAGGTTTTTAGTTTTTCACAAAGCTTGCGACCAAATTCAGCCGAACGGCTTCTGTGTATCAGCGCACTCAATGCATCTACTTTTTCGCCATTCAACAGTATATCCATACGCACAATATCTGCATCTCTAAAACCGATAGGGTGATAATCAAATGATGCATACCCTCTTGTTTGTGATTTTAATTTATCGTAAAAATCAAATACAATTTCTGTAAGCGGCATTTCAAATGTAAGCTCAACACGGGTTGGCGATAAATAGCCCTGGTGTATTAACATGCCCCGTTTGCTGATGCAGAGCGTCATAATATTACCAATATATTCCGGCTTAGAAATTATTTGTGCTTTAATATATGGCTCTTCAATTTTTTCTGTTCGGCTCGGGTCAGGCAATGTACCGGGGTTGTGGACCTGTATGATTTCGCCTTTTGTTGTGTGCGCAATAAAACTTACGTTTGGTACGGTTGTAATAACTGTTTGGTTAAACTCACGCTCCAAACGCTCCTGAATAATTTCCATGTGCAGCAAACCTAAAAAGCCGCAACGAAAGCCAAAGCCCAATGCCTGCGAGGTTTCAAGCTCAAAGGTGAGAGATGCATCATTAAGCTGTAGTTTTTCCATACAGTCTCTCAGCTCTTCAAATTTATCGGTATCTACCGGAAAAATACCTGCAAATACCATCGATTTTACATCTTCAAAACCATCAATTCTTTCAGTAGTTGGATTAGCAACACTTGTAAGTGTATCACCGACTTTAACCTCTTTTGCATTTTTAATACCGGTAATAATGTAACCCACATCGCCACAAAAAACCTCTTCTCTTTTTTCCATGCCGAGTTTTAAAATACCAACCTCGTCGGCAAAATATGTCTGGTCAGTACTAAAGAATTTTACCTTCTCCCCTTTTTTTAAACTGCCTGCAAATATTCTGTAGTAAACAATTATTCCTCTAAAGCTATTAAAAACACTGTCAAAAATTAAAGCCTGCAATGGTGCATTCGGGTCGCCTTTTGGTGCCGGAATGCGCTCAATAATTGCAGCAAAAACCTCATCAATACCAATACCGGTTTTACCACTTGCCAATACAATATCTTCTGCCTTGCAACCTATCAATTCTATAATTTCATCAGTTACTTCGGGTATCATTGCACCCTCCATATCTATTTTATTGATAACCGGTATTATTTCAAGGTTATTCTCAATTGCCAAATAAAGATTGCTTATGGTCTGTGCCTGTATTCCCTGTGTAGCATCAACCAAAAGTAAAACACCTTCGCATGCTGCCAATGCACGGCTCACTTCGTAACTAAAATCGACATGGCCTGGAGTATCAATTAGATTAAGAATATATTGTTCTCCCTTGTAAGGATAATTTATTTGTATTGCATGGCTTTTAATGGTAATTCCTTTTTCTCTTTCAAGATCCATATCATCCAAAACCTGCGCCTGCATGTCACGTTCTCCAATTGTATTGGTGCTTTGTATAAGTCTATCTGCAAGGGTACTTTTTCCGTGGTCAATGTGTGCAATAATGCAAAAATTTCTAATATTCTTCATGTAAACGCTTATCTGCGTGGTGTTTTAGTGTGCAAAAATAACGAATAAAACTTAGTGATGTACCGTTAAATGTTTTAGTAAAATTCAATTTGTATGCAAATAAAAAGATGTTTAAAATATAGCTTTTTGTAATTCGTTTTACTGGTCATCCTGTATTTTAATAATCGTTTTATTTAGATTATTGTAGATGTTAGAAACGAGCAATACAAACAATCCTGCTGCTATTGATAATAATACATTAAAATATTTTGGAGCAGAAAGCGAAATACGGATAATAACTGTGGCCAGTGCAAAAGATGAATATCTGAATAAATGGATGTAGAGGTTACTGTACCTGAGAGATACGATCAAAATTAAAATATCTGAAAAAATTAGCGCCGTGTAATAAGAATTAAATATGTTTATGATATGACCCTGTGATAATAATATGATTAACATATAAACTGCCAGGCTTAAAAATATTATTAGTAAAGCAGAAGCAATAAGTTTTTTTTGTAAGAAGAACTTATTCTTTTCTGCTTCATTATTAGTTATTTGTACATGACGTTGAGAGCGGTAAAATAAAACGGTAATTAAAAAAATAATTACTGCACCAAATGCATCGGCAATAAGTGGCATTAAATCCAAAAGAGTATTCAAATCCCATCTGATTGCAGCAGGTAAATGACCAAGTTCTTTAAATGAGCCCCTTAACAGAATTAAGGAAACAATTTCAAATTGTTTGCCAACTGAATCTGCTACTGAATGTGTGAGAATAAATACAAGATCAAAAATTTCACTTAAAAGCAGTACACTAAATGCAAGTTCTATAGCGAAAAACTTCCCCACTTTAAGAGAAATTAAATTAAAATGGGAAATGACCGATATCACAATACCAACAAAGAAAAAAAAGATTATGGCATTACTGATTACTTTGGATTTTTGTATGTTAACCCATCTGTTTTCAAAATTATCGTAAACAGTAATCCATGCAGTTAAAACCTTATTCATTGCAGAAATATTTATTACAAAACTAATGTATGTTAGTTGGAACAACCTAATTTTGCCATAATTTAATTAAAAGTATTAATTAACCTACATTCACTTTATAAATCAAACCAATGTTAAAAATAATCGAGTTGTTTATATTCTTAAGTGCTCTAGTACTGATTTTTGTATCTGAATATTATTATGTTATTTTGAAAGATCATGACCGAGCAATTTTTCTTGGCTTATGGCCACCAACTATTATTGTTACTTTAATTTATCTAAATATTAAAAAGAAAAAGTAGCATGGAAAATCTTGACTTATTAATTTTTACTTCAGTACTTGTTATTCTGTTTATCTTATTTGGAATAGCAACTTACCGGCAATTTGTAAGAATGGAAAAACAGGAGTTCAATAGTGTATCTGAAAAAGGTGGTGCTGAAAACTTTCTTAAATTTTTTTCAAAATTGTTTGACAGCTAGATAAGTTTCTTGTCTTTTCTTGTCATTTTTTGTCTAAGATTTTAAAGTGTAAAAATTATATTTTTACAATCAAATTACGAATTTTTTATCTGCCCTTAAATTATAAGGAATAAAAAAGCCCTCACACAATTTGCAATTGATGAGGGCTTTTTGTTTAAATCAAATTATTTAAAATCTGCTGTCACTGAAATTTTTGGTTCAGTTGCAACTTTACCAGCAGCAATTGCTCCACCGTTCACTCCATAATCTGCAAGCTTTACAGAAAAATTTGTTGTAGTGCTTATTGTTTTGCCTAAAACAGTAATGGATGCTACTGTAGTAACAGGTTTTGTAATACCGTGCAAAGAAAGGTCTCCGGTAACATTAGCATTGTAAGTACCGTCTTTTTTAAAATTTACAGCAGATAGATTTGTTATTTTGCCACTAAAAGTTGCAGTTGCAAACTTATCTGAATCCATCCATTTATCTCCGTTAAAATGCTCCTGCATTTTTGGATTTGAAAATGTAAAACTTTTTATTACAGATTCAAAAGCTAGATTACCCGTTTTGGTATCTAGGCTTGCAACAACAGTTTTATTATCAGCTTTTGGTAATTTATCTAAGCTGGTGGTTGCATCAAAAATGATAGTTGCGGAAGTGGTTGTTTGTTTCTTTTGTGCAAATGCCAAAGTTGTTAAACCAACCATTGCAAAAAGGATAATAGATTTTTTCATATTTTATTTTTTTTAGTTTTTATTTATTTAATGCACAACGTTTAAAACTTATAAATTCTGTTTCTAATATTTTACTGTAAATACCACCACTGCAAGAACCTTTTATAGAAACATTATCACCTTCCTTTAATTTTTTTGCATCTTTTATGTGTTGGTCCTGAAAAGCAAAAATAATATAGGAACCTGTTAAAGTGTCCTTCATTTTTATATTAATAGCTGAATCAACTGTTTCAGTCTCCACAATTTTACCATTAACAAGAATTATTTTCTCAATATATTTTTTATTGGCAGCACTTTCATTAGTCTGAAATTCTTTTAAAAGTTCATCTGCACTAATTGAAAAAGCCGCAGACTGCTTTTGTGTATCTTCAAATTTTTCAGTAAAAATTAAATAAATACCTATACCCCCAGCGAGTAATAATACCAATATTATTACAAAAACTTTTTTTAGCCAGCTCCTCTTATTTGTTGTCTGCATTATTAGTATTAGTTCTAAAACAAATATACAAAGTTTAAATATTAGCTGCGAATGCAATAATAAAAAGTTAACAGTTCTTTTTTTACCTTTTCTCTAAATTTTACCTGTAACTACAAAATGCATCATTTTTATAATTATTTATGTAGATTTAATTCCATTTGCAAATTTTAAAGTAATAATTTACCCTTCATGAAATATATATTTTTTTCTATTCTTTTTATGTGTGTGCTGAATGGTTTTTCACAAAATAATTATCTTATAATCGGCACATACGATTCACCCAAAAGCGAAGGGATTTACGTTTACAATTTCGACAACTTAAATGGTTCTGCAAAAGAAGTAAGTCATGTAAAAACATCTAATCCATCTTACCTGACAATATCTCCAAATAAAAAATATTTGTACGCCGTAAACGAAAATGCAGATATAAATGGAAAAGGTGGTTCTGTAACTTCATTTGTTTTTGATAAAAAAAATGGTATTCTTACAAAAATAAATTCTCAATCTTCAGAAGGAAATGACCCTTGTTATATTACAATTGATAAAACCGGTAAATGGGTTGTTACAGGCAATTACAGCAGTGGTAATTTTGCTGTGCTTCCTGTAAATGAAAATGGAGAACTTCAGCAAGCCACACAAATAATACAACAGCAAGGAAAAAGTATTGATACTGCAAGGCAAAACTCGCCTCATGTACATTCAACCTTTTTAACAAAAGATAATAAAGTATTGTACGTTACTGATCTTGGTACCGACAAAATAATGGGTTATAATTTTGACGAACATACAGGAAAAGTAAAACCAACGTTACAAAAATTTATTTCGACTAATGCCGGCTCAGGCCCAAGGCATATTGATATTTCAGCAGATGGACGTTTTATGTATGTTGTACAGGAATTAACCGGGAAAATTGGGCTTTATTCAGTTAAAAATAATGTGTTGAAAGAAATACAAACTGTTTCGGGCTTACCGTTAAATTTTAAAGGAGTGGCAGGAAGTGCGGACATTCATATTTCCCCGGATGGTAATTTTTTATATGCCAGCATTCGTGGAGAATCCAATACAATAGCTATTTTTAAAATCAATAAAAAGTACGGTCATCTTTCTTTGATAACACATCAATCTTCTTTAGGTTTAGCTCCACGAAATTTTAATTTTGATCCTTCAGGAAAATATTTATTGGTTGCAAACCAAAACAGCAATGAAGTAGTAATTTTTAAAAGGAATATTACAACAGGATTATTAACTGATACAGGCAACAGAATTTCTGTTGGTAAACCTGTTTGCATTAAATGGTTGTAATAAATATTAAATAAAACAGTAGAGAAATATTTTGAGCAGTACCTATTTTTAATTTTTAAATTAATAAACTGGATTCACTTACACACATAGCACTCGGGGCATGCATGGGTGAAGCCTTTGCAGGAAAAACCGTTGGCAAAAAAGCAATGTTATGGGGCATACTCGCACAAAGCATTCCTGATGTTGATTTTATAGCATCTTTTTGGTTAAAAACTTCAGATAATTTGCTTGCTCATCGTGGCATTACACATTCTTTATTATTTGCATTGCTTATAACGCCTATAATTGCAGGGTTTGCCTACAGCCTTCACAAACCTCATAACATCAGTTTAAAAAAATGGATACTATTTATTGGATCGGTAATTTTTATTCATTTATTTCTTGATGCTTTTAATAATTATGGCGTAGGCTGGTTGGAACCTTTTAGCCATGTAAGAATTTCCTTCAATACAATTTATGTTGCCGATCCATTTTTCTCTATCATTCCTGGTATAGCATTATTAATGCTGTTATTTATAAAACAAAAAAGTACAGTCAGAAAATGGATTTGGAAAACAGGATTAATTATTCCTTTTTTATACCTATTGTATTCTCTTGCAAATAAATTATATGTAACAGCTGAAACAGAAAAAATTCTTGCTGCACAAAACATTAATTTTAATAAATTATTAATTACCCCTGCCCCTTTGCAAACATGGCTTTGGTTTATAGCTGCAGGAAATGACAGTGGTTTTTATACAGGTTACCGTTCTGTATTCGATAAGCAACCAAGCCTGGAACTTCATTTTAAACCTCAACATAATAATTTAATCCATCTTGTTAAGGAACCTGATCAACTGAATAAACTGATTCGATTTTCGCAGGGATTTTATACAATAGAACAGCGAAAAGACAGTATGGTATTTTATGATTTAAGATTTGGACAAATTATAGGATGGCAAAACCCTTTGGAAAATTATGCTTTTTATTATTATCTGCAGCCTAACGTTGATAATACGTTGGTTGTACAAAGAGGAAGATTTGCAAAATGGGACAGACAATCTTTTAATTCCCTAATAGATAGAATTAAGGGGAACTCATTACAAAACCGGTGATAACAATCTGGCTAATTTTTCAGGAAATTGTAGATGCCATTTTCTTTGTATCCATTGCTCTTTATTAATTTTTTCTGAAGATTGTAGATCATTAAAAAATACAGTTCTCAGTTCATTTGCCGTTTTAGTATCATAAAAAATTGCATTAACTTCAAAGTTTAAATCGAAACTTCTCCGATCCATATTTGCCGTTCCCAATATAACAAGTTTACCATCCGTTACCATTGTTTTTGCATGTACAAAACCTTTTTGATATAAATAAATTTCAACGCCGGCAATTAATAAATCGTTGTAATTACTTTGAGATGCTGCATTTACTATTTTAGAATCGCATACGCCCGGCACAAGTAATTTTACTTTTAATCCACTTAAAGCAGCAATTTTTAGTGCATCATTAATACTGTCACCCGGTATAAAATATGGTGTGGTAATCAGTATTTCATTTTTTGCCAAATATATTGCCTGTAGAATGCTGTACATGACTGATGGCTGTATAGAGTTTGGGCCGCTTGCAGTTATTTGTGCATAGCTGTTTTCTATAAAGGGTTTGATTACCGGAAAATATTTTTCATATGCAACAAAATATTTGCCGCAACAAAAATGCCAGTCTGCCATAAAAAGATATTGCAGATAATATACGGCTGGTCCATCAATTCTTACATGCGTATCTCTCCAAAATAAATCATGCTCGTTTTTATTAATGTATCTGTCACTGACATTTATACCTCCAACAAAAGCTGTACAACCATCTACAACAACTATTTTACGGTGGTTTCTGTAATTTATTCTGTTGGCAAAAAAATAAAACTGAATTTTATAAAATGGAAATATCTCAATGCCGACATCTCTTAATCTGCTTTCTATTTTTTTCTTAATAGTAGGGCTGCCAAAATCATCATAAATCATTTTAACCTCTATTCCCTGCTTTGCTTTCTCGATTAAGATCTCTATCAATTCAAGCCCAATTATATCACACTCATAAATATAATATTCTAAATGAATATGTTGTTTTGCATTTTTAATTGCCTGCAACATATTTGGAAATTTATTCTCTCCGTTTATAAGTAATTTAATTTTATTGCCTGCTGTTAAAGGGCTGCCAAGATCCCTTAAAAGCATGGAAGATAATTCAGCATTTTGTTTAACAGCATCATCAGTACTAATTACTGTTACCTCGCTAAACTGTTTAATATGTTGTTCAATTTTTAGAAGTAATTTTTTATCAGCATCTGATTTTTTGTTGTATTTTTTTACTTTCCAATAATTAACTCCAAATGTGATGTAAAAAGTTATTCCAATTACTGGAATGAATGTACAAAACAACAAATACGCAAGTGTTTTATTGGTACTGTGTGTTTCAAAGATTATACGAATACAAATTGATACTAAAAGGATTAAATAAATAATAAGAATAGGTATCAATAAATTCATAACGGAAAATTACACCATCTATTTATTGTGCAATCAAATTTGTTACGAACAAAAAAACCGCTGCAAAATGCAACGGCTTTCCTTTTAGTTATTAAATTGATATTGAATTTTAATTATTATTTTTGAGCAACACTTTCTGCGATATTTATCCATGCATTTGATTCATCGGCTGTGTTCTTTTTAAAATAATCTTTGCGTTCATTTTCTAATTTTCTTTCACGGGATTTACCTACAATTAATCTGATTTTATTTCGTCTTTCTTCGTTTAACAATGCCAATTCTTGTTTCTTTGTTTGCGGATCAACACCATTAATTAAGATCTTAGCCTTTTCCGTATAAGTTTGATTTATATATTTTACCTGCTTACCTTGATAATCATTTAATTTTGCAGCTCTGTTAATATCCATCTGGGTTTTATCTGTTATATCAACTTCACTCCGGGATTTTGCTATTGTTGCATATCTAATTTTATTTAAGCTATCAATATCTTTTAACCCATTTTGTCTGTAAACCAAGCTTAAACTATCTTTTTGTAAATCTGAAAGATTATCACCGGCTATTCTAAGTGAATCTTCCATTTTCATCCCTAACATAACTGAGTCTCTTAAGAATTTTTTTTGAGCCTCAGCCTTTATAAATTTTGCCTTTGCTACTGTTTCTTTATTTGGCTGTTTTTTAGATTTCTTATTTTTTTTTGTTTGTGCTTCAGTTGCAAAAAATGATATTGCAAAAAGACACAAGAAAGTTATTTTTTTCATAGCTAAATTATTTTTAGCGGTATTTTCAATTACCGTGCCATGAAAAAAAATGTGAATGAAAAATATGGTTTATACTTTTGTTTTAAACACAAAGTTTGCATTGTAAAATAATCATAAAACATTTAAAATAAAGGGTTTAAAAATCAAAATTGATTCTGCCATCAGAATTTCTGACTAAAAAAAAGTGTACAAATAAAAGCAACTTGCCTTACCGGAGCAATGTCCATTATAAACCAATTAGAGAGATCAAATATCAAAATTGCTGTTGCAAGACAGGGGTCAAATCATTTAGTAAAAAAAACCAACTGAAAGAATAAACTCCAGTATTGTACCGCTCAAAAATAATATTCTTGAAAATGATGGATGTTATATTAAATATAGATTAACATCTGATAAAACTCAAAATAGTATAGGCAACGCATAAAATAGCTAACCAAGTATTTTCTAAAATTGTTTGAGAAAATTTAGCAATATAAACCGTCAAAAAAAAGGATCTACTCCAATACTAAATAGGAAATTACCATTTAAACGGCAGAAGCTAATACCAGAAAATTGAACGGTTAGATATTCAATAAATAAAATGCTTAATAAAATTTTAAGCTTACTTTTTATATCAGTATCAATAAATGACATCGCCAATAGAAACTTTAAATTTAAATAAGGTGGTGGAATCAGTTAAAAGAATTTTATTGTTTAAAAAACTAAATTCTTATTTTACAAACTCAAGTATTAAATTTTTAGACGCATCCTCATAGGCGTAATGTATAAGCCAGCCTGGAAACAATTTTACATCAATACTATCAGGTATTATTATTTTATATAAAAATTCTTTTTGACCAATGCTAAAAGATTTTATTTCATGTAGTTGTTTAAAAAAACCTGCTTATTATTTACAACATAACGGCTGTAGAATGTAATTGAGGTTTAAAAAAATCTTTTCTACGCTATAGATTTTTAGTACAACGTATGAGGCTATTATTTAGTTGCACGGCAATAGTGGTGGTTTTAAAAGGCTTGGTCTTTACAAGAGCAAACATTCCATTACAGGAAGGAAAAACTGAATCCATTTTTTTTATAAAGAAAAAGAAATATGCGAGGATAAATAAAACGCAAATTATAAACTAAGGTTTTGAAGATTTGAACACTTTGTATAAAAAAAACCTTTTCATTTATTATTAATTAATTTTAGAACTTCACTTCAAATTCTATAATTATTTTGCATAATTATTTATGAAACAATTTTTAATTTCAAAATTGGTTGATCCATATTCTGGGGAAGAATTAATAATCTCTCCCGAAAACGATTTTCTTAAACCCGCTAATGGCAATAAATATTTTATTAAAAATAATATTGCAATAATGATAGATGCTGCCCGCCAAATAAAGCAGCACGAAACTGAATTACATAAAAACTTTGATTCTAGTTTTGACTATATAAATCATTATGAAACAGATGCAGCCCAGTTCGATTATTTTAACGACGATGAACCTTATGTAACAAAAAACGAACGCAGAAGAAGCAGGCAAGCTATTATAAATGCTGTTCCAGAAAATGCGCTAAGTATCTTAGACATTGGCTGTGGCAGTGGTTGGTTGGCAGAACATTTTTTACAACACGGAAAACAAATTGTTTCGTCTGATATTTCCATCACAAATCCTACAAAAACTTTATCAAAATTTCCTCATGAAAACCATGCAGGTATTGTATGCGATGCTTTTAATCTTCCTTTTAAAAATAATTGTTTCGATTGTATTGTAGCCTCTGAAGTTATAGAACATGTATTTGATCCGGCTTTGTTTGTTGATAGCCTTTTACAAAAAATAAAACCCGGTGGTACGCTAATATTAGTAACTCCTTACAACGAGAAAATTGAATATTTTCTTTGCGTACATTGTAACAAGCCAACACCTAAAAATGCACACTTGCATAGCTTTAATGAAAAAAATATAACAGCTCTGTTTAAAACAACCACAACAATAATTAGTACAGATGCTTTTTGCAATAAATACTTTTTAAAATTGCGCCTGTATAATTTACTATCTTTTTTACCATTTCGCTTTTGGAAATTAGTTGACAGGCTCGCAAATAAAATAGCAAAAAAACCAACGACCTTTCTTATAAAAACAGTAAAGTCTTGAAAACAGCTTTGTACAATACTATTTCTGTAAAGCTTAATTTAAAAAGAAATTTTATACCCATTTTTATAGGGAGAATATTACCCCTTCTTATTTTAACTGTTATTTCCATACTTTATTCTAGAAAAATATCTTACGATGAATATGGAAAATTCCAAACATTTTACATATACAGCAACGTTTTAAACATTATAACTGCCTTTGCAATGCCTTCAATAATTCTGGCAAATAGGGATGTCGTGTTTAATTTTTTTTTACAAAGGTTTAAAAAAAAAATTGCTATTTGTTATTTGCTATTATTTGTATTTGTTGCAGGGGTTTTTTATTTTTCAGCAGATAATCTCTCTGCATCCATCAAAATTTCTATACTTTTTTTTATCTTTTTACAATTTATTACAACCCTTGCAGATACTTTTTTAATAAAGCGCAACCAGCTAAATCTTTACTTCACTGCAAATTTTATTTACTGCATATTATTTTTTGGTATTCATTTATACTTTTACTTTTTAATATTTAATCTCCAAAATCTTATTTTTTGTTTGTTAGTTCTGCTTGCAGCTAAATCTTTATTAATGTTTTTTGTAAAACAATCGGAAACTGTTGAGTACCATTCCACACAATTCAAAATATTTTTTAAAAATTGGCTTTACTTAGGGGTAAATGAAGTTGTTGGTGTAATTGCACGTTGGCTTGATAAGATTTATGTTATATTTTTACTAAGTGCAGCAAACTTTGCAATCTTTGTAAATGGCACTATTGAAATTCCTTTATTTGCTGTTTTAATAAGCACTGTGGAAACTTTTATGCTTACTAAAATAAGCCACAACATTGCAGATAAAAAAACCTCTGCCCTTATTTTTAAAGAAGGTTTTAAATTACTTTCCTACATTTCATTTCCTGTTTTTTTTATGCTGTTAATAGTGCATAAAGAGGCGTTCTCTGTAATATTCAACAATAAGTACAACGAATCAGTACCGATTTTCCTTATCAGTATTTTTATTATTCCGCTGCGTATAAACCACTACACTGTTATATTACAGTGTTACAACAATACAAATAAAATCTTGGCTGGCTCTGTAATGGATATTCTTTTAGCGCTGCTTTTAATGACGCTCCTCTACCCCGCCTTTGGTGTTGCAGGAGTGGTTTTGTCTATTGTAGTTTCTACTTACTTACAAGTGTTTTATTATATGTGGCATTCAGCAAAATTAATCAACGTAAATATAACCGATTTAGTTCCATTTACATTTTTAGCTAAACTCTTTTTTAGTGTAGGCATTTTATACCTTTGTTTTTTCTTTCTAAAGTATTATTTTTCGCAGATACAGTTTCTTATAATAGTTTTTGTACTTACTGCAATTTTAATCGGCTTTGCTTTAAAGAAATTACCGTTTTACAAATAAAAGATACTTTAATTTATAGAAAATGGCGCTTCATAAACAAATAGAAACTGAACAGACTAAAACAGAAAATACAGGCTTTGGTTCAAACGCTGCAAGTTATGGTGGCAGGTTTTTAAACCATGATGGTACTCCAAATATAGAAAAAAAAGGGATTGGTTTTTTTGCCAGAGTAAGTTGGTTTCACAGCATGCTCTCTATTTCAGGTTGGCGTTTTTTTCTAATAATTTTATTCTTTTATATTTTCGTAAATCTTCTTTTTACACT
>JAYTCO010000424.1:0-3256 GCA_043736415.1 Ferruginibacter sp. | reverse complement strand
TTTATTTTACCATAGCCGCCATTCTTTTAAAAGGAACAATTTTATAAATAGCAATCAGTACCTACATGCACAACCAATGAACAAAATAATTTTACTTGTTGCTGTTATGGCAACATCCATAACAGCATTTTCGCAAACAACTTTAGATAGTAATAATAAATGGAGTTATCATTTCCAGTTAACTGCTATCAATCAAACACACTCATCTTTTAAGGCAAAATATTCCGGAGACAACAGCCTAAGTAATGAAGTAGAAAAGAGAAAACTATCGCTAACATCTACCTTGTTTGTAGGACGTAAGCTTTGGAAAAACGGAGCTTTGTATTTTAATCCTGAAATCACAGGAGGCTCAGGTATCAGTTCTGCTAAAGGCATAGCAGGCTTTACTAATGGCGAAACTTTTCGCATTGGAAGTACAGAACCTGTGCTCTACATAGCAAGATTATTTGTGAGACAACATATAGCATTAAAAAATACAGCCTATGAAGTTGTGGCATCTGGTGTTAACCAGGTGGAAGAAAAAATACCTTCTTCAAGAATTACTATTACGGCAGGTAAGTTTGGTTTGTCAGATATGTTTGACAACAATTACTACAGCCACGACCCACGTTCGCAGTTTATGAACTGGGCTTTAATGAGCAATGGCGCTTGGGATTACCCTGCAGATACCCGTGGATATACCCAGGGTTTTGTAGCAGAATTAATACAGCCTGCATATGCATTACGCTTTTCATCTGTGCTTGTTCCCCGTAAGGCAAATGGTTTAAAATTGGATTATAAAATAACAAAAGCACATTCGGAAACTTTAGAGGTAGAAAAAATATTTAAAACAAAACATCCGGCCAAAATAAGGATATTGGCTTTTAGAACTATGTCCCAGGCGCCTACCTATAATACCACATTAACCAATGTAAAAGCCGGAGACAGTTCAAGCATAAAAGTTTATACCGGAGAAATGGAATGGAAGAAATATGGTGGCATAAAATATGGCTTGGGCATAAACGCAGAAAAAGAGTTTTCTAATACTATTGGTGCATTTTTAAAAACCAGTTGGAATGATGGCAAAACCGCCACATGGGCATTTACAGAAATTGACAGAAGTTTTAGTACCGGTATAAACATAAATGGAAATAGCTGGAAAAGACCTAATGATATTATTGGTTTAGCACAAGTAATTAATGGCATATCAAACGACCATAAGGCATTTTTGAACGTAGGTTTATATGGCTTTATTATTGGAGATGGAAAATTGAACTATGGAGGAGAGGCTATTACAGAAATTTATTATAAAGCAAAAATTGCAAATTCGTTTTTCATTTCGGCAGATTATCAGTTTGTAAACAATCCTGCTTACAACAAAGACCGTGGCCCTGTGCATGTATTTGCAATAAGAGGACATGTAGAATTTTAAATAAAAAAGATGGCACATAATCATTCTCACGATAATCACGCAGGGCATAGCCACAGCCATGCGCCTGTAATTACTAATTTAAATAAAGCATTTATTATAGGAATTGTTCTAAACTTAATATATGTAATTATTCAAATTATAATTGGATTACGCATTAATTCTTTGTCATTACTTTCTGATGCCGGACATAACTTTTTGGATGTGGCAGGTTTAACATTAGCCATGATTGCCTTCAAAGTATCCAAATCAAAATCAACAGAAAAATATACTTATGGGTATAAAAAATCTTCCATCTTAATTTCATTACTCAATGCAATTATTTTACTTATCTCAATTGGTGCTATTGGTTATGAAGCCATTTTTAGGTTTCAAAACCCACAGCCATTACCCGGTTTAAGCCTTGCCATAATAGCTGCAATTGGTATTGTAATAAATGGGGTATCTGCTTTTATGTTTTTTAGAGATAAAGAGAGCGACATTAATGTAAAAGCCGCCTTCCTGCATTTAGCTTCCGATGCGTTGGTTTCATTAGGTTTGGTTGTAGGGGGCATTTTAATTTTTTACACTCATTTATATTGGATTGACCCATTATTAAGCATTATTATTTGTGGAGTTATCATTGCCAGCACCTGGAGTTTGCTAAAGGATAGTTTGCGCCTTTCGTTAGACGGGGTACCCAACAATGTGGACTTGCATACTTTAAAAGAAAAAGTTTTAAATACTACAGGTGTAATAGGTTTCCATCACCTGCATATTTGGGCTATCAGTACAACACAAAATGCAATGACAGGCCACCTGGTAGTGGCAGATAATTTGTCAATGCCACAAATTGAAAAGCTAAAGAATCATATCAAACACGAGTTAGAACATCTCAACATCCATCACTCAACATTGGAGACAGAAACAAAAATTTGTAGAGAAGAAATTTGCGAAAAAACAGAACCACACATACATTAAATGACCCACCCAAAAAGCTCATTTTGCATAGCAGCAAAGGGCAGGCTTAAAAACTAACCGTTAAGAAGTAAACCTACCTTATCTCCAGCCATAAGTAAAGCAAGCCCTGCTTGTTATTTATTATTTTTAGTTAGATGGTCATATATTTTCAATATTGTAAAAAGCCACATAACCTATCCATTAATTGTTATCCTGCTTATGGCAAAACGGATTGTGCGGATGAGTTTTTAATAATCCTGCCGGCACTTTTAAAGCACCAGTTTCAAAGTCTATCAGGCCGTTTCGTTCATCCTCAATATTGGTGGCCTGTGTATATACATCGCCTGCAAGAGGCCGCTTACGCAATTCTTCTTTAAACTGCCTGATCACTATTGCTCTTTCTTCATCATCCTTAGGCCCGCCATAGTCAGGAAACCCAAAGCCGCCCCATTCGCTTACTATTAAAGGCAATTGCCTGCGATAGAAAAATGGATCGCCAACCACCAGGGGAAATGCAGCTACACCTGTTAATTTGCCCGCTGTCAAATCATCCAGCATACCCTTCCAGCGCTCCAACTCAGGTGTATATAAATGTGCGGTAAGAATATCGGATTTCAGCCTCCCCTCATGGGATATGTGTTGCCAGCCATCGTTATCAATTACTAAAAACTGCGGATGATTGATTTGCATATAGTGGTACATGTCCATTATATATTGCCTGGTCTCAGGATTGGTGGCAATATCCTGTGCGCCCCAATCTTCGTTATACAAACTCCAGATTACTACTGATGGATGCGTTTCAATTAAGGCCAGCATGCGCAGTAATTCTTCGCGATGGTTTTCGCGGCTTTTTAGGTTTGAGCTATGTGGGCTGGGTACCTCTACCCAAAGCAACATACCCATTTTATC
>JAYTCO010000423.1:0-18441 GCA_043736415.1 Ferruginibacter sp. | reverse complement strand
CAGTTGGTTAGAATGCTGCCCTGTCACGGCAGAGGTCGCGGGTTCGAGTCCCGTCCAGCCCGCAAAAATCCTCAGAGAAATCTGAGGATTTTTTGTTTATTTGCACTTGAAATCTTTATACCATCTATACTTTATTCTGGTCCTGTTGTAAAGATTTCTGCACACAGAATTTATTTAAAAATTGCCTAATAATAATTTTTTATTTTTTTTCTTGTTCGTATTAAAGTCAAAAAATTAATTATTTTAAATTTTAACGCCACCCAACAAATTACACTGGTTGAAGGTTACAGCTTTAGCCGTTTTTTTTCAATTTTCCCTACTGCTTATAGGATAGATAAATGCTAAAAATAAAATATTATGCAACATCTAATAAATCTTTAAAGAAATAAGTTTTGCTTTAATAAAAAAGAAATAATTCTGTATTGGTGTTGGTAACAGCGAATTTTTTGTGAATTGGTTTAACACGTGGAATTATAGCATGTGGCACAGCACAAGAAATCACAAACCCTGCTGCTACAACGTAAACGTCTTTGATAAGTTGCGGGGAAAAGGAGATACATAAAAAATGTCTTTCAAAAATTGAAAAACTTTTTAATTTATATATTTTAATTCTTTTTTTAAATGATATTTTTATCTGTTGATCCAATTAAATTCATATTCCAAAGGAGCTTTAATAGATCTTTCAGCAACTTTTCTAAAACGTTCAGGCAGTTTCATTAAATAATCCCGGGCCTTTTCACCCTGCTCATTTAAATTCAAAATGTTGCCAATATTCCATTCAACAATCAACGATTCCAAAATGTTGGTATAATCCCAGCTCGTATAAACACCCAGCCTTTGCGCAGCATCACTAAAATGCGAGAATGTTGTTCCTATCTGTTCTCCGGCCTGTCTTAAAAAATGAGCAGGCATTACTATTTTTTTACGCATCATTGTTTCAAAAGCAAGCATCATTTCGTTAGGATCAATTTGAAGAATTTTAGCCACAAAACTCTTATATGCTTTTGCATGTCTGGCTTCATCAGATGCTATTACGCCGCAGATTTTAGAAAGTTGATTACTGCCATGTTTTTTGGCGAGAGATGCAGTACGTCTGTGAGAAATATTTGTTGCCAACTCCTGAAAAGAAGTGTAAATAAAATTTTTGTATGGATCTCTGCCTGTGCCAATATCAAAACCATCTGCAATTAAATATTGTGTGCTTATTTCCATCTGCCTCATATTAATACGTCCTGAGAGGTATAAGAATTTATTTAATAAATCTCCATGCCTGTTTTCTTCTGCAGTCCACATTCTTACCCATTTTGCCCAACCTTGTGGTTCTTCTTTGCTTACACCCTCAAGATCCATTAACCAGCTTTCGTAGGTAGGCAATGCTTCTTCAGTAATTACGTCTCCAACAAGTACAGCCATGTAATCGTAGGGCAACTCTTTGCATTGCAACTGCAACTCTTTAATTTCCTCCGAAAATTGTTCCAAAGAACTATCCGGTAAAAAATCTGAGGGTTGCCAGTTTGTATCAATGTCTTTTAGGTAATCTTTTATAACAAGGTCAATTTCTTTGCCCAAAAAATTCATTACCTCAATCTTGTTTTGTTTGATGTTCATTAACATAAATCTTATTATACTTTATTTTTAATCATGTATGGTAATAATACAAAATTACATTTATTTAGGAAGCTATAAATTATTTACTTCTTGCTATCTACAGAATATTTAGTAGTAAATATCTTTTTTTATTATCTGTGTAATATTCCAAGAAAACCAAATTTTGCTCCATAAGTTTGAAAAAAGTGATTTAAATCAGACTCATAATTATTATTAAATAAAAAACCCTCCCAAAAATCAGGAGGGTTTTTATTTTATAAACACAGTTTATTCGCCTTTGCTTTCTTCTGTTGGTTTTGCAGAAACTTCTGCTTCGTCATTGCTGAATTTAGCCTTAAGATCTGCCAATGCACCAAGATCACCAAGCGTTGTTTTTTCTACTTTAGCCTGTATATTTTTTACAGCTTTTTTGGTAGTTTCCACTTCTGCTCTTTTTTCTTTCATCTCTACCTGTCTAACTTCTTCTTTTTCCTGCTCCCATAATCTTGTATGGCTAAGAACAATGCGTTTGTCATTGCGGTCAAATTCAATTACAACAAAGTTTGCAATTTCATCCTGAGCAATAGCTTTTTCATCTTCCTTCATTAAATGGCGGGTCGGGGCAAAACCTTCAAGGCCATACGGAAGTTGCACTACAGCACCTTTATCATCTTTTTTAATTACCGTTCCCTGATGTAAAGATCCTACGGCAAATGTATCTTCAAGGCTGTTCCATGGATCTTCTTCAATTTGCTTATGTCCAAGTTGTAATTTACGTCCTTCTTTATCAATACTCAAAATCATAACTTCTATTTCGTTGCCTACTTTAGTGTATTCATTTGGGTTGTTAAAGCGCTTTAACCAGCTTAAATCACTGATGTGTATCATTCCACCAATTCCTGTTGAAAGTTCAACAAACACACCATATGGAGTAATGTTTTTCACAGTACCCATGTGCTTGCTGGCTTCAGGGAAATGATTTTCGATTGTACTCCATGGATCTTCAGTTAATTGCTTAATGGAAAGACTCATTTTGCGTGTATCCTTATCAAGAGTTACCACTTTTGCTGCGTACTCGTCACCAAGTTTAAAGAATTCTTTTGCATTGATTGGTGTGTTAGCCCATGTAATTTCACTTACGTGTACCAAACCTTCTACACCAGGCATAATTTCTAAGAATGCACCGTAATCTTCGATATTTACAACTTTACCTTTAATAACTTCACCTTCTTTCAAGTTCTCTGCAAGGGTATCCCAAGGGTGAGGAGTAAGTTGCTTAAGACCTAAACTAATGCGTTTTTTATCATCATCAAAATCCAGAACTACAACATTTAATTTTTGATCCATCTTCAATACTTCTGAAGGATGGTTTATGCGGCCCCAAGAAATATCAGTGATGTAAAGCAAACCATCTAAACCACCAAGATCAAGGAATGCTCCAAAATCAGTGATGTTTTTAATTGTTCCTTCTAATACCTGACCTTTTTCTAATTTTCCGATTATTTCAGCTCTTTGTGCTTCAATATCACTTTCAATAAGTGCTTTGTGAGATACTACTGCATTTTTTATTGCTTCGTTAATCTTCACAACTTTAAACTCCATTGTTTTACCTACAAACTGATCGTAATCTGTTACAGGTTTCACATCAATTTGAGATCCCGGCAGGAAAGTTTCCATTCCAAATACATCAACGATAAGTCCACCTTTGGTTTTGCTTGTAACAAGACCGGTTACTATTTCGCCTGTTTTATTTACTTCCACAATTCTTTCCCAAGCACGGGTAACACGGGCAGATTTACGACTGAGATGAAGATTGCCGTCCCTGTCTTCTTTTTCTACCACCATTACTTCTATTACGTCACCAACCTGTATACCACCTGGTATATCTCTAAATTCATTTAAAGAAATTAATCCATCACTTTTAAACCCGATGTTAACGACAGCATCAGTTTTGGTTAAAGATTCAATTGTAGCCTGAATCATTTCGCCATCATTAATTTGCTTAAAAGTGTTGTCATAAACTACATCATACTTTTCTTTTTCTTCTTTTGAATAAGCAGATACATTGCGTTTATCTCTGCTCCAGTCAAAATCGTCGTGTGAAGTTTCGACCTTTGGCTCGTAGGCCTGTTTTGTTTCTGCAGCAACTTCTGCTACAGGTGTTTCAGTTGCAACTGTTTCTGTTGCTTCAGGCGTGTTTGTTGTCGCAGTGACCTCGGTTGCATCTGCAGCCTTTGGCTCCTGATCTTCTGCGTTTAGTTGTTTGTTAATATTAAATGACATATAATAACCCGTGGTTTTTTAACGGGCTGCAAATGTACAAAAATTATATGATTTAATTAAAACGTAATCCTTTTATTAAAAGGGTTGCCGATTTGCAATTTTTTTTGAATAGTTAAAGTAAAATCATATTTAAACATAAATAAAATAGCCTCGGTCTGCAATATGATTTGCAGCGATTTCCCCAAATTAAATATGAAGCGGCAGAAGTAACCATCAATACAGGCATGCATTCGTGATTTTTTAGGTTTAAGGGGGCACATTCTGAGAAACGAACATGGTATGAGGAAAGATAAACTACGCTAAAGTTTTAATGTATAAAATACCAGAAAATAGTTGATGCGAAAAAAAGGGGTATTCACTTTTTATAACCTTTTGCTTCTGCAAGACAAGGGCCTTCGGTTTTTATAAAACATGTAAACCAAATATTTCGTGTGGTAATTAATGGATTGTAAAACGAAATTATTAAAAAGACGGGAAAATTCTTTTAAGTATTAACTTTTAGCCCTTTTTTAAAAATTGATATTTCCTTGTAAAGAAAATTAATTACAGATAAATTAATGCTTAAAATCAAACAAAGCAAAATATTTGTGCCCTAGAATAATATCAATTAAAAATTACTTTATAAATAGTGCTCTCAATTCTTCTGCATCTTCAGGCTTCATTTTTCCACCAAGTATTAATCGAATCTGCCTTCTTCTAAGGGCACCTTCGTACAATTTTATTTCATCTTGAGTTTCCGGAATAAGGGAATTTATTTTTCTTGGTTTGCTATTGGGGTCCAAGGCCACAAAAGTATAATAAGCTTCATTGCTTTTGTATCTATATTGTTGAATTGCATCTTCGCCCCATACATTCATATGTACTTCCATACTGCTGCTAAAAGCTCTTGTAACCTTAGCCTCAATATGTACAACATTGCCGATTTTTATTGGTGTTTGAAAGGAAATGTTATCTACAGATGCAGTAACAACGGGTGCTGCACAATGTTTCATTGCAGCAAGCGCTGCAGCAATATCCATCCAGTACATTAATCTGCCACCCATTAAATTGCCAAAATTGTTTGTATCATTGGGTAAAACCAATTCCGTCATAACTACCAACGATTCGCTCGCTTTCTTTTCCATGTTATCTAAATTTTGGCAAAAGTACGGAGTTGCAAATAAGTAGTGCTTTGATATCCATTTTGTAGATATTTTAAAAAAATAGTAAACATTTTTCTGTTTACCATCAAACGCCAACTATTTCATCCCTCTACATTTATCACTGCAATATTTAACTTCATCCCAAACTTTCTCCCATTTTTTTCTCCATGAAAATGGTCTTTTGCAAACAATGCAAATTTTTTGAGGAAGATTTTCTTTTTTAATTTGTTTGCTCACAATTTTCTTTTTTATAATTCTTTTTATCTTTGAGTGTCAAGATCTGCAAGAAATTTTTCGGCCACTTCATTGTGATTATTTCTTTTTTCGGGTGCCATTTTATCGAAGGTGTTTACAAGCATTCCAAGCCTGGGATTTTTCTTAAAAAAACTTCTGTGCACATCCATAAACCGCCAAAATAAACCATCCCAAATTTCGCACCATGAACCTTTTTTAAAATCACTCATTTTTAGCACATAATTACTGCCACTGATGTATGGCTTTGTAGTCATTAAACCTCCATCGGCAAACTGCACCATGCCGTAAACATTTGGTACCATCACCCAGTCATAACTGTCAACAAACATTTCCATATACCATTTGTAAACATCATCAGGGTCAAATTCGCAAAGCAGCATAAAATTACCAAGCAACATGAGTCTTTCAATGTGATGAAGATAGCCTGTTTCCAGTGCCTTTTTTATTACATTGTCAATGGGTTCAATTCCTGTAGTTCCATCCCAAAAAGATTTCGGTATTTTCCTGTAAAATTTCCAGTAATTTGTTGTGCGTTGTTTTGTTCCTTCTCTTGCATACACAATCCTTATAAACTCACGCCAGCCTACAATTTGTCTGATAAACCCCTCTGTGGAATTTAGAGCAGTATTGTGTTTTTCCGCATATTTTAAAGCAGTATCAATAACATGTTGTGGCGTTAATAATCCGGTATTAATTAAAGGGCTCAAAAGAGAATGGTGAAGAAAGTTTTCCTTGGCTACGATTGCATCTTCAAATTCTCCAAACTGTTCAAACCTGGTTGTTAAAAAATCGTTCAGCCATTTTTCTGATTCATCAAAATTTACAGGGTAAATAAAAGTAGTTGACTCGCCGTAATTTTTAGCAAAATTTTTATTTATATATTGTTTTGCTTCCTTTACAAATTCATTTGTTTTTGTAAAATTAATTTGTGGTGGAATTTGCTTTGCAGGATATTTTTTTCTGTTGTCTGCATCATAACTCCATTGCCCACCAATTGGGTCGCCATTTGGCTGTAATAAAATATTTCTTTTTTTGCGTTGAGCTATGTAAAATTCTGTTTGAAAATACCTTTTTCTTCCGTTAAAATAATCATCACCCTCTTGTGCAGTATTAAGAAAAGCCGGAGTAGTGTATTGCTCTATTTCAATTTTATTTGTGTTGCAGAAATCAGTAATTCTTTTGTTTAACCAATAATCAACAACCTCTGTAAAATGAATTATTTTTACTTTCTGTTTTTTTAAAAATAAAATTAATTTTCTGATGTCATTTCTTTCATCTGTAGTTTCTATGTATTCAATTTCATAACCTTCAGATTGTAATAAAGCTGCATAACATTTCATTGATGCCCGGTGCAACACAAGTTTTTGCTTGTGGAAATTAAAGTGTTTAAAATATAAATACTCTTCTACTAAAAAAACTTTCCGTTCTTTTAAAAGGGCTGCGTTTTTTTTAAACAACTGATGCGGGAAAACAATTGAAATTTCACTCATAAAATCTTCAGAATTTTCTACAAAGTAAGTTGTACATACTTTTTAAAAAAATGTAAACAGCCATCTTCATTGCGAGAAGCAAAAAATAAAATTAATTGTAATGTGAAAGCTTGTTCGAAAAATCAAAATAGAATTTAACCCCTTTTAATATGCACTCATTATAAAATAATAAATACGCCCGCCGTCTATTATGTAAACATGCATTATTATGAAAGGATAACGAACAAATAAAATGACCTTTTTTATTAGGTTATCTTTTTACAACCGCAGACAAAACTTCTTAAATTTGTATACAACTACTAATATGATATCATTCGATAATACGGAATATGCCTTTGCTTACAAAACAGATAGTGAACTAAAAAAAGCAGATTTTTTATTTGCAACAATGGGCAAACCCTGGTTGGTAAACTTGGGCTTAACGTTAATGCCTTCTGCCATAAAACTTCAAATTCCTTTTACAAAAAAAATATTGCGCAATACAATATTTAGCCAGTTTGTTGGTGGCGAAACCTTGCCTGAAACTGCTGTAGTTGCACAAAAACTTGGAGAGTATAATGTGGAGGTTATTTTGGATTATGGTGTGGAAGGTGGAAACGATGGCGAAATCGGATACGACCTGGCAACTGATGAATTTATAAAAGTAATTACTTACGCGGCTACGCAAAAGAACATCCCTTTTATGAGCATTAAAGTTACCGGGCTTGTGCGTTTTGGCTTGCTGGAAACGATAGACACAGGTATGGGTGCAATTGAAGGTGCGCTAATGAAACGCTATAACGCAGTATTGCAGGCGCTTTCGGTAGATGAATTGTCAGAATGGAAAAGAGTAATTACCCGAATAACAAAAATATGCAAAGCTGGTTTTGATAACAATATTGGTGTTTTGGTTGATGCGGAAGAAACCTGGATACAAGATCCGGTAGATGCGTTGACTATTTTAATGATGGTTGAATTTAATAAAACGAAAGCGGTTGTTTACAACACAATGCAATTATACCGCCACGATAGATTGCAGTTTTTAAAGGACAGTTGTGCTGCTGCAGAGGAAAAATTATTTGTACTTGGGGCAAAGCTTGTAAGAGGTGCTTACATGGAAAAAGAAAGAAAAAGAGCAACTGAAAAAAAATATCCATCACCTATACAGCCAAACAAAGAAAGTACGGACAGAGATTATGATGATGCAGTAAAATTTTGTATAGAAAATATTGAAAGAGTTGCAGTAATTGTAGCTTCTCACAATGAACAGAGTAATCTTTTTGCTACGCAATTACTGGATAAACAAAACCTTCCTCACAACCACCAACATATTCATTTTTCACAATTGTATGGAATGAGTGATAATATTACTTTTAACCTTGCGAAAAGTGGTTGTAGTGTAAGTAAATATTTACCTTTTGGGCCTATAGAAGATGTAGTTCCTTACCTGATGAGGCGTGCGCAGGAAAACAGTTCTGTATCCGGGCAAATGGGGCGAGAACTTGCTCTTATAAAAAAAGAAACAAGTAGAAGAAAAAGCCTAAAAAATAAAATTACTGAAGCTTCATAACTTTATTTTCTACCAACGCAAATACAGCTTCACCCAAATTTGGTTTAACGGCAAAGGTTCCGGTAAATTTTCCAAAAGCAGGTAGCACTGCATAATTTTTCGCAAAATAAAAGCAAGGCAAAGTAATTGACTGTTTGGCAATTCCCCGCATAAAAACTGCAGGATGAATATGCCCGCTAAAACAATAATCATTTTCGTTTGCCTGGCACTCATTTATATCATGCGTAAAAGAAAAATTTCTAATTGCTAAGTGTTTTTTATGCACCTGTATTTCTGCATTTTTGTACCATTCATTTTTTAAAATATCATGGTTTCCTTTTATTAAATGTATATCAACTCTGCTAATATCTTTTCTCCATCTTAAAAAAAGTTCGTGCTCTTTGTTCATACTGCTGTGAAAAAGATCGCCAACGATTATCAATTTTTTTGCACTAAAAAGATGAATTTCATTTAGCAAACGAAACAAATCTTCTTTATACAAATTTTGTGGAATAGCAATACCACTTTTACGAAAATGGCCACTTTTACCAAGATGAAGATCTGATAAAATAAGCGTTTTTTCTTCTTCCCAAAAAACGGTTCGTTGTGCGGAAATTAAAAAATGTTCATTAAAAATAATGTGGGAAAGAAAAGGCTGCATAGAAGAATAAAGGTACTACCATTTATCATTTTTATTAACTCAGGTTTTGTTATGTTTTGACAGTTCGTTAATTTGTACATCTAAACTATTTAACTATGACAGAAATTACCCAAACAAATGAAATATTATTAGCAGATGATTATGAAAACTCACCACTACCGACCGGACTTAATGTACTCACAATACTTACAATAATATGGTGTATTATATCTCTTGGATTATCTGTATTTGGATTTTTTAGTGCTAAAAGTTCTTATGATAATAAAGACCAATCTATTGAAATGATAAAAAGTACACAAACACCAAAGTTTGTAAAATCTATGATGGGGGACCCTGAAAATTTCGAAAAAATGATTGTTAAAAGTTATGAGAATAGATTACCCATTTTGATTTTGGCAATTGTAAGTGTTGCTTTATGTTTTGTTGGAGCTTTGCAAATGCGCAAGCGTAAAAAACAAGGTTATCTTCTTTATGTTATTGGAGAATTGCTTCCTTTTATTAGCCTTGTTTTCTTTGTTGGATTTTTTGTAATTAGTGGTCTCCCAATTATATTTTCTGCAGCAATAGCTTTGCTGTTTATTTTGTTATATACAATGCAAAAGAAAAATCTTTTGTACTAACATAAACAAGAAGTAATAAAAAACGCCGAAATTTTTCGGCGTTTTTTATTACTTGACTAACGAGGCGCTACTCAATAATAAAACTGTTTTTTATTTTGCCTATAAAATCTATTTCTACCATTCTAACTGTAATCTTAATCATATTTTTAAAAGCAACACTGCTGCTTATGCCGTGTCCTATAATAACCGGTTTATCTACTCCTAATACAGGTATGCCACCATAAGTTTCAAAATTAAAACGTTCAAAATGTTCATCATTTATATTACGACGTTTTACAAGATCATATATACTCTCTGCAAGTTTTAATACAACATTTCCTGTAAAGCCTTCACATACCATTACGTCTGCCTTGTCCAGTAAAATATCTCTCCCTTCTATATTTCCAATAAAGTTTATTTGTTTATTTTCTTTCAAAAGGGCATAAGTTGCCTTGGCAAGAATATTTCCCTTACCTTCTTCTTCTCCCAGATTTATCAAACCTGTTTTTGGGTTTTCTATTTTTAAAATATGTTCTGCAAACAGGGTCCCTAATACTGCAAATTGGTTTAGGTTCTCGGGCTTGCAATCAGCACTGAGGCCTACATCTACCAATAGACCAAGCGATCCATTTTCTCTTGGAATATAACCTCCGATAGTTGGCCTTAAAATTCCTTCAATTGTTTTAAGGGTAAAAAGTGCTCCTACCAACATAGCACCAGTATTACCAGCACTGATAAATGCATCTATTTTTCCTGTGGCAAGTAATTGAAAACCAATTGCAATTGAGCTTTGTGGTTTTTCTTTTAAAGCTTTTGTTGGGTGCTCATGCATTTCAATTACCTGTGATGCATGTATAACTGTATACAAATTCTCCGGTAAAAGGTGTGAACTTATCACGTTTTTAATTTCTTCTTCTTTACCAATAAGTATTAATTGCACAGGATGGGAGTTATCTGCAAAAAATGCTGCCGCTCCTTTAACTGCTTCAAGAGGGGCAAAGTCGCCACCCATCATATCGAGCCCTATTGTGATCATTGGTAAGAAAGTTTAAAAATTAAAAATTCCAAAGTCGAACCTGAAGTTAAGCAAGCCGATTCTGGAATTAAAGATTTTCTAGTAAAATTATACAGCTCTTAATGGTGCTTTTTCTGACACCAATCTACCTTTGTAATATAATTTACCCTCGCTTACGTGTGCACGGTGGCGTACATGAGTTTCGCCTGTAGTGCTGTCTACGCTAAGTGTAGGTTCTGTAGCCTTGTAGTGCGTTCTTCTTTTTGCACTGCGTTGCTGACTGTGGCGCCTTTTCGGATTTGGCATGACTTGTTTTTTTTAGTAATTGTATAATGTAATCTTATGAAAAATCGGTTTGTCATTTAAGTAAAACCGGTAATTTTTATTCTAATTATTTTTAAATCTCTCCAATCCTTTCCAAATTGAGTTTTCCTGCTGTTCATCCCTGTTTACCTGCATTGCTTTTAGTTTTTTTAATACTTCTTCGTTGCAAAGCGAATGACCACCCTTGTCATTACCACAAACGTGTTGTATTGGTATACTAAGCATTACAAACTCATATAACCAATCACTTATCTCAATATGACTTTCAGACTTGGCGATGTAAAAAATATCTGCATCTTCCTCTTCTTCATTTGCTTTTTGTGGGTCTTCTGTAAGCTTAACCACCATATTAAATTCATCCCAAAGATCTACTTTTAATGGGTTTCCGCATCTGTCACAATTTACTTCAGCGTTTCCACCAACCATAAATTTTAATAACATGAAACCGTTATTTTTATCTAAGCTAAGTTTTACATTAGCAACAATACCCTCATTGTTTTCCCCTGCTTTCTCTTTAAAAAATTGTGCATCCAATTCGTAATCATACTCATGAACACCGGGTTTTAAGCCTACAAAAGCAATCTCAAACGTGCGCATATTACCCATTGCATTCTTTTTAAAAGAGTGCAAATGTACATGATTTTATTTTAAATTTATACCTTTAATTGATTATTCATCCCTAAGACTGCCTATTTTCCTGCTTTAAACTGATAAACAAAAAATGAAAATTAAGAAAAAAGGAATAATTATTATAATTCTGTTATTCATTTCCCTTTTTATACATTTTTTCAGCAATATTCCGGAAAGGGTTGAAAATAATTATTCCACAAACATTTATCCGTTTATTGCCGCCAAATTCAGAATTCTTTTTGGATGGATACCTTTCAGTGTCGGAGATATATTGTGGTTGGTTCTTATCATATTTCTTGCAAAGCAACTTTATCTTTTTTTTGTTTTTTTATTAATTAAAAAGAGAAGGACAATAACCAAAGAAACAGCAATTCAATCCATGTATTCGTTTTTACTCTTTACAACTATATTTTATATTTTTTTTAATGTCTTATGGGGAATAAATTATAACAGACAGGGCATTGCCAGGCAACTTGACCTACAATTAAAAGCTTATTCTTTAGATGAACTTAAAACAATAAATAGGTTACTGGTTAAAAAAATTAATGAATCCAAACAGACTCTTGTAAAAAATAGAACTGCTTATCCAAGTACACAAAAACTTTTTGTAATGACGGAAGAGACATACAAAAATGTTGAAAATAAGTTTCCCTTTCTTCAATATCATTCCCGCTCTATAAAACAGTCTATGTGGGGCTGGTTAGGAAATTATACCGGGTTTTTAGGATATTATAATCCTGCAACAGGAGAGGCGCAGGTAAATACGACAGTTCCAAAATTTTCACAGCCTTTTACTGTATGTCACGAAGTTGCACATCAGCTTGGTTATGCAAAAGAAATGGAAGCAAATTTTGTCGGTTATCTGGCTGCTGCATCTTCAGCAGATACTGTTTTTCAATATTCAGTTTATACAGATTTGTTTACTTACGCTAACAGAACGCTTTATTTTGCAGACAGTTCTTCAGCATTTTATTACCGCAGGCTTTTGCTGTCAGCTGTGCTGGATGATTATAAAGAACGTAGAAAATTTAACCAGGCTCACACAAGTTTTGTTGAGCCAATTTTTCGATCGGCATACGGTTTGTTTTTAATAAGCAACCAGCAACCAAATGGAATACTGAGTTATGATGAAGTGACGGGCTTTATTATTGCATACTATAAAAAATTTGGCATCATTTAGGAGTGGAAATAGTTTTTCTATAAAATTTTAATCTCAAACATGAAATCAATTTACAAATTAATTATTTCTATTCTTATTCCTTTAGCCGTGGGGTCTGTTGCCGGATACTTTACATCATCTTCGGTAAACGACTGGTTTAAAACATTAAATAAACCTTCTTTTAATCCGCCTAGCTGGTTATTTGCACCCGTTTGGACGATACTTTATATTTTGATGGGCATATCATTTTATATTATTTGGAACAGCCATGCAAAGCTGGAAAAAAGATATACCGGCTATACTTATTATTGGTTACAGCTTGCCCTAAATTTTTTATGGTCGTTCCTTTTCTTTTTTTATAAAAGGCCTGATCTTGCTTTGGTAGATATCATCATACTTTTTATAATGATTGCAAGTACAATCTTTTCTTTTAGAAAAGTTTCACAAACTGCCGCATGGTTGCTGGCGCCTTATTTATGTTGGGTAGCATTTGCAACGGCACTTAATTTTGAAATATGGAGATTGAATTAATTTTAAAATAGATTTTAATTTAGAACACCACCTACTTTTTTTCTAAAACTATTGTTAGATAAAATATTAAGTTCAAAACTGTTCATCCAACTTTGCAACATGCCATTTTCTTTTTGTGTAAGGTTATTAAAAAAATAAGCCAATTCTATTGTTGTATTTTTTTTGGTTGTTGCATACAATGCTTTTGTAAGTACCCAAGCCGTACTTCCGCCTTTGGTTCCGGCGTGCAAAAGCCATTGTCTGTTTGCAGGGTTTTCCATCAATGTTTCCAGTACTTTAGCTAGAATTATATATGTGTTGGAATCTAAATATTTTCTGTTATTTAAAATTCTACAAGCGTTTACATAATCTTTTGTTGTAGATGCAGGCAGTCTGTCACTCCAGGCTTTTTGCATTTTCATTGTAAGATCCTGCGGCCTGAATTTGGATTTTAAAATAGTATCATATTTTAATGCCTTGTGCATATCATAAGCATAGCGGCAATACTGTTCTTCTGTTAAGGAACTAATGCCTTTCAAAATATAATCTTCACTTTTTTTCTTTGGGTTTTGATACATAAAAAGCGAAGCAACTAAGGGGTAAATTCTGGTGTGTTTTTTAATACCAAGAAATTCATTGTTGTTTGTAATATTATCAAGTCCTACAAGATCCATCAAAAATTCTGTGTTGGCATTGCTGCTAAAAATAATCATGCCTCTTGCAACATTTATAAGTGCTACACTGTCATTTTTTATATGCCCAAGTTTGTTTTCGTAGGCAATCCAGTTTGGGTGAGCACCGCCATCAGTATTTGGTAAATAATATTTATCAAGCTCGTTTAATGCGACCATATCATTTTCATCAAAAATCTTATTGGCCGCCTGTTTTGCAAACTCAACAGCAACTAATATTTTTACAGTACTCCCAAGCGGCATTATGTTGTTTTCATTTAAATGCGCAAGCATTGTATCATTTTGTTTGAGGTATAAAGAAGAACGTTCCGGATTCGCCTTAATAAAATTTAAAAGAGAATCTGCAGTTGTTTGCGCAAATACTGAAGAAAATATTAAAAGAAAAAGAGAGCAAAGTTTTACTTTTTTCATTTACTTATTATTCTTGTGGTGGCGTATATGATTGTACAAACGATTATTGTTTAAAATGCATTCTTCCACATCATGCTTTCCACCGGCACATCAGGTTGTCCGCTGTATTTTGCATTTTTCTTTTGGTTGTATTTTACTTCAATTTCTCCCTCTACCGGAAAATAAATAAGCTGTCCAATCGGCATTCCTTTGTAAACTCTAACGGGTTGTTTTACAGAAATTTCAAGTGTCCAATGGCCGCAAAAACCAACATCGCCTTTGCCGGCAGTTGCATGTATATCAATGCCCAACCGACCTGTAGATGATTTGCCTTCTAAAAAAGGAACATGCGCATGGGTTTCAGTATATTCTTCTGTAACACCCAAATAAAACATATGTGGCAACAATAAAATACCTTCTTCAGGAATTTCAAAATGTTTAATGCGGTTGTGTTTTTTTGCATCCAGTTCTGCATGTTCGTAAGTAGCCAGGTTTTTGCCAAGGTGTACATCATAACTGTTGCTGCCTAGGTCAGCTCTGTCATACGGAACAACTTTAATGGTTCCCTTTTCCATCTCTTCTAAAATTCTGGTATCGCTTAAGATCATATTTTATTTTTAATGTGCTTCGCACATGTTGTTTATTTTTTAGTGAACAAAGAAGCAGCATTGGTCATCATCGTTGTGTCACTTGCCGATTAAGTGTAACATCGGCATCCCGACATTACATTTAGTCGGAACTTGTACGTCATACCAATATTGGATCTTTTTTCTTTTACATTTGTAATATGCCACTTATTTATCAGCATCAAATAAATTCTGTTACAAAAATAGGCGTTTGGCATATTACCGAAGAAGAGAATTTTTTTCTGGAGCATGTGCCGCTGCAACGCAGTATTACACATCCGCATAAACGGCTGCAACACCTTGCAGGCCGTTATTTGCTACGGGAATTATTTCCTGAATTTCCTTTATCGCTCATCATTATTGCAGATACCAGAAAACCATTTTTGGAAGATGATGCTTTTCATTTCTCCATTTCGCATTGTGGCAATTATGCTGCTGCTATTGTAAGTACACAAAACAGGGTAGGGGTTGATATTGAAATTCCACATGCAAAAATTGAAAAAATTCAGCACAAGTTTTTATCTGGAAAAGAAAAAATTTTACTAAATAAAACTGGTGGCAATAATATTAAAATGCTAACAATGGCATGGAGTATTAAAGAAGCCATGTTTAAATGGTATGGCAGCGGGCAGGTTGATTTTATTGAAGACATGAACATCTCTGCAATAAATAAAACAGATGCTGGCTACGAGGCTGAATGTGTTTTTAAAAAAGAAAAAAATATTTTGCTAAACCTAAAAAATATTTTTTTTGGAGGGAATAATTTATCGTGGGTTATAACAGATCATTAAACAGGTTGTTGGTTAAGCAGCAAACTCATCGTTGTAAATAAATCCGGATATTGCTCCTTCATAGCCAAAGGTCTTTCAAAAAATATTTCTACACTTTCTGCCCAAAATTCCTGCAGATTTTTTAAGCCATAATCAGAATATAATCTTCGCGTTGAAAGAAGTTCGTTTTTAAAAACAGTGTTACTATACATATCAAAATTACTGTAAGTTCTTACAAATGCCATGTCTCTATCATCTTTGCATACCATGTTTTGGCAATAATATGCATGCGCCATTTCGTGCAGCCCTACGTTTTGTCCGTTTTCAATATTTTCATAACCCTGTAAATAATGTTTCCAAGAAATATTGATGGAATTGCCAGATACATTTCCTTCTAAAAACCTGATGTTTGGCTCAGTACCTAAAAACTCCTGTGGAAAAATATTGATGTTTTTATAGTGTGGTAAAATGTATTCTTCTAAGCCAAAGCTAAGTTGGATGGCAGTTGCAGAAAGCAAAACAGGCATTTCTTTAAATCCACTTTCATCATTTATTCTAAAAACCTTTTGACACATAAATTTATTATGCCGCTGTAAAAAACGAATTTTTTCTCCGGTTGTTAATTTATTAAAGTAGGGGAAACGCTTGTGCAGGATTGTAGCTATTTCTTCCGAAGAAAATTGTAAATCTTTTCCCCTGTAAACAAGAAAATTATTATTCGGCTTTTTAATTGGCTCATCAAATTCTTCTTCTTCAAAATAATTTTTTTCTGCGGGTGCCTATTTCAATCCATTCATTGTCATCTTCTGCATATGGATTATTTTTCTTTTTGTTTTTTCTGTAAAAAGCATAAAAAATAAAAGCAATAAAAATAAGTATTATTACAAATTCTAACTTATTTCCCAAGTTGTCGTAATAAACTTTTTCTTCTAAAAATTTATTCTCTTTATGAAACCTCTCAAAACTTATAAGTGTTTGCAGCAAAGAGTCGTTGTGTGAGTTGTTGTGTTGCGAAAATGTATATTCAGTAGCCGAATCTGTTGACGTTGAGTTAACTATTTGCTTTATTAAAGCCGCATCTGTAATTTGGTTGCGGTCGTAAATAATTAAATTAGCACCTTTGTCATTTAACCACAGTGTATCTTGAGGCATACTTTTATTTATTATAACTAGCTATACTTTTATTCATCATTATCTACCAACTGCATATTCAATTCCTGTCCCGCAATTCCTTCTACCGACCCTGAAATGTGTAAGGAGTTTTGTATAATCAGTTCAATCTGTTTTTCTTTCTTTTTAAAGTTTTTCTCAAAGTCTTCTCTTTCCTTTTGCATCATAGAACGTAGACCTTTAAACCCTTCCCGCATGGCATTCATGTTGCCTACAAACTCATGACTGGTTAGGTAATTATACATCGCTACCATTTTTTCTCCTTTGTTTTCCTGGCTCGTTCGGCTTTCACTTATTTTTAAAACAGCATTTCTTAAAACCTGTGCAAGGCTTTTAGCTTCAGAAAAAGTACATATATATACGCCATTTTTTTCGCCAAACTGCTGCAGATCTTTGGGCATTGTTTTGGTTACAATTACCGCAATATCGGCACCGGTGGCAAGCATGTCTTTTTTTAATTTATCAATCCAATCTGCAGTAAAAGCTTCTGTACGCTTGCTCTCATAAATAATTTTACCACATTCCTGCCCTACATGGTTGCGAACGGTTTGTATACAATCTGCACCACGCACACCTTTGCCAACTTCACTTATTACATCAAAAGGAAAAGTAGTTTTGAGTAGTTCTTCTAATGCCTGTTCCTGTACTTCACCTTGTAACTGCATGGAACCCTGTTCTGCTTTTCTCTTCATTTCTTCTGCCAGTTTTTTCTGGTCTTCCAGTTGCTTTTCCAACTCCCGCATGCGCATGTTCTGCTCACTATCTTTCATTAAATGCTTTTCATTCTCCTGTTTGCGTATCTGTTCGCCTATGCTGTGCCTTTCTTCTGCCAGTTTTTTTTGTACAGTTATTTCAAGATCAGCCTCTTTGTTTTTTAACTGTTGTTCTTTCTGTAAAAACTCCAGTTCTTTTTTACGGGCTTCCTTTAATTTTTCTTCGTTGTCATTTTTTTCCTGTTGCAGAATCCTTAAACGGTTTTCAAAATCAGATGAAATGCTTTTAGTTAACTGTTCCTGTATTTCCGCTTCTATTTTTATTTTTTCAT
The DNA here is from genome assembly GCA_043736415.1 of Ferruginibacter sp. Classification (GTDB taxonomy): domain Bacteria; phylum Bacteroidota; class Bacteroidia; order Chitinophagales; family Chitinophagaceae; genus Ferruginibacter. The sequence goes on along the minus strand of JAYTCO010000423.1, from coordinate 565 downwards.
TCTGAATTCTTTTTACAAAGAGTTCATTTTCATTTTTCTTTTTTTCTTCAAATAATATTTTGTCTGCCTCCAGTTGCTTTTTGGTTTCTTCTTGTGCGTTAAGCGATTGCTGAAGTTTATTTTGGTATTCGTTTTGAAATTTCTTTTCGAGATCTGCAGCAATTACATTTTCTACATCGAATATGTGCCCGCAGTTAGGGCATTTAATATCATTGGTCATTAGTTGGTATTTTTTACAAGATAAAACAATTGCCACAAAGTTTTAAGACCATTAACCTCCTGAAATGGATGCATAAAATATTACAAAAGTTGAAAAAAGTTGTATTGCTGAAACTAGCCCTGATAGAAGTGGAAATACTTTTTGCTGCCTTTGGGCAAAAAGATTGTAACGGATAGCAGGATACAAATGCTGATGTATTATCTGCTTTTGAGGCTTCAGCTATTACTATAAAAAAACCTGCTTACAATAGCAGGTTTGAACATGTGCGGCCAATCAGATTCGAACTGACACACCCGTTGTATGGGCGCTACCACCTCAAGGTAGTGCGTCTACCAATTTCGCCAT
>JAYTCO010000422.1:0-7677 GCA_043736415.1 Ferruginibacter sp. | reverse complement strand
GGTTTTAATGGTGGACTGACTTATCGTATAATTACTGACAGGCCGGCAAATGAAGACAATTCCATCACTGCAAAAGGTTATTTTGTAATGGACGCTTCTTTAAACTTTACCAAACCAAAATATGAAATAGGTGTTTCAATAGAAAACTTACTAAATACAACATGGAACGAAGCGCAGTTTGCAACGGAATCAAGGCTACAAAATGAACCTTCTGCTATAACTGAACTTCATTTTACACCGGGAATACCTTTTGCCGCTAGGTTAAAACTGGCTGTATTCTTTTAAATAAAATGATTAACCCCGTCAACTGTGGCAAACCCTTGACGGGGGTTATTAATTTAAACAGGTTGAAATATAATTTAATAATTTAGGGTATGAATCAAAGCTATTTTAAATTTCATTGCCGCATTATCGGTTGCATGATCTTGTTTTTTCTTGTAAGCCAGTCGTTGATGGCGCATGATGTGGAAGGACTTTCAAAACTGAGTAAAACGGATGTTGCATTTATTTATCTGCAACTTGGTTATACGCATATATTACCATTGGGTGTAGATCATATTTTGTTTGTAATATCACTGTTTTTACTAAACCCTAAACTAAAACCAATTCTTTGGCAGGCAACCGCTTTTACGGTTGCACATACCATTACGCTTGGGTTGGCAATGTATAAAGTTATTAAACCCCCAACAAGTATTGTAGAGCCGGTTATTGCTTTGTCAATTATGTATGTTGCCCTGGAAAATATTTTCTCTACTAAATTAAAAGCCAGCAGAATCGGCATTGTCTTTCTTTTTGGGTTGATACATGGAATGGGTTTTGCCAGCGCACTTACAACTTTAGGGTTACCCCAAAACGGTTATTTCACTTCGTTGATTATGTTTAACCTTGGGGTAGAACTCGGGCAGATAACTGTTATTTTAGCAGCCTTTTTTTTATTGGCAAAACCATTTGGCGATAAACCGTATTATAGAAAAAGAATTGTTATACCGCTTTCTGTTATAATTGCGGCCGTTGCACTTTATTGGACAATAGAACGGATTTTCTTTGTATAAAAGGTATATTTTAGCCAATATGGTCGGCAATATTCGTCATTCGAACATCTTAATTCGCCCTTATCTTTGCGCCCAAATTTTGCAACTATGAAATGGATGAATACGCTTATTAAGTACCGCCTTTGGCTTGGAATATTCTTGCTGGCATTGGCTGTTTTTGTAAATTATCAAACGGGTTTTTGGCCATCATTTATTTTATATCTTTTAGCAGCCATACTTATTCTTGGTCACTTTCTATTTGGCCCAATGCGGCTTATACAGTCGCACATGGAAGCCGGCGATATGGAAGCTGCTACCAAAGTCGTTAATTCAATTATATTTCCACAACTGCTTATCAAACCAATGCGCTCTGTATATTATACCATTAAAGGAAACCTCGCAATGGTTTCGCAGGACTTTGATACGGCAGAAAAGCACATGAAAAAAAGCCTTGAACTTGGCGGCGGTGCTTTAACAAAACAGGCTGAAGGTCCAAACAAATTACAACTCGGCATGCTCTGCATACAGAAAGGAAAAGTGAAGGAGGGTGAAGCTTACATTCGTGCGGCAATACGTGCAGGCTTACCGGACAGTGAAAACAATGCAGCAGCTTATTTGCAGCTTTGTTCTATCATGATGAACAAAAGAGAGTTTCGTTCAGCTAAAGAATACTTTAGAAAAGCAAAAAGTTTTAAACCTATAACGCCTCAAATTGTAGATCAGATAAAGCAGATTGAAAAGTACATTACAAGAATGCCGGGATAGCATAATAGTTGTAAAATTCCACTGCGTTTAAGGCCATATTTACTTAATTAAAAAAACCTGTGCCCTTGCATTAAGCAATTTTTGTTGAAGATTTTTACCTGTGTTTATAGGGCGCCTGTTGCTGTAACTTTTTACAGATTCAATTCTTGAAGCACTAATGTAGCGGGATAAAAAATATTGTTTCACTATTATTGCACGCTCTTCTGCAAGACCCGTACAATAATTATTTATTCCCTCTGTTTTATAAGCGTGACCTTCTATTCTGATTTTGTATAACGGATTTTCCAATAAAATCTTTACCACATTATCTAAGGCAGAATAGGATTTAAATGACAGCCAAGATCCGTTGTTTTCAAACGGTATTATAATAGCATCCTTATCAGGACAGCCATTTTTTTCTGCATAACCAAATTCGTCCGGACACGCATCTGTTGTATCTGCAATGCCATCTTCATCTCTGTCATAAATAATTGGTGGCGGTGGCGGCGGATAATTTACGATAAGCTCTGCACGGCAAATTTGCGAATGACCGTCTTTATCCACATCACTGTTGCCGGACTTTTTTGCGCCCATCCCTTTTATCAACAACAAACGATCTTCATTTACGCCTCTGCCAAGGATATAATCTCTAACAAATAATGCCCTGTCCAGAGCCAAATATTTGTTGATGGAATCATTTCCTTCTTCAAAATGCGAATAACCAAATACTGATAATGAAATGCCCTTGTTTTTATAAAGCAGATTTATAACACTGTCTATTACTTTAAATGTTTTTGGATAATATAAAGCTGATTGTCGGTATTCAAAAGGAATGATAATAAGTCCTGAATCTGAAGGTGGTCGTAGAGATATGCTTAATTGAGATGCTGCTTTACCAATTCTTACGGGAACAGTTTGTGCATTAATTTTAGGTAAAATACAAAACAATAAAAGTAAAACAAAAAGGTATTTCATGAGTGCAGTATACTACGGATGTTGCGAATTTGCAATAATTATACCGATAAAACACACATAACATTTTCTCGTTTTACGATTGCTAAAGATCTTTAACATCTCCTGTTTAATTTTTCCTTATATTAACATTATAAAAAAAATGTATTGGTTTACTTTTGCCAAAATTTAAAACCATGGCATTAGTAGGAAAAAAAGCACCTCATTTTACGGTTGCTGCAGTAATAAACGGCGAAGAAATTATTGAAAACTTTAGCCTCGATCAATACATCGGAAAAAAGAATGTTTTGTTCTTTTTCTATCCAAAAGATTTCACGTTTGTTTGCCCAACAGAAATACATGCTTTTCAGGATAAACTTGCTGAGTTTCAAAAAAGAGAAACTGTTGTAATCGGATGTTCTACAGACACAGAAGAAACGCACCTTGCATGGTTAAATACCGCAAAAGACAATGCAGGAATACAAGGCGTAACCTTCCCGATTGTAGCTGATGCTGCAAAAACAATTGCATTAAACTACGGTGTTTTAGGTGGTGAGTACAGCTACAACAATGAGACAAAATTGTGGTCGTTTGCGGGTGCTCCAATCGCTTACCGTGGCACTTTTTTAATTGACAAAGAAGGAACTGTAAGGCACGAATCAATAAACGATTTTCCTTTAGGCAGAAATATAGATGAATACATCCGTTTAATAGATGCTCAGTTGCATGTAGAAAAATATGGTGAGGTTTGTCCTGCAAACTGGGAAGAAGGAAAAGAAGCAATGACCGCAACCCAAAAAGGTGTAGCAGAATATTTTTCTACAAACTAAAATAAATAAATATGTTGATAGAATTAGCCGAAGATAATTTTCAAACATTGTTGAATGAAAATAAAACTGTGGTGGTGCAATACACAGCAGCTTGGTGCGGAAACTGCAGAGTGATGAAACCAAAGTTTAAAAGGTTTGCAGCCGAAAATGAAAATGTAGCATTTGTATTGGTAGATGCTGAAAAGTTTCCGGATGCACGAAAATTTGCAAACGTAAGTAACCTACCCACATTTGCATCCTTTAAGAATGGCGTACTTTTAAACCAGGTGCAGACAAACAAAGAAGATGTACTAAAAAACCTTATTAATGAAGCTACCGTTAATTAAACAGATACAAAGATCTGCAACAGCAGAAGAAATAAATACTACCATAAAAGTATTGGAAAATATAAGCGAAGTGCCTTCCTTAAAACCCGATGAAATTGATGTGATTGGCGAAATGATATCTAATTTATGTGGGGCTTTAGAAGTGCAAGAATCAATATCAAACGGCTTGTCAGAAAAAGATGCGCTGAATGGTTTTATGAAAAAAGTTTTGGGTTCTATTGATCAATAAAATAATGTATAAAGAAAAAACAGCCGGTTTGTAAAAGCCGGTTTTTTTAATGCTTAAAATATAAAGATTTTATAAAAACAACATATTAAACTGCAGGTAAATATTGTGGTGATTTTTTAATTAACCAACTAGCTTATACAATCAATATTTGATAAACTTAATCAGCTACTTTTATGATTTATATCGAAGTATTTAGTAAAATTTCAGCCGTAAATAATATAGATTGAAATGGGAAATAAAAACTGATTCCAAAAGACCTAAATCTTTAAACTTTTTATGAATACTCAAAATCCTATTTTTAAAATTGCTTACGATCCCATTTATGCGCATCCTTTACCCGAAGGTCACCGCTTTCCCATGCTAAAATATGAGTTGATACCAGGGCAATTATTATTTGAAGGAACTATTACTGAAGAAAATATTTTCGCACCAAAGCCCTCATTAAAAGAAACGATTTTGCTTACACATGATGTAGCATATCTCGATAAATTAATAAACCAGGAGTTGTCTGCACGAGAGCAAAGAGTAATAGGCTTTCCACAATCACCAGCACTTACACAAAGGGAATTAATAATTGCACAAGGTACCATTGACTGTTGCAGTTATGCCATGCAAAACGGAGTGGCTATGAATATTGCGGGTGGTACACATCATGCTTTTATTGATAGAGGCGAAGGATTTTGTATGCTGAATGACCAGGCAATTGCAGCTAATTATCTTCTTAAAAATAACCTTGCAAAATCGATATTGATAATTGATTTGGATGTGCACCAGGGCAACGGTACAGCAAAATTATTTGAACATGAAAACCGGGTATTTACATTCAGCATGCATGGTAAAAACAATTATCCATTTCGCAAAGAAAAAAGTGATTTGGATGTAGAACTTTTGGATGGTACAAACGACGAAACGTATTTAAAATTATTGAGCGATAAATTGCCCGGATTAATAGAAAAAGTAAAACCTGATTTAGCATTCTTTTTAGCCGGTGTAGATGTTTTAGAGACAGACAAATTCGGTAAATTAAAAGTAACCATGCAGGGATGCAAACAGAGAGATGAGTTTGTATTTAATCAATTACACAACAGCAAAATACCATGTGTTGTAAGTATGGGCGGCGGTTACAGTGCAGATGTAAAAATAATTACAGAAGCACATTGCAATACATTTAGAGTCGCCAAAGATATTTATGGTTTATAATTTTAACCATGCTTGTTGGTTTGAAAGACTACCTTACCCGCATGCCTGAAACTTACAACCGGTTTGATTTGCTCATAGATACTTATCTCGAAAATAAAATAGGAATTGATGCTGATTTTTTAAGCGAAGAATTGTCTGCAGGTCTGCAACAAAACATATTGCAATTACAAAAAGATGATCTCATGACTTTTGCCGGAGTAGGCAATGAAAAAGTAATGGATACCAAACAGCAAATGCGTGGCGATGAAATTTACTGGATGGATAAAAGCCATGACAATATTTTTGAACAGCAATTTTTGACTCACATAGAAGAGTTTATTGAAAGACTAAACAGCACGTGTTACACAGGCATAAATGGGTATGAATTTCATTATGCAGTTTACGGGCAGGGCAGTGGTTATAAGCGCCACAAAGACCAGTTTAAAAATGACAGCAACAGAAAGTTTTCGCTCATTAATTATTTGAATAACAATTGGGAAGAAGATGATGGGGGACAGTTAATGGTTTACCAAAATGGAGAAGCGCAAAAAATACAACCACAATCTCAAACAGCTGTATTTTTTAAAAGTGATGAAATGGAGCATGAAGTTACTACTGCCAACCGCAGTAGGATGAGCATTACTGGCTGGTTAAAGCAGGTATAACTATCACGGAATTTAAAAAACTATCTTCGCAGATAATTTTTACAAATGACTTTTGAAGACCTCAATTTAAATAATGCCTTAAAATCAGCCTTGACTGACCTTGGCTACACCAACCCAACCACTATACAACACAAGGTTTTTCCTGTAGCTATGAGTGGCAGAGATGTTTGTGGTATTGCACAAACGGGTACCGGTAAAACGTTTGCCTATTTACTTCCTTGCCTAAAGCAATGGAAATTCAGTAAAGAAAAAACGCCACAAATTTTGATTGTGGTGCCTACAAGAGAATTGGTAGCCCAGGTGGTGCAGACAGTAAAAGAGCTAACAACTTATATGAGTGTAGTTGTGGTGGGGGTTTACGGTGGTGTGAACATAAATACACAAGCTGCTGAAGTGCACAAAGGTGTGGATGTACTAGTAGCAACGCCTGGCAGGCTCTATGATCTTTGTATGAATGGCGCTGTAAAAACCAAAGCAATAAAGAAGTTGATTATAGATGAGGTAGATGAAATGCTCAACCTTGGTTTTAGAACACAGCTAAAAAACATACTTGATTTGTTGCCGCCGAAAAGACAAAACCTTATGTTTTCTGCAACCATCACACCGGATGTAGAATTGCTTATGAACACTTATTTTGAAGACCCCGAGAGAGTGGAAGCAGCACCTACAGGAACGCCGCTGGAAAATATTGAGCAAACTGTTTATGCAGTTCCTAACTTTTATACCAAAGTAAATCTGCTGCATTTATTGCTTACGGAAGATGAAAGCATGACCAAAGTATTGGTATTTGCTGCTACCAAAAAATTGGCTGATGATCTGTACGAGCAGTTGGAGCCTAAGTTTCCGGAAAAGGTTGGTGTGATACATTCTAACAAAGAACAAAACCATCGTTTTAATACCGTAAAGCAATTTCAGGAAGGGAATTACCGGTTTATTATTGCAACAGATATCGTTGCCAGAGGTATTGATATTTCTGAAGTAACGCATGTTATAAATTTTGATACGCCGGATGTACCGGAAAATTATATTCACAGAATTGGTAGGACCGGTCGTGCAGATAAGAAAGGTATTGCCATTACTTTTTTTACAGAGAAAGAAAAACCTTTTCTGGAAATTATAGAAACCTTGATGCAGTATACGGTTCCGGTTACGCCGTTGCCTGAACATTTGGTTATTTCAGATGTTTTGACAGAAGATGAAATACCGAAAGTGTTCATGAAAACATACCAGGTTAGGCTTCCAAAAAAAGAAGAGGTTGGTCATGCTTTTCACGAAAAATCTGCAAAGAACAGCAAGGTAAATTTTGTTGTAAGAAGGAAGGATAGAATGATGAAGAAGTATGGCAAGCCTATTACGAGAGGACAAAAGAAAAAGAAATAGATATTTATTCTAGTTAGAGATGACATCTTTTTAAAAGATGTCATCTCTGCCTTATTTACAATTTTGCATCTCTGGTATTTTTTTGCACAGCAATGGCTGCAAATAAACTGAGTACAAAAGACATGGCATAAAATCCCTTTTCACTCCTGAGCAGCTCTGCATTCCACAAACCAATGGTAAGTAAAACGATAGCTGCAAGTGTACTGAACCATGCAAGTCCGTAATAAATATTGGTTACAGGAATTCCTTCTAGTCTATCTCGTACTGCTTTTTGTACAGAGATGGCTGAAAATAAACCAAAGAGTAAAACCGTAAAATAATAACCCTTTTCATTCAGCTGCA
>JAYTCO010000421.1:0-18492 GCA_043736415.1 Ferruginibacter sp. | reverse complement strand
CAACTCCTGTCCCGCTATCCGTTACAAGTCCTCGCCCTCGTTCCTCGGGCTGTGGGCTTTCCACTTCTATCGGGCGTAGGTTTTGAGCGGTTGAATCTTTTTTCAAGATTGATCAATGTTCAGAAAGTTTTTTTCTAAATCAAATCGTACAATAGAGATTTGATATGAACAAGCCTTTTTGTATTAAGATCTGGCGAAATAGTTAGATGAGCCTTGAAAAAAGATATAAGTATTAAGCCTGAGGATCATTAGCATCATTATATGATGGCTTGTATCTGGTAATCAGTTATATTTGATTTATTAAATATATTTTTAATAATTAGCAAAATAGTATCCTTAGAAAAACACCTCAAATGAACTCAGATTTAGTAAATAGAATAAAACGTATTGCTCTTATAGCTCTTGCATCAGATGACCATCTAGTAGAAACATTAGTTTTAAAAGGAGGAAACGCCATTGATTTAGCATACAAATCCAATATTGATACAATTTCGAGAACATCTTATGATTTAGATTATTCCATTGAAGACGGTGATTTCAGCGAGGATGAGGTTACTATATCAAAAAGGATTGATGCCACTTTAACTCAAACTTTTCTTGAAAATGACTTTGTAATAATTGATTATAAGTTTTTGAATAAACCAAAGACAGTTCGTGAAGAAGTTGCTGACTTTTGGGGAGGATACAAAGTTGAGTTTAAGGTTATTGCCATAAAAATTTTTAATGAACACAAAGGAAATATTGATAAATTAAGAAGGGCTGCATATTCTGTCAATCGTGATAATTCTCCAGTGTTTGAATTAGAATTTAGCAAATTTGAACATGTTGGGCAAAAAGTTGCAATCGATGTCGATGGCTATAAAATTTATGTTTATACACCTGAAATGATTGTATTTGAAAAAGTAAGAGCTATTTGTCAGCAAATACCGGATTATAAAGAAATTATTTCTTCTTTTACCCCCAGAGCTAGGGCGAGAGATTTTTATGACATTCACTTGATAATGGAAATGCATGAAATAAACCCATCAACAAAAGAAAATATCGAACTTATTCAAAACGTTTTTTTGGCAAAGAAAGTACCGACCAGTTTTATCAAGCAGATTGCAAATAACAAAAGTCTTCACATGGACAACTGGCAAAGTGTAAAAGATACCATTTCTGCCTATGATGAATTACACGAATTTGATTTTTATTTTAATTTCGTATTAGAAAAATTTGAAAATATTACATTCCCTTAGGAAAATATAGCCGCCAAGTTTTATTATATTCTTTTTCACCCATTTCATATGTAAGATAGAAATCAAATAGCATTGTACGCTTACGTAAAACTTCTAATTTACTTTCTACCAATCCTGCCTTTTCTAGATAGAATCCAATTGTTTGGTGATAAGGGTATATGAAGTTTAATTTATCTAATGTTGCTACTAATTTGTTTATTGAAATCTTATCAATTGCTTTTCTATATATGTCCAATACTGAATCAACACCTCCTGCATAGCCTGGCCTTACAGCTATATCAATTAGTGTTCTTTCAATATTAGTCACTGGTAAATTGTTTAATGAATACACTCCCGAACGATTTGAATACATTCCATTATGTAGCAGAAATGTATATCCCTCGTATATTGTAGTTGTAGCAGATCTTCGTTGTTGCTTCAAAAAAGCTGAATCGATTGCACTTTGTTTTAATTCTCTATTCACATTATTTTTTTTGCTTTGCTCAAACGAAATGTATATTGTTTTAGGAATTTGATTTGTCAAATTATGAAGGTATACGGCCGAATAATGTGATAAGTAGGATTTTTTAATTATAGAAATTGCCACTTCAAAAAGTGAGGTATCGGATACTATATATCTATCCTTCTTTGCTAACCCATAAAAAATAATTTCTCGTTTTGATAATATTTCGCTGTTTAATAGTTTTTCAATAAACTTATCGACATTCATGGAAATTGGCAAATTCCACAATGTCCTATTTTGCTCTAATATTTCTTTTAACTGTTCATTATTAAAAGCCTTTCGATCGCTTTCTCTAAAAAACGCCTTAATGCTACTTTCTGCAACAATAAATCTTGATTTATTAGCCATAAATTGTATTGTTATTATTCTTCATATACATAAAGTATATATACTTTATGTAAGTTACAATATAGTTTTTACATTTCCAAATTTCATGTATGCTACTGTAATAAATATAAATACCTAGGATCAGATGTAGAGAAAGTGATTGTTATTATTCTTCATACACATAAAGTATTTGCCTCCCCCCTACTTGCGCAGGAATGAAACGAGTCCTACTAGCGCAGATTTCTAGCCCCTACTAGCGCAGAGATGCGGACTCTAGCACCCTACTAGCGCAGAGATGCGGACTCTAGCGCAGAAATGAGGCGAGGCCTTTGTGCAATGGCTTTCTGTGCGGTGCTATAATTATATTTCCAAGCACAACATTGTTTAAAATAGCCGCACAGATACGCTCCCTCCTACTAGCGCAGAGATGCGAACTCTAGCGCAGAAATGAGGCGAGGCTTTTGTGCAACAGCTTTCTGTGCGGTGCTATAATTATATCTCCAAAGCAGAACATCGTTTAAATTATCCTACTAGCGCAGATTTCTAGTTTGCCTTTGTTGGTGCCGGTCGCATCGATAAATGAAGCGCACCCTACCACACACTCTAGCGTAGAAATGAGGCTAGGCCTTTGTGAAATGGCTTTCTGTGCGGCGCTTCTATTATATTTCTAAAAACACAAAACCGTTTCAATTAGCTGCACGACTTTTGCCGTCCTTACGGCAGATACCCTTCCGCACTTTCCTATGCTGGATATCTGCGCTAGTACGGGAGCTTTTAATAGAGCAAAAGAAAGAGAACTAAACATTGGTATTTTCACAGCAACTTTATTTGCAACCAAAAACGAAGATGAAAACCCTTATGAAATTGCTAAATGTAATGACGAAGACCAAAATTTAGTTGGTATAGTCGTTTATGGCGACACAAAAAAAATAAACAAAGTCTTGGACGGTTTAAAGTTTCACTCATAAATCAGAAATGCCGGTAGGCGGACATTTTGGAGGTATGGAACAAGCAGAATTATTAGCAAAAAAATTTAAAAGATTTTTTTTGAGGCTGGCTTAATAATTTTATAGATCGCAAAAAAAAGTGTGAATGAAATATTTTGAAATATTTATGATTGTAGTTTTCCCCGGTTGCGTTTTAAACTGATTCCTTTTTGGTTTTTAAAATATTTATTCAAATGGCTAACATCTGTAAAGCCAAATTCTAACGCAATTTCATTCATCCGCATTTCGCTAAATTTTAAGCGGTGCTCTATAAGGTTAATTTTATATTTTGCAATATAGTTTTGCATAGTTTCTTGTGTTTGCTTTTTAAAGTATCTGCCCAGGTAAGCTGTAGAAATTGCAAACACCTTACTTATATATGCTGCTTTCAACTTTTCAGGCTCATAAATATTTTGCTGAATGTGGTGAACTATATCCAGCACCTTTTCATACTGAGAAACAAAAACATATTCCGGTAAAAATTTGGCAATATTACGGGCAACAATTACAATAAGAGTATTAACCAATTGATTTACCATTTCTTCATTGTAAATGTCTTTAACTGTATTTTCTCTATACAGCGATTCAATGATAGGCTGCATCAATGTTCTATCCGCAATGTTCTTTAAAATACATTCAGGATTGCGGTTAGCATTTTGTAAAATGTATTCTAGTTTAAGAATATTCTCGTCACGAAAATTATTTTTTTGTAGATATATATTATTAAACCTCAGGAAAAAGAAACTTGTTATCTTTTCAATTTTAAAAGAATGCGTATCATCTGGTGTAAGCAAAAACAGCGACCCTTCAATATACTTACATTTTAGTTTATTAAGTTTATGAACACCCGCCCCCGAACGGATATACACCAATTCAAAAAAACTATGCGTGTGTTCTAGTTTCGGGCAATCATTCGATGTTTCAAAACTTATAGAATATGGTTTGTAAAGATTTTCCTTAATCATGTTATAAAAGTACTAAATAATAGAAAATATGTACCGTTTTATTAGATAAATTAAATACAATTTTGCTATCTAAAAAATGATATAAACATGAAAGGAATTATTTTAACGAACCTTGTTTTAAAAGAAAATGGAATATTAAGAGAAACTGATATTGAAAAACTGATATCAAAACATCTTACTATTTCTTGTAAAAATATTTCGGCTACATCTATCAAAAAATTTAAAAAATGGCATTACGTTATATTGGTCTGCATTTTTTTAGCAGGAACGCCAACAATATCTCAGGCGCAAAAAACATCCCCTATTATTCCTTACAACACAAATTTAAAAACTAAAAAAATGCAATACGCAAATTATAAATCCTTAAAAATATCTGCTGATTCAGGTGTGGCTTATGTAACCATCAATCATCCCCCGCTAAATGTATTAGATGCAATATTGATGACCGACCTGCATCATTTTGCTTCGGCTGTACAAAACGACACATCGGTACGTGTAATTGTATTGCAAAGTGCCGACGCTGAATTTTTTATCCCGCATGGCGATATGAATTTTGTTACCAATCCGGAATCTTTCACCAAACTATCTGCGGATTATGATGCTGATGATTTATTAAACCCGATGCAGAAACTACATGAACAATGGCGGGCTTTACCACAAGTTACCATTGCTAAAATTGCAGGATTTGCAAGAGGTGGTGGCAGCGAATTCGTAATGGCTATGGATATGCGTTTTGGTGCAATAGGCAAAATGGGACTAGCCCAACCTGAAGTTTTGATGGGGATTATTCCCGGTGGCAACGGCACCGTTCAATTGCCAAGGTTAATGGGCAGGGCTCGTTCACTAGAAGTTATTTTAGGTGCTGAATTATTTGACGCTGAACTTGCAGAACGTTATGGATGGATAAACCGTGCATTGCCTGCAAATGAAATAGATGAATTCATAAATGTTTTAGCTAAACGCATTGCAAAACTTGCACCCGGTGTTATAAATGCAGCCAAGTCAGCAGTGGATGCAACTATTGGCTTGCAAACAAAAGGATTAATTGAAGAAAATGCTTTATTGGGTAAAGTTTTCTCTGCACCGGCAGCAACTCATCTTATCATTAATGCTTTAAAAGCTGGCGCACAAACCAGAGAAGGCGAACGTAATTTAGAAGGGTTACTTAATAAGTTACAGTAACTCCTGCTCCTACTAGCGCAGAGATGATCTCCTACTAGCACCTACTAGCGCAGAGATGCAGACTCTAACGCAGAAATGAGGCGAGGCCTTTGTGCAATGGCTTTCTGTGCGGCGCTATAATTATACTTTCAAAGTTCAACATCATTTAAATTAGCCGCACATATACCCTTGCGCACTTTGCTATGCTGCATATCTGCGCTAATTCGTGTCAAGACGATATGCAGCAAAGTGGCCCTCAATAACATTTCCATTTAACTTTTGGAACCGAATTATGTTCCCTACTAGCGCAGAGATGCAGACTCTAGCGCAGAAATGAGACGAGGCTTTTGTGCAATGGCTTTCTGTGCGATGCTCCTATTATATTTCTAAAAACACAAAACCGTTTCGCCTACTAGCGCAGATTTCTAGCGCAGAAATGAGGCGTGGCTTTTGTGCAATGGCTTTCTGTGCGGCGCTATAATAATATTCTCAAAGCAAAACATCTTTTTAAGTGCCGCACACATACCTCTGCATTAGTTGGTGCCATGATAATCAATTTATAAGAAGCGTCCTTTCACATATTATTTAACTTTGAACGATGAATAAACTTGAAGATTATAAAATTAGGATTAATGAGTTATTAGCTCTTGCTGATCAAACATTAGCATCACAGCGTGAATCACAATATGGTGGAGTTTATGTGGATGGGATAATTTTCGCCCAGTTTCGATCTGGAGTATTATCATTTATTAAAAAAGTATTTGGTGAGGAACATCCCTATTATAGAGATTTTAATAATAGATGCAAGGATATCAATTCTTATGAGTCTGAAAAAGGAAAAGGAATTTTAAAGGCAATTAAGCAGGAAATAGATGGTGGTTGGCTTTTTACATTAAAAAATTTGGTCACTGCAGAAGTTTTTTCAGACTTTTTGGAAATGGCAAAATATTTATTAGAACAAAATTATAAAGATCCTGCAGCAGTCATGATTGGAAGTGTGTTAGAAGAGCATTTACGACAATTGTGTCTTATAAATGCCATACAAGTTGATACACTTAAGAATGAAAAAATGGTTTTTAAAAAAGCAGATCAATTGAATAGTGATTTGGCAACTCAAAATATTTATAACAAACTTGATCAAAAAAATGTTACCGCATGGCTAGACTTGAGAAATAAAGCGGCGCATGGTAAGTATGATGAGTACTTACAAACTCAAGTTGAATTAATGTATTCCGGTGTTTTGGATTTCATTACTCGATCAACGTAATTATAAATACTCCCCCTACTTGCGCAGAGATGCCCCTACTAGCGCAGAGATGCGAACTCTAGCGCAGAAATGAGGCGAGGCTTTTGTGCAATGGCTTTCTGTGCGGTGCTCCTATTATATTTCTAAAAACACAAAACCGTTTCAATCGGCCGCACAGATACCCTTCCGCACTTTCCTATGCTGCATATCTGCGCTAGTATGAGTTTTATCGAACATTATCGGGGATAAATAAAGCACTCACAAAGTTGCGAGTTGAACACCACAGGCTAAGGTATGACTCCCTACTAGCGCAGAGATGCAGACTCTAGCGCAGAAATGAGGCGAGGCTTTTGTGCAATGGCTTTCTGTGCGGTGCTTCTATTATATTTCTAAAAACACAAAACCGTTTCAATTAGCCGCACAGATACCCTTCCGCACTTTGCTATGCTACATATCTACTACTTTAGAGGCCTACTGTTTCAAAACCTGCATTTTTTTTCAACTGTCCATTATGGCAATCTATAGATCAACCGATCAAGGTTGTTATTGACATAGCGCCTATTATTGACCTTGTTTTACTCTCAATATTTCAACTGGTATTAATCCATGTGCTTCTTTATGAGTTTTGATAATCGAAGATGAATCCGCTGCTTCTGATAAACACATTACCATTCCTGATTTTTCATCCACCCAGTAATTAATAAAATTCACACCATATTTTCTCTGGACAGCAAGGTCTTTTTTATGTGCATCTGCCACTGCAGCTGCGGTTACGTTTCCTGCACCTAGTTTATGTATGTCCAGAAATAAGTTTTTATTTCCTGTTAAAGCAGCAGCGGAGCCCTCTGTCACTTCAAATATATGGTCGGGCAATAACCCATGAGCTTCTGCATGTGTTTTTCTTATTGAGCTGCTATCACCCGTTGATGAAAGGCAATAAACAAGGCCTTGCTCTTCATTAACCCAATAATTAATAAAATGCACACCATATTTTTTTTCAACAGCCAAATCTTTTAAATGTGCAGCTGCCACATCTTCAAATTTTACTTTACCCGGTGTTAACTGGTGAACATCCAAATACAAGTTTTTTACTGGTAAATTGTGCGCAGATGTTTCAGCTTTCTTTGTTTGTGCACACACATGAAGGGAAATGCTGCTGGCAAGAATTAAGGTTGACAACGAAAGAATAATTTTCATAACGAATAGTTTTAATTTTGTTTGATTATTTTATTTCTAATACAAAGCACGATTATAACGAAATGCAGATTGTAAGAAATTCTCCCTATTTTAATTTTATAGCATACCTATTTTATAAATTATGGCGCTGATTGAAAGAGATGGATTCATGGCATCACTGCAACAACATTTTGAAGATATTTCAGATGGAGAAGGGCATTGCGTATTTATAAGTGGCGAAGCCGGCATTGGTAAAACGGCACTGGTAAAGGCTTTTTTCAAAAAACAGTCTGATGAATGCAGTATTTACCAGGGAGCCTGCGATGCCCTTTTTACACCGCGGCCTTTAGCACCTTTGTATGATATTCTCTGGCAGGTTAACAAAGAGCGTTGGCCAACTTCCCCTTCAAGCGAAGAACGTTCCGCATTGTTTGCCGATTTTTTCCAGGAGCTAAGCGCCAAAAAAGGAAAGTTATTAATTGTGTTTGAAGACATTCACTGGGCCGATGAGGGGACGCTTGACTTCATTAGATTTTTTGCCAGACGCATTTATCAATTGCCCTGTCTTTTCATTCTTACCTATCGTGACAACGAGATTCATTCAATACATCCGTTGCGAAATGTATTAGGGCAACTGCCCCCGGATTCATTTACAAAACTTGTGGTGACGCCATTATCAAAGCAAGCTGTTGTGGAAATGGCAGTGCAAAAAGGTTATAGCGGTGAAGATGTTTACAGCATATCGGGAGGAAATCCTTTTTATGTCAATGAGATTTTGGCAAGTTACAGCCCTGGTGTTCCTGATAATATTAAAGATTCAATACTTTCTGTGTATGAACGCCAGAAAGAAGGCACAAAAAATGCCTGGCAAATATGGTCTGTGATGCCTGAAGGATTGGAAGTTGACCGTGTCGCTACAATCAAAAATTCGTGGTGGGATATAGATCATTGCTTTGCAATAAGTGTCATTCTTGTACAAAATGATAAAGTCGTTTTCAAACATGAGTTATACCGCAGAACAATTGAAGAATCACTTACTCCATTCAGGCGGATGGAACTAAATAAATTGATGCTTGAACTTTTTTTAGATTCTTTTGAAGAAAAAGGTGAGATTGAACGGATACTGCATTACGCTAAAAATGCCAATGAAAAAAAATTGGTTGTTAAATATGCACCGGAGGCTGCACAAAAAGCCGCATTGATAGGTGCACACAGGGAAGCATCAAAATTATATCTCACGGCTATTGAATATTTTGAAGGAACCGACACAAACCAACTGGCGCATTTTTATAAAGCATATGCTTACGAATGCTACCTCAGTAACCAGATTCAAGAAGCCATTACTTTTACAGAAAAAGTTTTAAACAACTCAAAGGAGAATTCTGATATAGAGACAACCGGTGATAGCCTGCGTTTCTTATCCCGCCTGTGGTGGTTTGATGGCAACAGGAAGAATGCGGAAGACTTTGCCCTGCAAGCTATTGATCTGCTTAAAGACCAGCCGGCTACGATAACTAAGGCAATTACCTTCAGTAATATGGCACAATTAAAGATGCTGTCTAATGAATCTGCTGAATGTTTGTTGTGGGGAGAGAAGGCAATAACGATGGCAAAGGAATTAGACAATGAAGAGATTCTTTGCCATGCACTCAATAATATTGGCTCAGTACATATGTTTATTAATTCGTCCGAACAAAAAGGTATAGCAATGCTGCAGCAGAGTCTGGAAATTGCATTAAGGAATTGTTATTATGAGCATGCTGCACTTGCCTATACTAATCTGGCGAGTGGTTTAGTAAAAATGAAAAACTATGTTTTTGCCCGGACAACACTGGACGAGGGCATTCATTACTGTGAGGAAGAAGATTTGAACTCCTGGAGCTTCTATATGTTATCGTGGAAGGCAAGACTGAATCTAGAAACGGGAAACTGGAAAGAAGCTTGCAGCATTGCAGATAATCTTTTAAAAAATGAGAACCAGCCCGCCATTATTAAAATCACTGCGCTTATTGTGGTGGCAAAGATACTAATGAGGAAAGGAGGTAAAGATGTAGTCCCCCTTTTGCTGGAAGCAAAAACAAGATCGTTTAAAACGATGGAATTGCAAAGAATTATTCCTTTAATGGCTGCTTTATTGGAATATGAATGGCTTACCAGCAAAACAATTATTGAACAGGATGATATTGAACAGACAATTGTTCTCATGAAACAGACTGGTACCGATTTAGAGAAAAATGAATTTGCATTCTGGATGAAAAAGGCAGGAAGGCATTTTGTTCCATGCGAAGAAATTGCTGAAGCCTATGATACAAGCAGTACAGCAAAAGCTTTAAAAGCTGCATCCTTTTGGGAAAAAACAGGTTGCCTTTATGAACAGGCGCTTGTATTATTTGAAGGGAAAGAGGATGATAAAAGAAAAGCCATTAAAATAGTTCAGGATTTAGATGCCAATGCAGTGTATGAAAAAATGAAACAGGAGATGAGGAATTTAGGTATTAAAAATATTCCACGCGGCATAAGAAAATCAACCCGTTCAAATGCTGCCTTTTTAACTTACAGGGAAATGGATGTGTTGCAGTTGCTTAAAGAAGATATGCAGAACAAAGAAATTGCCGCACTATTGTATATTTCGGTAAAAACTGTTGATCATCATATTTCCAGCATCTTGTTTAAATTGGATGTAAGTTCCCGTTCCAAAGCTGTCAGCGAGGCTATTCGTGCTGGAATTTTAAAATAGGGAATTTGCTGCGTAAAATGGGGGACAGCTTGTATAGAAAACTGTATTTTTAAAAATACTTTTGTCTGAACTTAAAAAATTTATACGATGAAAAAATTTATTATCGAAAGAGAAATCCCCGGAGCAGGCAATATGACTGCAGAAGAATTGCAGGCCATTTCAAAAACTTCTAACTCAGTAATATCTGTGTTAGGTAAACCATACAAATGGGTTGAATCGTATGTTACCAACGACAAGATTTATTGCATTCACGAAGCAGAAAGTGAGGATGTAATCAGGGAGCATGCCAATTGTGCAAGCATTCCTGCAAATAAGGTTGAAGAAGTGAAAGTAATAATCAGCCCTTCGACTGCAGAGTAAAACAAATCGTGTAATTGCTAATGTTCAATTTTTATTTAGAATTAAACAGCCATAAAAAAATCGTTGGTTTGTCAAAACTGCTGTGTCCGTGGTAGCTATAGCCTACCTATCACTTCCTTGGTCCGGTGTCATCCATCAACCACCTGCTTAAGGACCCTGCACCAGGCTGAGTATTATATTTGGTACATACGCCTTCCAAGTGAAAGAAGTTTTGTAAATGCAATTTATGGATGGTGAGACACCATCCACGGAGGCAGAGAAAGAATTGCTACAAAATAATTAATTTTCCTGATGCAAGGATCATCCCATTTTTGTGGATGCGGTAAAAGTATAGTCCGCTTTTCAGTGCAGCAGTTTTAATAAACTCTTGAGTAGCTACTATTTTTTGAGTCAAAACTATCCTGCCCAACACATCCATTAAAGTAATGGACTCCCCATCCGGGATGGAACTGATCAGCGTAATATTATTATTCCTTTGTACAGGCACGGGCAACAAAACATATTTTCCGGAAGCTGCATAATAAACAGCTTCCGGTTTTGAATAAATTACCAGGCCGTTTGTCAGCACTATTTTAGCCCTGAAATAATTAATACCCGGCTGTAATGGTCCGTACTCAAAAGTATATTTCAATTGGTTACCAATTAGAGGCGTGTTGATAGTGGTATATCCTGAAGGTGATTGTTTTTCAAAACTAATGGAAGCAATATTTATTAATGTCCCCAACAGCAAATTAAGCTGAACAGTTGCATCCTTTTTAACTGCATAAAAACTATTTATAAAACAGGCTGCGCCTTGAGAAGTATAATTAAAAGCATAACTTTTAAAAGCCGTTATGCCGTTCTTTAAAACCGGAGCTACGGCAAGATATTTATTTTTCAAAATATTTTTTGAGACCACCGCTGTTGTATCTGATACACTTAAAAGCGGCTCCATAAACTTATCCCCTAATTGATAAATTTGATAGCGGCTGATGCCTTTTAATTTGTTCCAGTAAATTAAAATTGAATCTCCACAAATGTATCCTGTAGTGGGTTTTAGCAAGGTGGTAATTGTACAGGTATCCGAATAAAAATAGTCGTTCCCAATTTTCATTCTGAATAAAACCTGCGAAATAGTGTCGGGAACATCCCAATATAAATAACTTTTTTTCAGGTCGGCATTGTCTGCAATAAGTTGCCATTGGTTAGGCGCAACACTGTATTCTATGCGGCCGGATTGGTTAAAAGAATTTTGCCAACGCAAAATCGCGTGGGTTCCGGCTTGTATCAGTGTGGTACTATCGGGAGCTTGCCAGACAAATTTATTTGCGCTGTCCAAACTATACACCACATTGTATTTTTGATTTCCCGCAGGTAAATTGTATCCCTTAATTTTTAGTTGATAATTACCGGGTATCGGGTTTTCTATAGTTACTTGCTCCACATTATTTAAACTATCTTTTTTTCTAACAGCAGGGCTATTAAGCGAATCCACATTTGCGAAACTGTTTAATACCCAAGGCTGCCAGCTTTGGGTATTTGCCGGCAAGGCAACTTCAAGGTCCACATCATTAACCAATGCCTTGTTTGCCATGGGCGATGCGGCAGTATCGTTCCAGGCAAGTGTAACTTTTAATAAAGCAATATTAGCAGGAATTAAAATAGAAAATATTTGTGTGCTATCCTGCCGGATTTCGCTAGAAAATATATGATCATCCCGAAGCAAATTCATTGCTTTTACAGCATTCAAATTTCCGTAGCCAGTTTTAAAATCCGGGCCCGGTGTTGAAATGTCATCTGCAGAATTTATTAAAATTGCCTTTGCCAATGCAGAGGGCAATACATTTTGCGGGTGTAAATCACTATAATATTGTTGTAAAAGAAGCGTAGTGCCCGATACAAGTGCTGCTGCCTCTGAAGTTCCATTTTTTTGAAATGCTACCAATTCAGGTTTAATTCTTCCATCATAAGCCGGTCCTTTTGAACTTAACGGCACTACATTCCCAAACGAATCTACCGCCCCGACTACCAAAATATTTTTAGCCATTTTAAAATTTCCTGTAAGGTTAGCGTAGCCTTCAATGCCTGTATAATTGCCGGTTGTACTGGTTTTATTTCCAGAATTTCCGGAAGAAAATACGTGCAGCAATCCTTCATTGCTATGGGCATTTTTATCAAATGCCATGGCACTTACACCATAATTATTTTCAAGGTCTGTTCCGTAAGAATGATTTTGGACGGTGATATTATTGTTCAAATAACTTGTATCAGCATCAGGCAACACCAGTTTAAAGGAGGAAGAAGATAGGTGAGCGTGATCGGCAACTCCCCTTGCATAGTATATTGAGTTACCGGCTCCTGCAATAATTGTAGCCATAAAATTTGCATGGTTGGTAATATTGTCCGATGCCAGCGGCGAAGCATCGTACCTACCTTTCATGTCGATATCGGTTGTGTCGTAATAATCTTCTTTAATTGATACATGTTTACCTTGCCCGTTTACAATGGGGTACTCGCTATGCACCATATTAATTTTATTGGCTGATAAATCAAATCCCGGAATACCCAATTCTTCTTTTGGTTTCGTAGTAATCAGATCAATTGAAACCACTTCTTCTTCATTTAAAAAAACGTCTTGCATTTGCCGCACGGTACAAAAAACAGAAATAATATTTTGCTCCCGCAAGATGAAAAAATTATTCTTTAAATTTTTATGCAGCGCCAATAACCGTTCTGCAGTTTCCATTTTTGTACAAAATATTTGAAAATAGAATGGTGTAACAGCATCAAGATCATTCACTAAACTAATTTCTGCTGCAGCTGATAGTTTCCAATTATTAGTTACGGCATCCAATTTCTTAATGTAATTATTGTTTATCCCTTTTATAGACGATGCTGAAATAACAAACAAATCGTCTAAAAATTTTCTATTTGCTTTTAAGGCAATACTATTAGTAATCAGTTTTGGTGTAAGCTTATTTACTTCTAAAAGGTAATAAGGGCTTTGAAAGTGAGCGTTTGAGGAAGCCTGGTATTTTTTAAAAATGGATTCTGTTGAAGGAGCTTGAGCAACTACTATATTTATTGCAACTAAAATATAAAAAAAAGAAAATAAAGTTTTTTTAAGCATTATATAAGTATTATATTGAGGCAACTCTTCAAAAAAATATTATCATGGAAAACAATTTTTGTTTTCAAGTTAAATTAACTTTTAAATCATTTTAATTCAAATCTAAATAAAAAACTAATGAAATTATTTCCAAAAACATGCCTTGCAATAATAGGCATTTGTGTTTTAGCTTCGTCTTGTAAAAGAGAAAGCATTGCAACATTAAATGAAGTATCGCCAGCGGCATTACAAAAAATTAAAGCACAAGGCTTTAGTACCGATAATGTGCGCAAAGTAGATAATGGTTATTTGGTAGAGGGTGATATTGTGCTAACTGAAGAAAACCTGAATGCACAAAGTACTTCCCCCAATTTATTAATTGCAAGTGATGAACAATACCGAACTACAAATTTAGTTAAAGCCTTACCAAGAACAATTACAGTCTCTGTTAGTGGTACTTTAACAGGTATCGCAGTGTGGTCTGATGCCACCGATGCCCTTATCAGCAGGTATAATGCATTGGCTTTACAGGTAAAATTTACAAGGGTAGCTAGTGGTGGCAATGTTGATATCATAGGTTTTGATCAGGGGCCATCAGGCGGTTATATCACCTTAGGTTCTTCGGGCTTCCCTACATCAACCGGCGACCCCTACAACCAAATAAAAATGAATACCAATGTTCAGGCTTATGGAACTAGCCCAAATCAGGGCTACATAACGTCTGTATTGCAACATGAAATGGGGCATTGCATAGGTTTCCGCCACACCGATTATTTTAACCGTGCATTAAGTTGCGGCGGAGCAAAATCGAACGAGCGTGCAGGAACAATCGGTGCTATTTTAATTCCTGGAACGCCATCAGGTTTTGATGCGGAATCATTTATGCTTGCTTGCTCTGCCGGCACCGACCGTACCTTCAATCCAAACGATATAATTGCATTGAATTATCTGTATTAAAATATGCAGAAATTAATATTGATCCGCCTCCATTTACGGGGCGGATTTTTATTTTATCCAGAGGATGATTCAAGCTGTAAAAAAGTCTTTTTGCCGGCAAGGCGGTAAAAACAATACTATATTTTTAGGGTATGCCAATTCAATCTTACAAAGGTGGTTTTTGCCTTTATTGGTGTTTCAACAGTACGCCATTAAAAAAACCAACCTATCCCTGTGAGCCGCTGTTGTGTTTTTCACCAACAGCCGAAGCGTATATATCGATTAATATCACTAATAACTTATGCGCTTAACTTTAGTTACCAGTCTGCATTACATAAAATAGTGTAGCATGCTGCCGCAATTTTGTTCAGCCAACCCTTCCATATAGGCGCAGGGTAACAGACCCTGTTGCCTCAATGTTACTAAGCTGCGCATTTAAGCTTTTTAAAGTTACTATATTTAGCAAGCCCTTTCTCTGTATAAAATAATCTTTGGCGCTACTGTACAGCAAGTGGCTTGGGTTGTCTACAAAGCCCTGCTCTCCATGGTGGGTATTGCACCTCTTAGCCTCGTTGCGTGTCGCCACGCAACGTCCGCAAATATCTTCTCCACAATAAAAGATGAAAAAAGATATACCGATGAAGGGCTGCCGGATAATAGTGGAAAGCCCACAGTGTAGCGCAGCGGAGCGAGGACTTGAAACGAATAGTATCACTAGCGCATAAATGAGGCTAGGCCTTTGTACAATAGCTTTCTGTGCGGCGCTATAATTATATTTCCAAAGCAAAACATCGTTTAAATTAACCGCACAGATACCCTTCCGCACTTGGCTATGCTGCATATCTGCGCTAGTTTAGGAGTTCAAGTGTGAAAGCGAGGGCACTCACAAAGTTGCGAGTTGAACACCACAGGCTAAGGTCTGAGCACCAACAAAGGCAGAGAAGTTGAGGATCGCATTGCCTTCTTTTTGTGAATCATTTTCGAACTTATTTGCTGTAACTTTAAAATAAAAAAATAGGAGTATGAAAAATATACAGCTGGTACTTTTACTTTTTGTAGCCTCTGCATCATTTGCACAAAAGAATGCTTCCGTTAGTTTTGAAAAGTGGATAAGCTTAAAGGGCGTCGGCACCCCTGTAATATCTCCTGACGGAAAAACGATTGTATATAGTGTGACCAGTACGGATTGGGCTAACAATGCTTATGATACTGAACTTTGGATGTCAAGGGATGGTGCGGCACCCCTGCAACTCACAAGAACCAACAAGGCGAGCAGCACGAACGCTGCATTTACCCCTGATGGAAAGTACATTAGCTTCCTTGCTAACAGATCTGAGAAAACACAGTTGTATATTATCTCCATAATGGGAGGCGAAGCTTTACAGGTTACCAACGATGCTGACGGTATCAGCATGTACGATTGGAGTCCGGATGGAAAAAAAATTGTCTACCGGAAGCCGCAGACCGACAGCAAAGTGGAAAAAAATACTAAAGAACGGTTTGGGGCCTTCGGCGTAGAAGGAGAGGAATACAAACAAAACCATCTTTGGTTACTCAATTTTAGCTACGATTCTGTTTTCCTTGCGGGTCAATTACCATGCTATACTGATAAAAAAGATTCTGCAAAAAACAACTTACCAAAGGCAGCAGAGTGCTTTTTGTTGCCCATAGCCAAACAACTCACTGAAGGGAATTTTAACGTGGCGGGATTTGCATGGAGCCCCGATGGAAATCACATTGCATTTACCCGACAGTCTAATCCGCTTATTCTTGCTGGTAACAGTGCCGATATTGCACTAATAGAAGTCGCTACAAAAAAAGTAACAACGTTGGTGAGCAACCCTACCGGTGACGATTTTAATTTTTGGAACCCAGATGGAACCGCATTTGTTTATGAAAGCGAAGTGAACGATTCTGTTACTAATTTTTATAAAAATAACCGACTGTTTATTTATGACCTTAAAACCAAACTCAGCAGGGAGGTTGCAACCAACATTGATGAAAACAAAGCGGTGGCGGACTGGAACAAGGCTGGTTTATTTCTTACTGCTTATGAAAAAACAAAACGAAAAATATTCAACGTTGACTTAAAAAGTGGATTGGCGAGCCCGGTTACCCTCGCATTAGACTTGCCCGGCGAAATAGTTTTTAGTAAAAATTCTGATGCCATTGCACTCAGTGGAAGAAACTATGCAGGCCTGGGGGAAATTTATTCGGGAAGCCTTAAGCAACCGCTTAAACAGCTTAGTAACAACACGGCACAGATCAAAGATTGGAACACACCATTGAACGAAGTTATCCAATGGAAAAGTAAAGACGGTGCTATGATTGAAGGGATTTTATTGAAACCAAAAAATTATGATGCTGCAAAAAAATATCCTTTGCTGGTAGTAATTCATGGTGGCCCTACAGGTATCGATCTGCCCGATCCCGTGCCTACTTACGTGTACCCCATCATGCAATGGACCGAGAAAGGCGCATTGGTACTACGGGTGAATTACCGGGGCAGTGCAGGATATGGAGAAAAATTCCGTTCACTAAATGTGACGAACCTGGGTGTTGGAGATATGTGGGATGTGGTAAGCGGGGTAGAATATTTAAACAGCAAAAATATGATTGACACCGCAAGAATGGGTTGTATGGGTTGGAGTCAGGGCGGATATATTTCCGCTTTTCTTACCACCAATACAAACATATTTAAAGCCATTTCTGTTGGAGCTGGTATTTCTAATTGGGTAACCTATTATGTAAGTACAGACATCACACCCTTTACCCAACAGTACCTTGGAGCAACACCCTGGAGCGATATGAATATTTATTTAAAAACATCGCCTATGACCAATATCAACAAGGCAGCAACACCTACATTGATACAGCATGGTGAATTTGATAGGCGTGTGCCTATCTCCAATGCTTATGAATTGTACCGGGGCTTACAAGACAGGGGCATACCATCAAAGCTGATCGTGTATAAAGGATTCGGGCATGGCATCAACAAACCTAAAGAACGGTTAGCGGCAGTGTGGCATAACTGGCAATGGTTTAACAAATATGTTTTTGGAGAAAAAGAAGAACCCTTACCTGTAGAGTAGTCGATAATTAAGAACCACTACTATCGAGGAGATCCGGACTCTAGCGCAGAAATGAGGCGAGGCCTATATGCAATCCCTTACAGTGCGGCGCTATAATTATATTCTCAAAGCAAAACATCGTTTAATTTAACCGCACGACTTGTGCCGTCCTTAAGGCAGATACTCGTCCGCAGCTTTCTATGCTGCATCTCTGCCTTGTTTAGGAAGGCCTTTAATCATAATTTTTAAATCTTTTACTCATGCGTTAGCCGATAAATTAAAATTGCCGCCCGTTGAATTAAAATTGGATATTCTTTTAGATTAATAGTTTCACCGGGTGCATGCGCACCTTTACCTGATGAGCCTAAACCATCTATACAATCTACATATTTAGCAATATAAGAAATATCACCTGCCCCTCTTGAACCGGGGTCACCCGCCGCAGTCTTCCCAATACCCATACTTTGAGAAATAGCATCTACAATTGCTAAAATGCGATTATTACCTGCCGTTGGGGCCATGCCCGGTATGCCATCACTAAAGCTGATGGTTGCCTTTGTGCCATTTAAATTATTGGCTACGATAGCTTTCATCTTTTCCCTTGCAGTATCCTTTTGTTCTTCGGTTAAAAATCTAAGATCTCCTGTTACAGTAACTGCCGGCGAGATAATATTTGTTTTACCTAAAGCATCACCTTTT
>JAYTCO010000420.1:0-7712 GCA_043736415.1 Ferruginibacter sp. | reverse complement strand
CAATGACGACGCATGCTGATCATTACAACAGCAACTTTGCATATAGTATAGATGCTTACTCAAAAGGTTGTGTATTTTTAAACCAGTTGGGGTATATTGTTGGTGAACAAACACGCAATAAAATTTTATTGGAATATTATAACCGCTGGCGTTTTAAACATCCAAATGCAAATGATTTTATACAGGTTGCACAGGATGTAAGTGGCGTACAGCTTGATTGGTACAAAGAATGGTGGATTAATACTACAAAGAAAATTGATTACGGTATCGATAGTTTGTGGGAAGAAAACGGTGTATCAAATATTCGATTGAGGAGAATAGGTCAAATACCTATGCCGGTTGATATCGCACTTACAAGAAAAGATGGTACTCTGGAAATGCATACAATTCCCTTAAACTTAATGTTTGCTTCAAAAAAGGAAGATGGAGCTGATAAAATTATTATTGATGAAGAATGGAGATGGACACATCCAACATATATACTTCAATTAAAAACAAAATTGACAGATTATAAAAAAGTAGAAATTGATCCTTCACAAAGAATGGCTGATGTAGACAGGAAGAACAACTTACTTGAATTTAACTGGTAAAATATGTACGAAACTAGCATGCGCAGGATTACATTAGAAGATGTGCCTGCGCTTTCTTTTATAGCCAAGAAAACTTTCTACGATACTTTTACCGATACCTGCACAGAAGATGATATGGATGATTTTCTGCAAAAATTTTACAGTGAAGAAGCACTTTTAGAAGAGGTTAAAAATACTGCTTTTGAATATTTTTTTATTGAGATAAATGATAAGCCCGTTGGCTATATTTTATTTTCTGCCGCAGATTTTGAATTTGATGAAATTAAAGGCAGCAGTGCTTTGGAACTTAAAAGGTTTTATATTTTAGAAGAATACCACGGTAAAGGTTTAGCTCAGAAAATGATGCATTTTTTAATTGATCATGCAGTTTCAGAAGGTTATGATTGTATATTTTTAGGAGTGTGGGAACACAATCTAAGAGCGCAAAAATTCTATCACAAATTTGATTATAAACTTACTTCACACAAACATGATTTCCCAATCGGTAACACGCCACAAACCGATGTTTATATGTGGAAGAGTCTCGTTTAAGTTTACCGCCAAAGCGCAAAGGCGCAAACTTGGGTAATACATTATCACAAATCCATTTTTTCTTATGCAAAGCGGGCAACTCTAAAAATAAAAATCTTTTGCGTCTTTGTGCCTTAGCGGTTATTTATTTGCAACCCTTCATTAAATTTTATCATCAGCTGCATTAAATCTGCCTGTTCATTTAAAGGCAAGGTTGCTGCTTTGTCAAACACATCATGGTAAGCAGCTATGCCGCCTTTTGTATAAAAGAAAAAAGATGGTATGCTTAACTCTGTAAACCAATAATGGTCGCTGTTTGCGGCCTTTCCTCTTGCGCCAATAGATACAAGATATTTATGTTCATCATTAATTTTATTCATCAGGGCAAACTCTTTTGGAAAAACCGTAGCATTTACTACCGTAATCCCCTCTGAACCTGTCCCTGCAAGATCTGTGTTGGTAAGAAACCGGATATTTTTTAGCGGAATAATTGGGTGTTCTGTATAATATTTAGAACCCAACAATCCTATCTCTTCTCCTGCAAATAAGATAAAACCAATTGAATATTTTTGAGGATGAGTAGCGTAATATTTTGCCAGACTTAACAACAATGCAACGCCGCTTGCATTGTCATTTGCACCGGGGAAATATGTGTCTCTGCCCATACCCCCAAGATGATCATAATGCGCAGTTATAAAAATAAACGAATCTGGTTTGTGCGTTCCGGTAATCATTGCACAAACATTTGATGCATCAAATTTCTTAATAAATTTATTTTCT
This sequence comes from Ferruginibacter sp., assembly GCA_043736415.1. Lineage (GTDB taxonomy): Bacteria > Bacteroidota > Bacteroidia > Chitinophagales > Chitinophagaceae > Ferruginibacter. The sequence continues at coordinate 5,832 of JAYTCO010000420.1, read as the reverse complement.
ATGTTCACTTTAATTGATGTAGGTATTTCTGAAAACCTACTTTTATCCAATTGCATAATTGTATAATTTTCTTCTTTTTGTGAAGCGTCCCATGTCAGTTTATTTTCAAGCGTTACAATAATTTTATCAGCGGCATCAATAAAAGTTACACTGTCTTTTTGTTCTAATTTTCCTTTGCCTTTATTTGAATGGCTATCAGCACTCACTAAAAAATCTACTCCCGGTAATAACTTTTTATCATTTACCGTTACTTCCATTTCACCAGGAAAAGTATTGACTGAATAGGAAAACTTTTGAAAATAACTATTTTTGCCAAGAGGCTTTAGGCCAATATTTTTAAATTCTGCAGCAAGAAAGTCAGCAGCTTTTTGCATACCATTTTTTGTATATCCACGGCCCCAAAAGTTGGATGAAGAAAGTGTATCAACAATTTTTCTGTTATAAGAAATATCCTGAGCTTTAGTATTTATGCCGGATAAAATAATGAGTATTATAAAAAATATTTTCATGTAAATTATTTTTTATAAATATACTTTATTGGAATTGATAAGAAGTAGTGGGGTTCGTTATAGCCTTGCGAAAATTATTTTAATGGCTGGTACAGCATATATTTTTCCTGAAAATATTCTTCTCCAAATATTTTATTTATTTCCCAAATATGTGGTTTGCAGTTGCTTTCAGAAATTTCCAATGCAAGGTCTCCACCTTTTAAACAAATCAATCCGTTCGGCACATCCTTTTCAGCCTTAGTAGTTTTGCGAAGCAGTTTTCTGCTCCAATGCCACAAACTCCCAAGTGGTGCAACTGCACGTGAAACTACAACATCAAATTTTCTGTTTTTTATTTCTTCAGCTCTTGCCTGTTGTGTGGTAATATTTTTAATGCCCGCCGTTTCTGCAACACCATTTACTACCTTCAGTTTTTTATTAATGCTGTCAACAAGATGAAAGGTTGTATCAGGAAAAAGTATAGCAAGCGGCACACCTGGGAAACCTCCACCACAACCCAGGTCCATCACTTCCATACCAGGTTTAAAATTAAATTTTGTAGCAATTGCAAGGGAGTGCAAAACATGGTGTACATAAAAATTATCCATATCCTTGCGACTGATCACATTTATTTTTTCATTCCAGTCAGAGTATAAACCTTTTAACATCGCAAACTGGCTTTCCTGCTCAGGCGTAAAATCTGCAAAGTATTTTTTTATAGGTTCCATGGTTGGGAGTTTTCTATGCGTTAAATTTAGTTAGGACGATGGACCACAGACGATGGACCACAGATCACAGAGGATGCACCACAGACTCAAATCTTTAATCTTTTGTCTTGTGTCTCAGATCTTGTGTCTCCTCTTTCACTTCCAGCTTGCCTTTGGTTTCATTAACAAAGAAGGTGCAAAAATGATGTAATAAAAAAACATCCACACATCCAAAAATAAAAAGAATGGAAACAAATCTTTTTCACCAAACTGCTTCATTGTTTTACTGTAAATAAAACCCTGTATTAAAACAAATCCACTAAAAACTGCAAGGCATATTTTCCAGTCATACAAAAATGTGGAGGCTACAAAAGCAGGGTAAAATAAAAATTGCGAAAATGCATACATGCCCAGTAAAAATTTATGCATCGGCCGGTAGTATTTTGATGTTGTATAATGTCTGTTCTTTTGTTTTTTCCATTGGGCAAAACTATCTGGTGCGCTGCTTAAAGTAAAACTCTCTTTATCTAAATTAATTTTTACGTTTTTGTTTGTGGCTGCCATATTTATAAAAAGATCATCATCCCCACCGGGTATATTATTGTGTGAGCTAAAACCCTTGTGGCGGTAAAAAATTGCTTTCTTGTAAGATAAGTTTCTGCCTACTCCCATGTATGTTGTGCCTGCCAATGCATAGCTCATATATTGCAAAGCACTATGGTAGGTTTCCCACCTTATCAGTTTATTTAAAAAAGTTTTATTTTTATGATAAGCACCATAGCCCAACACAATTTCTGTTTCATCATCATACACATCCTGCATGCTATTTATCCAGTTTTCGCTGGCAGGTACACAATCAGCATCTGTCAGTAAAACAATTTCGTGTTTTGCGGTTTTTATACCAATACTTAATGGAAATTTTTTCCCGGGTATCATCTTGGCTTCCTGCATAAGTTCAACCACCTGCATTTGCTTAAATTCCTTTTTAATTTCTTCCAGCAGGTATTTTGTTTCGTCGTAAGAGTTGTCGTTTACTACAATTATTTCGTGTGTGCTGTTGTATTTTTGAACCAAAACACCCGGTAAATTTTTTGCAAGGTTAGCAGCCTCGTCTCTGGCACAAATAACCACACTCACGGCATTCGTTCTAAAAATAAATTTTGGTTTTACTTTATAAAAAGCCAGTCTTACAAAAAAAAAGAGAAAATAAAATAACCTGATAAATACCAAAACGCAGAAGAAAATAAAAAGCAACAATTGCCAGTGCGTTAGTAATTTGGAAAAACTCATATCCGCAAAAATAGCCTTTAATGTTTAATTGTTTTATTGCTTAATTGTTCTATTGTTGCATTTTTGCAGAAAGCAATTCATACCCTCTAAATATTATGGCGGCATTACAATTTAATTTACAACATAGTGATACAAATACCAAAGCACGGGCAGGTGAAATCATAACTGATCATGGTACAATTAAAACACCCATTTTTATGCCTGTTGGTACTGTTGGTACTGTAAAAGCAGTTACGCAGCAACAATTAAAAGAAGAAGTAAAGGCACAAATAATTTTAGGCAATACCTATCATTTATATTTAAGGCCGGGCTTAAATGTTTTAGAAGCTGCAGGCGGTTTGCATAAATTTAATGGATGGGATAAACCAATACTTACAGACAGTGGCGGCTATCAGGTTTTCTCACTGGCAAACAGCAGAAAAATTACAGAAGAAGGTGTGGTTTTTAAATCGCATATTGATGGGGGTAAACATTTATTTACGCCTGAAAATGTAATGGATACCCAACGAATTATTGGTGGCGATATTATTATGGCTTTTGATGAATGTCCGCCTTATCCGAGCGATGAAAAATATGCAAAAAGCAGTATGGAACTTACACACCGCTGGCTTGACCGTTGCATAAAACATTTCAACGATACGCCTGATAAATATGGCTATACACAGAATCTTTTCCCCATTGTACAGGGCAGTATTTATAAAAGCTTAAGAACAGAATCTGCCCAGTTTGTTGCTTCTAAAAATGCAACGGGCAATGCTATTGGCGGGCTTTCAGTAGGGGAGCCTACCGAACAAATGTATGAGTTTACCGAACTTTGCTGCGATATTTTACCCGCAGCAAAACCACGTTATTTAATGGGCGTGGGTACACCCTGGAATATTCTAGAAAACATTGCGCTAGGTGTAGATATGTTTGATTGTGTAATGCCTACCCGCAACGGCCGCAACGCCATGTTGTTTACTTCAAAAGGCATCATCAATATTGATAATAAAAAATGGGAAAATGATTTTTCAGTAATAGATGATGGCATCGATTGCGCCACCAGTAATTTTTACAGCAAAGCATATTTGCGGCATCTTTTTAAAGGCAAAGAATACCTCGGCCTCACCATTGCAAGTGTGCACAATCTTGCATTTTATTTGTGGCTTGTTACCGAAGCCCGTGCACAAATTATAGCAGGAACTTTTGCCGGCTGGAAAAACGAAATGGTTGTAAGATTACAAACAAGATTATAGGAAAAACGTTGTTTTAATCTTTTGTCTTTTATCTCAAACCTTTTGTCTGATTAGAAGCATGAACTTATTAAAAACCTCAACATTTGTCTCCCGCTTTTCGTTGCAATAGCTTTCGTACCTGAACCATTTCCACTGCAACCTGCCTGGCGGTAGGCAAGTCGGGGCTATGCTCAGCTTTAAATCTTTTTTCAACATTTGTTCAATTGCCATTTAAAATTTTGTCAGGTCAATTTTGTTGCATCGTTTGTATCTTTAAGCATAACAGTCAATAACATAAAACGTATCAGCAACCTTTAATGCAACTACAGTTTAAAAGTTTTTTATTATTCCTTTTTTTAGCAGCGGGTTTTTATGCAAATGCACAAACCTGCTCCGGCAGCCTTGGTGACCCTATCATAAATTTTAATTTCGGCTCAGGGGCAAACCCTGGTAGCCCTTTACCGGCAACTAATTTAACTTACACCCCAAACGATTGCCCTGTTGATGGATCGTACACTGTAAGAACCAATACCAGCAATTGTTTTGGCAACACCTGGCATTCAGTAAACAGCGATCATACCGGCAATGCCAACGGTTATTTTATGCTCATCAATGCATCTGTGCAACCAAGTACTTTTTATATTGATACGGTGACAGGATTATGCCCCAACACAACTTATGAGTTTGGGGCATGGATCATGAATGTTATATTGCCAAGTGCATGCAACGGTAATGCAAACCAACCCAATATTACCTTCTCTATTGAAAAAACAGATGGTACAGTTTTACAAACAAACACAACAGGAAATATACCTTCTACCGCTTCTCCAATATGGGTTCAAAAAGCGTTTTTATTTACCACAACAAGTGCAGTGTCAGATGTGGTTTTGCGAATGGTAAATAATGCGCCCGGTGGTTGTGGTAACGATCTGGCATTGGATGATATTACTTTTAGACCCTGCGGACCATCTCTTATGCCCACCATCAATAATACCGCTTCTCAAAATACAGATTTTTGCAAAGGTGAAATAAAATCTTTTACATTTTCATGCGCAATATCTGCAGGTTATATTAATCCGGTTTACCAATGGCAACAAAGTTTTAACGGCAACAATTTTACTGATATTTTGGGCGCAAATACTACGACGCTTCAGGTACAATATACTGCCAATTCACCCGTTGGTAATTATCGTTATCGCTTGCAGGTTGCTGAAGCCGGTAATTTTGCATCTGCCCAATGCAGGGTTTCGTCAGATCCATTAACGGTTACTATTAAAACATTTCCTGTTGCCACTATTTCCAGTAACTCTCCTGTTTGTGAAAATGCTACGATACTTCTTAATTCATCCGGAGGAATAAATTATGATTGGCAGGGGCCTGCAAATTTCACCTCAACTTCAAATCAACCAAACATACAAAATGCACAACCACAAAATGCGGGTATCTATATTGTAAAAGTTACTGCTGCAAACAGTTGTTTTGTAATGGACTCTACAAATGTTGTTTTAAACCCTGCACCTGTTGCTGCCGTTTCTTTTAAGACAGATACGATTTGTGCAGGTTCATCAATTTTATTGGGAGCAAGTGGAGGCTCATTATATCAATGGTCTCCCGCAACATATTTAAGTACACCACAACAACAAAACACCTTTGCCAGTCCCTTAAATAGTATAATTTATAATGTAAAAGTAAGCAACAGTTTCGGTTGTATAGGTTCAGCATCAGTTGATGTAAAAGTTATAAAAGTTCCGGTAGTAAATGCCGGAGCTGATGTAATAACCGTGGCAGGAAAAACAGTTCAGTTAATGGGAAGCATTTCCGGGGATTTTGCAGGCTTTACATGGTCTCCATTAAATTTTATGCTTAATGAAACAACGCTAACCCCGGTTGTAAATCCACCAACAGATTTTCAATATATTTTGACTGCTGTTGCTTCAAATAATTGTGGCTCATCAACAGATACAGTGCAGGTTAAAATCATAAAAGGTATTTTTATTCCCAATGCATTTTCGCCAAACGGCGATGGTAAAAACGATACATGGAATATTCCGGGTCTTGAGGCGTATCCACTACATACGTTAACTGTTGTTAACCGTTATGGCCAGGTTGTATTTCAAAGAAAAAAAACTTACG
>JAYTCO010000419.1:0-3279 GCA_043736415.1 Ferruginibacter sp. | reverse complement strand
CTGTGATGAGAATTTTGTAAAACCGAAGTAGTTCTTCTTTTTCATTTAATCCCAAATTTCCATCCTTTATATAATTGATATTAAAAAAAAGAATTCTTTTGTGTTGAGGATATTTTTCTAGAATTTCTGTAATCATACGTCCCGCTTCGTCATCATTTGGTTTTGCAACGGCTGTTAATGTAGCTTCTGAGCGGTGGGTAACGTGTTTCTTTTTTATGATTGCTTCAAGCGTTGCAAGTCTGCCAGGATTGATACCCGGAATTCGGGCGGCTTTGCCCTGTAACCCTTCCAGCTGCTTTTTACTTAGACCGCCTCTCTCCATATATTGTATGCTGATACTTTTACAAAATTCGTCATTAGGTTTGGCAGCAAGCACAGCTTCAATAATGTATGCTACAATGTCAATATCGGGATTTATTCTTTGCAAGTTGTAAAGTTACAATTTTACACATTGTTAGCATTTTAAGGAATAAGGAATACTAAATTAAAAGAATACCTGTTACTTTAATCAGAGAAATAAGTTATTTTTATAAGCAGATTTGGCACAGTTTAATTTATAAAAATGTAATCCTTTTAAAATAACAATTATGCAACCTAAAGATAGCAACGATATAAAGACTGACTTAAGACATGATAATATGGAGTTTTCTGCTGCCACAGATGGCGATGATAAACTTGATGCTGATGATTTTAACCGAGAGGAAGATGGTATAAGCAGTGAAGAACTCGATGCATTGGAAGAAGACAATGATACAGAAATGGCCGCTGCTTTAAATGCTGTAGAAATGGATAGAATGGTAGATGCAGAAAACTTACCGGAGGAAAGTGATGAAGATGACTATTATGATAATGATGAAGAAAAAGAGGAGCAAGAAAGAATTTAATATTTACTCAATTCCTTACTTTACTTGTATTACTCGGTCAATTTTCAAAACCAATATATAAAAATATATTACCAGATTATAGGTGTCGGCTAATTAGCCGGCACCTTTTAATTATGCTTAGTTATTACATTCTTTTGAAATAATATCAGAAAAGTTCAGCATTTTTTTGTTCAAATTTTAATTACGTTTCTCACAAACGTAGTTATAATAACATTCATTAGATTTATTCTATCAATTCGCTAAAACAATTGCAGTTACCGCAACAACCAACGCCACATCGGGGGAGACATCCAATGGAAATATTAATGTTACAGCAACGAGGAGCAGTCGGTTTTGAAATAATATAAATGGTGGATGTTTTAAGCAAATGTTTTATTGAAATCTGCAAGAATAAAAGCAAGAGCAGTGGATGGAAATCCTTTCAATTCCAGCATCGGGCGCCATTTCTGCTTATGATAAAACAAATTATTGATTTGATAAATTCAGGTGGTAAACACAGCAATTAAAATGAGCCGCACTTTAAAATATGTATTGTTTGCAATTGGTATTGTTGTTTTGGCAACATCTTTTTTTGTGTTTAAAGAATATAACCGAAAGCTGACTGATTTAACACACGAAAAACCACAGGAAAAAATTACTGCATCAGCATTAATTGCTGCATTCAAAAATGATGAAGAAAATGCAAATAAAATTTTTTTGGGAAAAACACTGATGATTACCGGTTTTATTACAGAAATAAATAATGAGCAGGATACCTTACTGAATATCTTTTTAGGCGAAAAAAATACAATTGAAAAAGTAAGTTGCATAATGGATATGCGCAGGAAAGATAGTTTTGTAAAATTAATGCCTGGACAAGAAATTTCAATTGTAGGATTTTGTACAGGCTACTTGCAGGATGTAGAGATGAACAGATGTGTTATTGCACAATCAAAATAAAAAAATAAAATGAAATCATTTACAGGACTTTGCTTAATATTATTGTTAGCCACGAGTGCTACATTTGCCCAATCAAAATTATATACAAAAGCGGGCAACATTTCCTTTAAGTCCAAAACAGCCATTCAAGATATTGAAGCTTTAAATACTAAAGTGCTAAGTGTGTGGGAAACAAATTCAGGAAACATCGAGTTTTCATTACTTATTAAAGGATTTCAATTTGAAAAAGCATTGATGCAGGAACACTTTAATGAGAATTATATGGAAAGTGATAAATATCCAAAAGCATTATTTAAAGGAGTGGTGGAAAACAGCAAAAATATTTCTTTAACAACAGATAATATCGTTAATACAAAAGTAAATGGAGTGCTGACGATGCACGGTATTTCCAGGCAAATTTCCATACCGGCAATTATAAAAATAAAGAACAAAGAAGTAAGCGCTACTACCAGTTTTGCTGTTTTGCTAAATGATTATAATATAAAAATTCCGGCAGTTGTTGCAGAGAAAATCAGTAATAAAATAAATATTCAAATAAATATTCCGGCTTATAAACAGCTTACCACAAAATAAAACTATGAAGACAATTATACTGCTAAGTTTTTTATGCCTTAATTTAAAAACAGTTTCTGCTCAGGACAGTTCATTATTAAAAGCTATAGAAGATACCTTACCTGTAACTGAAAAAGTAACAGGCGCTTTTAAATCTACAAGAGTTATAAATGCACATTCTGTTGAAATGCTTGCCCGAGGCGCTATGGATTTTAGAATATTGCACCGTTTTGGTTTTGTAAGTGATGGTGTAAAACAGCTTTTTGGTTTGGATGCTGCATCTTTCCGTATGGGTTTTGATTTTGGTATCACCGATAATTTAACCATTGGTTTTGGCCGCAGCACTTTTAGAAAAGAACTAGATGCTTTTGTAAAGACAAGAATATTTCAGCAAACAAAAGGAGCAAAAACAATTCCATTCTCTTTAGTAACAGCTTTTGGTTATACTTTATACACACAAGAGGTTGTAGGCAGTAAAAACCCTTCAGTTGTTGACAGATCTGCATATTATATACAGTTAATTGCAGGCCGAAAATTTAGCAATAAATTTTCTTTACAACTAAGTCCCATCTTTATACACACCAATATTCCTTTTGTAATAACAGATGACAGAAATATTTTTGCAATGGGTGGCGGAGCAAGATTTAAAGTAAGTAAACGCACAGCCATAACACTGGATTATCATCATCCATTTGGGCAGTTTGCTGATAACTATACCAGTCCTCTTTCATTAGGTGTAGATATTGAAACCGGAGGCCACGTATTTCAACTTCATTTTTCGAATGCAAGAGGGTTAAACGAGCGTGCATACATTACCCAAACCACAGGAAATTTTTTTAAAGGAGATGCGCGGTTAGGTTTCAACATATCCAGAATGTTTAAGGTGGGTAGAAAAAAGAAGGTT
>JAYTCO010000418.1:0-7779 GCA_043736415.1 Ferruginibacter sp. | reverse complement strand
GGGCTAAAATTTGCGCATTATAATTTTAGTGGAAGAAGAGACCAGCTGCGCATTTATCTTCTCAACGGTTATGCACGAAATATTTCTGCAAGTTATAGTGCACCATACAGCAATACAAAACTTACCGAAGGTTTTGGTGTTGCAGCAGGGTTTACTCAAAACAGGGAGGTTGGTTACAAATTAAATTACAACAACAAAATATTAAACTATAAAAAAAATGGTTTTGTAAGAAATAATTTTAATGCAGCTATCGGTTATTCTATTCGCAAAGGCTTTTTTAAAACAACTAATTTTTCTGTAGGTTTTAATTATTCAAATATTGATGACAGCATTGTTACATCTAAATACAATCCTTCTTATTTTAACAGCGCCAACAATAAACAGTTCATACCTGATTTTGGTGTAGGTATTTCTTACACCAATACAGACAACAATAATTATCCTCAAAAAGGCTTAATCTATTCTTATGGCATAAGCAAACGTGGTTTACAGTTCACCGGCGGCATTAACAGTCTTTCCTTATCCGGTTCATTTGCTAAATTTTATAAACACAAACATAATTTCTTTAGTATTGTACAGTCAGCTGCAATGGTAAAATTACCTTTTGAACAAGCATTCATAAACAGACGTGCATTGGGTTTTGGAAGTTTAAGCTTACGGGGGTTGGAAGTGTATTTAATAGATGGAGTTGTAGCAGGAGTTGCAAAATATACCCTAAATAAAAAAGTTGCGGAGTTTAAAATTCCTATTCCTTTTAAATTAAAATCTTTGGCCTACATACCTTTTAAAATTTTTGCTAAAACATATACGGATATTGGCTACAGTTATCTTTCAAAAAAGTATGACAGCCGGCTTAATAATAAACTTTTATACACAGGAGGTTTTGGTATTGACGTTGTTACTTTTTACGATATTGTTTTTAAAGTAGAATACAGTTTTAACCAGTTAGGCGAAAAGGGTTTATTTTTGCGTGGCAAAGGTGGTTATTAAAAACGGGTAAGTTTATTAAAAATGAGAATAGCAATTTACAGCAGAGGCTTAGAAAATATCCAGCTACAGGATCTGGAGTTGCTTATACAGGAACTGGAAAAGTACGGTGCTGAACCTGTTTTTTTTCAGGATTTTTTTAACCTGTTTTACTCTGCAATAAAAATTCCATGCAAATATTCTACATTCACTTCTTCCGAAGATCTGGATCTTTCCATAGATTGTTTAATTAGTCTTGGCGGTGATGGCACTTTGCTGGATACTGTTACTTTGGTAAAAGACTCCGGCATTCCTGTACTCGGTATTAATTTTGGCAGGCTTGGTTTTTTAGCAAGCATTGGTAAAGAAGAAATACATTCAGCACTTAATGCATTAGTAAACAGAAAATATGTTTTAGATAAAAGAACATTACTGCATTTAGATGCTGATGTACCTGTGTTTGATGATATGCGGTATGCACTTAACGAGTTTACATTGCATAAAAAAGACACTTCACCCATGATAAAAATTCACACTTATTTAAATGGTGAATTTTTAAATACTTATTGGGCAGATGGTTTGATTGTGGCAACACCAACAGGCTCTACAGGTTATTCGCTTAGTTGTAATGGTCCCGTGGTTTTTCCTGATAGTGCAAGTTTTGTAATAACACCTGTTGCGCCCCATAACTTAAATATTCGTCCCATAATTGTTCCTGATAATACAATAGTTTCTTTTGAGGTAGAAGGCAGAACAGATGGCTTTCTTTGTACACTGGACAGCAGGAGGGAACTGGTTTCAAAAGAAATACAGCTGGCTGTAAAAAAAGAAACATTCGGTATAAATTTAATAAGGCTAAATGAAAATAATTTTTTGCAAACACTCCGTAATAAATTATCGTGGGGTTTAGATAAGAGAAATTAAAATGAATTCACAGCCAAAAAAAATACAACGTGCTTTAATAATTTATTGGGTGTTGCTGGCATACATTATTGCGGCACTCATTTGGTGGTTTATTGCACTTAGCAGGCAAAACGAATTAATGAGCCGTTATAAACTGGATGATCTTAAAAAAGATGATATAAATTATGCAGAGAATCAAAAAAAAATCATAAAAGATAAAAGTAAAAAAACTGCACAGTATTTGGGTGAAGGTGGTACATTCCTTTTATTGATACTGGCAGGTGCAACATTTGTTTTTAGGGCGGTAAGAAGAGAATTAAGATCGAGTGCCGAGCAGCAAAATTTTATGATGGCCATTACACATGAATTAAAAACCCCAATAGCCGTTACAAAATTAAACCTGGAAACCCTTCAAAAACATAAACTTGCAGAAGCCCAACAGCAAAGACTTATAGACAATTCTCTGCAGGAGACTAACCGCTTAGATACACTGTGTAATAATCTATTAATTTCATCGCAGATAGAAGGAGGCGGTTATAAAGCAAGTTTTGAAGAACAGGATTTTTCTTTGCTTGTATCTCAATGTACAAATGAATTTATTTTACGATTCCCAAAAAGAAAAATTATCGAAAACATACAGAAGGAAGTGTTTGTGAACGGTGACTTTTTTTTACTGCAGATAGCCGTAAACAATTTGCTGGAAAATGCAATAAAATATTCTCCTAAAGAAAGTACAGTTGAAGTTGTTTTACAAAATATAGAAGGAAAAGCTGTTTTAAAAATTTTAGATGAAGGGATGGGAATCTCTGAAGCAGATAAACAAAAAATATTTCAAAAATTTTATCGTGCCGGCAACGAAGCTACAAAAAGAGCAAAGGGTACGGGTTTGGGCTTATATCTTACAAGCAGAATTTCTAAAAGCCATAATGGGAATATTAAGATTGAGGACAACCCAAAAGCTGGCAGTATATTTACCTTTTGGCTAAAAGCTGAAGCTTAAAAAATAATTATGGCTACGAAAAAATATTCTATACTGCTTGTTGAAGATGAAGAAAATTTACAGGAAGCCTTAAAACTTAATTTAGAATTAGAAGGCTATGAAGTTAGCAGTTGCTTTGATGGAGCACAGGCATTAAAAATGGTAGCACAGGAGCATTTTGAATTGCTGATTTTAGATGTGATGTTGCCTGAAATTGATGGTATTACAGTTTGCGAAACAATCCGGCTAAATAATACAGAACTTCCCATACTTATTTTAAGCGCAAAAAACAGCAGTGCCGACAGAGTATTGGGTTTAAAAAAAGGTGCAGATGATTATCTTACAAAGCCTTTTAATTTAGAAGAACTATTGCTTAGGGTAGATAAGCTGATTAAGAAAAGTGAGCAGCTTTCTTTAAAACAACCGTTGCCCGATATTTATGAATTCGGAATGAATAAAATTGATTTTAAGGCAGCAGAAGCTTTTAATAAAATGTCAGTAAAATTTGAATTAACCAAAAAAGAACTGATGCTTTTAAAACTCCTGATAGAAAATAAAAACGAAGTGGTAACAAGAGAAAAGATTTTACAGGCAGTTTGGGGTTACCATGTTTATCCCACTACAAGAACAATAGATAATTTTATTCTAAATTTTCGAAAATATTTTGAAGAAGATAGCCGGAACCCACGCTACTTCCATTCTGCAAGAGGCGTAGGCTATAAATTTTCTGACTAGGAAAATATTTATTTTATAAGTAATTGTACAATGTTCTGTGCTTTCTTATACATCTCATTTAATTCTACATTTCTTTCAAACGGTGTATATAGTTGCCATTCAATTTCTTTTATTAACTCCTGCGTTTGTAAAATTATGATGTTCCCGACACCTTCTTTGTCCATCACAATTGCTAACCTTTTATTGTTTAAATCTTCCAAAGAAATATTAAACCTTCTGGCTAAAAAAGTTTTCATTTCATCATTAATTATTTTGTAAAAACTAATGCACTCGTTTCTAAAAAGGCAGTCTTCTGTTTTAGTAAGTGGATTTTGCTGAGGATGATAGTCTGGTATTTTTTCCTTATCATTCTTAATATTATTCTTAAAGACTTTTTCGGCAACAATCTTTTTGTCCTTTGTCATCCAAAAAATTAAACCTGCAATTATTAAACCTAAGGCAAAAAATAGAATAAGAACTATATGGTTCACTGCTGTTTCAAAAAGCGATAATCCTTCACCCGGTTTTTTGTCTTTACTATTGTGAACAGCAGCAGTTGTTTTTCCTTTAATAATGGTAAATGATATGTTTTTTGTACTACTGGTTTTGTAGCTTTTTGTTATTGGATCAAAGTAACTGAAACTTATGCTAGGAATATTGTAAGCACCTTCTTTAGCAACAGCAAATGGCACTTCAAAAGTTTTGCTGCCGCTTATAGGTACGGTTTTATTATCAGTATTATCAGACACTTTTGCATCAAACATTTCAAAATTCGAGGGCCATTTTATATCCGGTAATGTAAGTAAATGCATATTCCCTTCACCCGTAACTGTCACAAAAAGTTTCACAGTTTCATCAGTTGTAAAACTGTCTTTTTGAACTACAGCTTCAATTGTAAAATTCCCTACGGCACCTTTAAAACCGGCAGGCTTCCCGGTTTCAGGTAAAGGTTTTACATTTATAATAGTTGGTTTGGTACTCAGTGCAACCGTTTCTGTAATTAACGAATTGGGATCAATGTTATAATTGTTTCCATTATTGCCGCTATATTTTAAAAAACTAATTTTATTATCAAGTGTGGCAGATTCTACTTCTATTGGTCCGGCCTGCAATGGATACAGCTGCGCTTTTCGTATAATGTAAATGTTGTAAGATTTTCCGTTAAGTTTTTCAGTTGTAAACCCCGAAGCGTCATTAGGCTGCAACATTTCTATTACAGAAAAACCATTAAAAGAAGGGTTTTTAGAAAGATTACTTTCGCTTTTTAATCTTGTGTATAATTTATACGTTGCAAGTAAAGCCTCACCAACATAGCAGGAATTTTTATCAGTCTGCAAACGAAGCTGCATGTTATCGTTTACCTTCTTCTGAATATTTTCACCCTTGCGCAAAATATAATCGCTGAAGGTTGTTTGCGCCTGCGGCTCATTAAAAGGATCGTAGCCCGAAAGCATTGATTGCATTGATGCAGCTCCTGAATTGTTTTGAGTTGACCCTGCCGATTTGTTTTTTGACACAACAATATTTATTGCGTTGCTTTTAAAAGTTCGTCCATCAATTAAGGCAGTTGCAGGCGGTATTTTTAAAGAGCCCATTTTCTTAGCAAGCAACACATAGCTTAATGATATGTACTGACTTGTTTCTCCGTTAATAGTATTTTGCTCAGTTGTTGTACTGGGCCCGCTTACAATATTAAAATCTGTTAGTGAAGGGGGCGTAATTTTTTGAACATTAGTACCATTTGCAACCGTAAGCGACAAGGTTATATATTCATCTCTGCCTGCGCTAGTGGGAGTTGCTGTGGCGGTAAATTTTGTTTGTGCTGTAACTTTTAAACCCAAACAAATAAACAGAAAGCAATAAAATATTTTTGTAAAAAAAGAATTCATAATTCAGTTATAGACATCAACGTAAAATTAAATAACAATGTTGGCGGGAGATTTTCTTTTATCACAAAAAAAATAAAGAAACTGTTAATTACAAATCACCCAATTGTGGCCTTAATATAATTTCTTCAGGCACTGCAGCGGGGCTAAGTTGTGTGCATGCAAATATTACATTCGCAATGTCTGTAGCTTCCATTATTCTGTTGCTGCTGTTATCAAATCCTTCCCACGAATCTGTAAAAACTGCCCCCGGAAAAATGGCTGTTACTTTTATATTGTGTTCTTTTAATTCGTGCCTTAAATTTTGACTAAACCCATTCATTGCAAATTTGCTGATGCTGTAGCTGCCACCACCGTTGTATGCCTGTAAAGCTGCAACTGAGCAAATATTAAAAATATGTCCGCTTCTATTAATTTTCATTTGTGGAGCTAAATATTTTGTAACATAGTAGGCACTGTAAAGATTATTGTTGATCATGTTTTCCAGACTACCATCCGGTTCGTCTAAAATATTGCCAGGTGTAAATCCACCGGCATTGTTTATTAAAACATCCGGTGCAGCAATTTGTAAACACCAATTGGCAAATTTTCCAGTTTGTTTTTTATCTGATAAATCTGCTTCCATTAAATGAATATTGGCTGATGTATATATTTTTTTTAATTCATCAACGGTTGTTTGTAAAGTATCTATGTTTCTTGAACATAAAAAAAGTGTATGTCCCTCAGCAGCAAATTTTGTAGCAATGGCTTTTCCTATACCTCTTGCTGCACCTGTAATTACAATATTCATTTTTATATTTTTTTATAAAGGTTTAACTTCATATTTCTGTAAAGTTATATCAACACGCTCCATAAAATTTTAATTTATACATGCCGGTTTACAAACATCTTTTCTTTGATCTTGATCATACACTTTGGGACTTTGACAGCAATGCAAAAACAACCCTGGCTGAATTATATACGGAAGAACTTGCTAACAAAACAAGCTCAGAATTCATTCCTTTTTATGAGCGTTACCTTTTTCACAATGCTCATTTATGGAAAAGGTATGAAGCCGGTTTTATTGGTGTGGAAGAATTAAAATGGAAACGCATGTGGCGAACATTACTGGATTTTAAAGTAGCAGATGAGGTTTTATCTAAAACCTTAAGCGTTCAGTTTTTAGAAATTCTGCCCACAAAAAAAGAAGTTTTCCCTCATACTTTTGAAATATTAAAATACCTCAAAGAAAAAAACTATACGCTTCATTTAATTACAATCGGTTTTGAGCATACTCAAAAAATGAAAATTAAAAACAGTGGATTAGATATATATTTTGATCAGTTAATAACATCTGAAGGAAGCAATAGTTTAAAACCCAAAAAAGAAATATTTGATTTTGCAATAAAAAAAGCAAATGCATTAATGCACGAAAGTTTAATGCTGGGTGATAACCAAGCTGCAGATATACAGGGTGCAATAAATGCAGGAATGGATCAGGTTTTTGTAAACCATATTAACGAGCCGCTTAAATTGCAACCCACATATGTAATAACACATTTTAAGGAACTGGAAATTATTTTATAAAATAAGGCTATAAAGAAAGAGACTGCATCTTCCGATGCAGCCTCTTTCTTTAAAATAATAGTAAAAACTACATTTTAGCAGTTTTGTTTTCATTGTTTTTACTGCAGCCTTGTGCTGCTTTATCTTTACTGCAACAAGATTTTTCTTTTCCACCTTTTTTCTTTTTTCCACCATCTGCAAAAGAAGCAGTTGCTATTAATAAACCTGCTGTGGCTAATAAAAATACTTTTTTCATCTTATAAAATTTTAGTTGTTTTTTAATTTCAAAGTAAAATTAAATAATTTCTTCTTACGTTTAATTGTTCAAAAAGTTAAAGTGTCGCCAGTACAGTAACGCCACCCTGTACTACTTCATTTAACCCAACATTAATTTTTGTACCAATGGGCAACAATAAATCTACACGGCTGCCAAATTTTATAAAGCCATATTCTTCTGTTTGTTTTACTTTATTTCCAACTTCTAAATAATTTACGATCCGTCTTGCAACAGCGCCGGCAATTTGTTTTACCAATATTTCTGTATTGCCATTTTTAATAACAACAGAGTGGCGCTCATTTTCTGTAGAAGACTTCGGATTCCAGGCTACCAGATATTTACCTTTGTGATATTGGTTATAAACGATTTCACCATCAATAGGGTTGCGGTTAACATGCACATTTAGCGGACTCATAAAAACAGAAACCTGCAGCATTTTCTTTTTAAAATATTCATCATCTACCGTTTCTTCTATCACAACAACTTTGCCATCTGCCGGCGAAATAATT
>JAYTCO010000417.1:0-7790 GCA_043736415.1 Ferruginibacter sp. | reverse complement strand
CTTTTCATCAAAGCCTCAATCTCTTCCACTTCAATCGGTATATTTTTCATTAAATCTTTATTGCCGTTTTTAGTTATCCAAAAATTATTTTCTATGCGAATGCCCATTTGTTCCTCTTCTATGTAAATACCGGGTTCAATTGTGAAAACCATTCCGGTTTTTATGGGTTCTGTTCTTGTACCAAGGTCATGCACATCAATACCTAAATGATGAGAAATACCATGGTACAAATATTTTCTGTAAGTACGGTCATTCGGATTTTCATTTTTAATATCTGCCTTGGTTAAAAGCCCAATTTTTTGAAATACAACTGTTGCTTCATCACCAATTTTTTCTGTATAATCTACTATGCTAATGCCGGGCTTTAAAATACTTGCAGCGTATTTATGAAGGTGAAGGCAGGCATTGTAAACAGTTTTTTGCCTTTTGGTAAACTTACCATTTACAGGTACTGTACGTGAAAGATCTGCTGCATAATTGCCATACTCCGCACCAAAATCCATCAGTATTAAATCGCCATCTTTACACTCTCTGCAATTTTCTACATAATGTAAAACACGGGCATTGTCGCCGCTTGCAATAATGCTGCCGTATGCCTCGCCGGTTGCACGCTGCATTAAAAAGGAATGTATAATTTCTGCATGTATTTCATACTCCATTACACCGGGCTGTATAAACTGTAGCAGTTTTCTAAAAGTAATATCAGTAATATCAATTGCTTTCTGCATTACCTCTATTTCTTCTGCAGATTTTATTGCACGCAATTCTTTCATAATTGGTGCACTTCTTTTATAATTGTGAAGAGGATAACGTGCACGCATTTCCTGCGCATACCGGTAATCTCTTACTGCAATGTTACTTCCCTTACGGTCGTTTTCATTTGAGTTAAGAAATATATTTTCTGCAAGATGTATCCACGGCTGCAACATTGCATCTAGCGAATCTAAATAGACAACAGTATGAATACCTGAGATATTTTGAGCCTCGGTAATTCTTAAACGGTGACCGTCCCATTTTTCTTTCATTTCATTGGGCCGTACAATAACCAAAATTTCACGGTACTTAGCATCAGGATTATCCGGAAAGAAAATTACCATTGTATCTTCCTGCTCAATACCCGTAAGCCAATACAGATCTGAGTTTTGCTTAAACTTATGCATTGCATCTCCATTAAGCGGCAACTCATCGTTGCTGTTAAAAATGGCAATTGAATTTTTAGGAAGTTTGTTTACAAAACGCTTTCTGTTTTGTATGAAAATATCTGGATTAAGTGGAAGGTATTTCATGGATGATCTTTTTTATAATGCAATATAATTTTTTTAAGCTATCAAATTTAGATGTATTGAAAAGCGGTAGT
Organism: Ferruginibacter sp.; assembly: GCA_043736415.1. Classification (GTDB taxonomy): domain Bacteria; phylum Bacteroidota; class Bacteroidia; order Chitinophagales; family Chitinophagaceae; genus Ferruginibacter. The sequence continues at coordinate 6,433 of JAYTCO010000417.1, read as the reverse complement.
GTGTTATTAAAAAACGTTTTGAGTTTTAATAAAAGTTGAAAAATGATTTACTGCTAAAGAGCGGCGGGATAGAAGTGAAAATCCTTTTATGATGCTGCCCTTGAGCAACAGAAAAGATTGCAGGGAATAGCCCGTATAAATGTTTAAAAAAGGAACAAGATTAACCGCCAAAAAAACCTCAACAAAAAGATGCCGAGGTTTTATAATTTATCATTTAGAAATTATTAATTGATTTTTGGGGCAGCTGCTAAAATTTCTTCACTTGCACCACTTTCATATTTTTCAAAGTTTTTTACAAACTGTTTTGCAAGAGATACTGCTTTTTCATCGTATGAATTTTTATCTGCCCAGGTATTGCGGGGGTTTAAAATTTCACTCGGCACATTAGGGCATTCTTTCGGCATCATCATACCAAAAACAGGGTGCGCTTCATAGGCTACATTATCCAGTTTACCTTCTAAAGCTGCTGTTATCATAGCTCTTGTGTAAGCAAGTTTCATGCGGCTGCCGATGCCATAAGGACCACCACTCCAGCCTGTATTGATCATAAAAACATTTACTTTAGCATCGGTCATTTTTTTGCCAAGCATTGCTGCATATTTGCCTGGATGCAACGGTAAAAATGGTGCACCGAAACAAGCACTAAATGTAGCTGATGGCTCTTTTACACCTGCTTCTGTACCCGCAACTTTTGCGGTATAACCGCTAATAAACTGGTACATAGCCTGACCTGCAGTTAACTTACTTATGGGTGGAAAAATACCATAGGAATCTGCAGTAAGAAAGAAAATATTTTTGGGTATTTTGCCCACGGATGGCTCAAGGGCATTGCTTATAAAATTAAGCGGATAACTTATTCTTGTATTTTCAGTAATATCTTTATTTGCAAAATCAATTTTGTTAGTTCCTGCAATAAAGCCAACGTTCTCAACAAGCGCACCCGGGCGAATTGCATTGTAAATTTCGGGCTCATTTTCCGGACTAAGATTTATAAGTTTTGCATAACATCCACCTTCAAAATTAAAGACGGAATCATTTGTCCAGCCATGCTCATCATCTCCAATTAATTTTCTGTTGGGATCTGCACTTAGTGTTGTTTTACCCGTGCCACTTAAACCAAAAAAAACAGCCGTATCTCCTTCTGAGCCTACATTTGCAGAGCAATGCATGCTTAAAACATTTTTTTGATGAGGTAAAATAAAGTTGAGAATAGTAAATATTCCTTTTTTTATTTCTCCGGTATATCCTGTACCACCAATTAAGATTGTCTTCTTTGTAAAGTTCGTCATAGCAAAGTTATGCTGCCTTGTTCCATCTGTTGTAGGGTCAGCCATAAAACTTGGCGCATGTAAAATTATCCACTCAGGTAAAAAGTTTTCTAACTCATTTTCCTGCGGCCGCAGAAACATATTGTATGCAAATAAATTGCTCCAAGGATTTTCATTTACTACCCGAATATTTAAACGGTATTTTGGATCTGCACAAACATAGGCATCTCGAACCCACAATTCTTTTTTAGACAAATGACCAATCAGTTTTGCATGCATTTTGTCAAATACTTCTGGTGTAATGGCAATATTATAATCATTCCAGTGCACTGCTTCTGCAGTTATATCATCCTTTACGCAAAATTTATCTTTGGGGCTTCTTCCTGTAAATTCACCTGTATTAATCAGTAACGCACCTGTGTCATTCAATTTTCCCTGACCCAAATTTACAGTAGCTTCTGTAAGTTCTTCGGGCGTTTGCTGGTAATGAATAGGTTGGATTGTATTGATACCTATTGTTGCCAAAATATCATTGACTGTTTCAGGCATTTGGGATACTGACATATCATGTTTTTTAGTGAGGGCGCAAATATAAGAGTTGTCTTTAAAGTGGCAATTTTTTGAAGCACTCCATTTATGTTTTTTAAAAGATTTTTAATAAAAAGCGAAGGATGAAAAAATATTTTTTTAAGTTTTAAATCCAAAAGCGATTTCATTAAATAGATTTTAAAATTTTTTTGTTGAGAACATAAAAAATTTAAAAAAAAACAATAAAAATATTAGGCGAAGGATGATTTTTTGAAAAGGTTGTGATGGATATTTATAATCTTATTTCTAGAATTTCTCCTTCTACAATTAAATCTGCTTTTGTCTTTTCTTGAATTTCTTGCACCGTAACACCCGGGGCTTTTTCCAACAATTTAAAGCCATGGGATGTTATTTCAATAACGGCTAAATCAGTTACAATTTTTTTGACGCAATTCCTACCCGTTAAAGGTAGAGAACATGATTTTAGAAGTTTACTTTCACCCGAAGGGCTTGTATGCATCATAGCAACAATAATATTTTTAGCACTTGCTACTAAATCCATTGCACCGCCCATTCCTTTAACCATTTTACCTGGAATTTTCCAGTTGGCAATATCTCCGTTCTCACTAACTTCCATTGCTCCAAGTACAGTTAAATTTATTTTACCCGAACGTATCATTCCAAAGCTCATTGCACTATCAAAGATTGAAGACCCTGGTAATGTAGTTATTGTTTGTTTACCCGCATTTATTAGATCTGCATCTTCCTCACCTTCTAAGGGGAAAGGTCCCATGCCTAACAAACCATTTTCACTTTGCAAAACAACGTTCATACCTACAGGAATATAGTTTGCAACAAGGGTGGGAATACCGATACCAAGGTTTACATAAAAACCATCTTGTAATTCCTGCGCAATTCGCTGAGCTATTTGAAATTTATTTAATGCCATAAAAATAATGTGATAATATGCAAATTTGCTAATGTGCTAATTTTTTGAACTCAATGCCTTGTAATAAATTCCAAAGCTAATTTCATACAATTATGAAAATATTCAACCAATCAACTATTCAACCTTTCTAACCGTACGCTGTTCAATTCTTTTTTCATAATCAGTTCCCTGAAAAATATGCTGAACAAAAATACCGGGTGTGTGTATAAAGTTTGGATCCAGCTCTCCATCTTCTACCAATTCTTCCACTTCTGCAATCGTAATTTTTGCAGCCATTGCCATAAGCGGATTAAAATTGCGGGCAGTATCTTTATAAATTAAATTTCCACTGCGGTCTCCTTTCCATGCTTTTACAATTGCAAAATCAGCTTCAAAAGCTGTTTCAAGTAAATATTCTTTTCCATCAAAAGTTCTTATTTCCTTTCCCTCTGCCACTTCTGTCCCAACACCTGCGGGAGTAAAGATGGCGGGCATTCCATAACCCGCAGCCATGCACCTTGTAGCAAGTGTACCTTGCGGTATCAATTCCACCTCTAACTCGCCTGATAACAACTGTCGTTCAAATTCCATATTCTCTCCAACATAAGATGCAATCATTTTTTTAACCTGCTTTTTCTGCAGCATCAAGCCAATTCCAAAATCGTCTACACCTGCGTTATTAGATATACAGGTTAAGTTTCTTATGCCTTTTTTTACCAAGGCGGCTATACAGTTTTCCGGTATACCACATAAGCCAAACCCACCAAGCATAAGTGTTTGGCCGTCTGTAATATCTTTTATGGCGTCATCTGCATTCTTACTTAACTTGTTCATTTTTAGGTTTTATAATTTTTTTTAATCTCATATTTTCCCTAATTCTTCCATTTCTCACAACAATAGAATCGAGTAAAGGTTTTAAAAGTTCTTCATGCTTTAAATAATAATCATAACTTTTATAAAAAGATTTTCGGTCAGTGTTGTTTTTGGAAAATATTTTTAGCTGGATCTTTAAGTTTTCTTTTTCAAGGTTTATGGAAGAATCTTTAATAATAAAATCCTGTGTAAACACATCCGCCTGTGTGAGTTCCCATACAATTTTTTCCATTTTATCCGGCGATAAAATGGGTTGATTATTTTGTTTACAGCACAACAAAAAAAAACTTAAAAAAAAGCTTAAAAATACTTTCATTATTTTAAAACTTCTTTATAACTGTTTGAATTTGTAAGGTCTAATTTAGAGAGTAATTCTACTGCTTTTGCTTTATCCTGTGGCTGCGCTTTTAAAAAGATTTTGATAAGCTCGTTTGACTTTCCCTGAAAGAAGAACTGGTTTATCATTGTATTTGGATTATCGTTATTAAAAACACCAAGAAGATTAAGAGAATTTAAAATTTCAGATCTGCCTGCATTTTCATCTTCATAAAATTTATCGAGCCCAAGTCTGTAATAATTATAATAGATATCGTTTATAACAGCATATCTGGTATTCAGCATATTATCAACGAGCCAGTATCTGTTGCGAATGCCGTCAAATGCTTTCCATCCTTTTATTCCTCTGCCATCGGGTGCATTGTTTACAATATTTTGAGCTTTTAAAAAAGAAGCCTCTCCGCCTCTAATAGCAAAAGATTCGTTATCAAAAGCAATAATCATATTTACATAATAGGCAAAAATTGCAGTAAGATTAGATATCTGAGGATCATTTCCCGTAACTCTATTATCATTAAACTCAAGCTGTTGAAATTCAACATATTTAAAGATTACATCTTCATCTTTAAAATTAATTATGGGAGAAAGATAGGATGTATTAAAAACCGGTCTGGCCGCCTGTATGGTTAATGAACCTTTATAAATATTTGCTTCCTCTGTAGATTGAAGATTTAGAAAAAAAGTACAGTCAATTTTTTCATTCGGCGTATAAGCATCTTTAGTCCATTTTCTGTTGTTAAGAAAATTGTTTAATGCGGTTTGTAATGTTTGAAATGCATTGCGGTTTACATTGTTTGTTACCTGCACTGCAGAAACTGTGACCCTTGCATTTAGCTCCTGCGCCTGCACACAAGAAAAAATAAAAAAAGAAATAAAGATTAAAAACACTTTGCTCATACTATATTTTTAAAATTGTATTTATTATATCAACAGCTACGGCGTCTTTGCTTTTATTTTCAAAAGAAAATTTATTAAAGACCTTATCAAAAATAGTAATTTTATTAGTGCTGTAACCAAAGCCGGCACCTTCGTCATTTAAAGAATTTAATATAATAAAGTCAGCATTTTTATCTGTTAATTTCTTTATCGCATTATTTTCTTCGTCTGATGTTTCCAAAGCAAACCCTACCAAAATTTGTTTGTCTGTTTTCAATTGTCCAAGTTGTTTTAAAATATCCTTTGTTTTTTTTAGTTCAACAAATAACGTCTCCTCTTTTTTCTTAATTTTTTCTTGAGATATTATTACGGGGGAGTAATCAGCAACTGCTGCACACATAATTGCAATATCAGTTTCATTAAAACCGTTTACACATGCATCATACATTTCGGCGGCTGTATTAACTCTTACAATATTTATACTAGCAGGAACAGATTCAACTGAAGGTCCTAAAACCAGCGTAACTTCTGCACCTCTGGTTTTGCATTCTTTGGCAAGTGCAATTCCCATTTTACCTGAACTTTTATTTCCTATAAATCTAACCGGGTCTAGCGCTTCATAAGTCGGGCCCGCAGATATTAAAACATTCTTTCCTTTTAAATTGTTATTTTTTTGAAAATAATGCTCAATGAAAAGCAGCATATTTTCGGGTTCCATCATTCTCCCTTCACCTATTAAACCACTTGCCAATTCCCCACTAGTTACCGGCAAAATAGTGTTACCAAATGATTGAAGAAGTAAAATATTTTTTTTAGTTGATGGGTGCAGCCACATATCCTCATCCATGGCAGGAGCAATAAAAACCGGGCACGTTGCTGATAAATATACTGCGAGTAAAAGATTATCACATATGCCATTGGCCATTTTAGCTATGGTGTTACAACTTGCTGGTGCCACAAGCATCACATCAGCCCATCTGCCCAACATCACATGATTGGCCCACGCATCATTATTATAAAGGTCTTGAAATACTTCATTTTTACATAAGGTTGAAAGTGTAAGAGCAGGTATGAATTGTGTGGCAGCTTTTGTCATTACAATTTTAACCTCAGCACCACTTTTAACAAGTAATCTAACTAGTGTTGCTATTTTATATGCAGCAATACTTCCTGTAACGGCAATAAGAATTTTTTTTTCTTTAAGCATACAAATAAAAACGACGGCTTAAACCGTCGTTAAAATTATTAATAATTCTTTGTAAATAAATTTAAAGTGAAATCTTAACTAAAAAGATCTTCATCATTTTTACGGAAGTAAACCTTATCTTCTAAAAACTCTGTTGTAGCAAGTAAAGCTGCATTGGGCATACGCTCATAAGCACGGGATATTTCTATCTGTTCTTTATTCTCATGAACTTCCTCCAAACTATCCGTATGGCTTGCAAATTCTTCTAGTTTGCTGTGAAGTTCTTCTTTAACAGTAATATTAATTTGATTAGCTCTTTTAGCCATAATAGCTATGGACTCATATAGATTACCCGTTTTATCTTTCATATCAGATAATTTTTTAGGTTCTACGCTACTGCTCGTATTAGAGCTTTGCTGACGACGAAGTTTGCTCATT
>JAYTCO010000416.1:0-3313 GCA_043736415.1 Ferruginibacter sp. | reverse complement strand
CTTGCGCAAATGCATCAAACTGTTTTGATAATCAACAAGAAAATATATATTTACTGTAAGCACTCGAATAGATGAGGATTCGCCTATTTATGAGTTGGTAGCAATACAATCGCCCATGAGTAAATTAGTTTATGATATCGGAATGCATAATGGCGAAGACACCACTTATTATTTAAGAGGAGGTTTTAGAGTTTTAGCAATTGAAGCTAATCCTATCTTAGTTGAGAATGCCAAAAAGAAATTTAATAGATATATTGTTTCAGGACAATTGCAAATGCTAAATAATGGCATTGCTCAAACCGAAGGAATATTACCTTTTTATAAAAATTTACGGCTTTCAGAATGGAGTTCATTTGATAAAGCAATAGGTTCAAGAAATGGAACAAAATATGAAATTATCAATACTCAATGTACAACAACAAAAAAATTATTTGAAACATACGGAATACCGTTCTATATGAAAGTTGACATTGAAGGATACGACCATCTATGCTTATCTGATATTCCGAAGGACGGAAATAAGCCGCAATTTGTTTCCTGTGAAGCGTGTCATTTAGAATGGCTAGACATCTTATTGTCAAAGGGTTATCAAAAATTTAAACTAATTAGTCAAGGAGATAATTACATTCCAATCAACTTAAATAAGGAAAGGAAGTCTTATTACCCTATGTACCAAATCATAAAAAACGGGATAAAACTTAGATTGCAAAAATTTATACCTTTTAAGCATATGTATGGATCATCTGGTCCATTCGGAGAAAATACAAAAGGAGAATGGCAGTCTTATGAAGAAATAAAAAAATTATTTGAAACATTTAATAACAATCAATCAGGGAAACCTCTTAACTCGGTTAGTTGGTTTGATTTTCATGCTTCAATTTGATTAAAGCATATGTACTGCTACCAACAATCGTATTTATGCAAGTGTGGCGGGAAGATGAAACATCAGCTTTTACCGGTAATCAACTACGCTTCCGGCACACAATACGCTATTGGGCTTCTATTTTTTTCTTTACTTTTTGTAACTATTTTGTACACCATTTATCGCCGGACAGAACGCCGAATCCCACACCTGCATAAATACCTGTTCGTTAGCAGCTATATAATTTGACATCTTAACTTTCAAAATGAAAATATTTTTTGCTTGTTTATTATTGCTCTGCTCAATAAAATCTGAGAGCTTGAAAGCACAAACTTTAAATACTTCTGAAAGGGACAATGTATATAAGACCATCATTCTAATTGGGACTGCGTGGAAGCAAAACAACCTTGACACTTTAGAAAAATATATTGATACTAATTACATTCATAGTGATGTGCTCGGACAAAAACTTCATCGCTTCGAGTGGCTTGGCTATGTTAAAGATAGAAGGTCGAAAGGTCTGACAAATCCAGATATTCAATTTGATGATGTTGATATTTCAATATATGCTGACCTAGCAATTGTTACAGGTATCAATACTTTTACAGGGCAAGCCTATTCCTCAAATGACAATCCTTCAAGTGCGCCAAGAAAACTCAGGTTCACTCAGGTTCTAAAAAAAGAAAATGGTTTTTGGAGGCGACTAGTCTTTCAAGCCACTTATATTGACGAACCTTTGAAGTAGATGAATCAGCTGCCAACAAGGGTGTTGCTGCAATTGGGGCTCGACGCTGGAGCAATCGGCAGCATATTGCTATCAATTTTGGTTCAGGCAGAAGCAACTCTTTTGAACTTTAGAATATATTTTTAACCTTTAATAAATAATGGACTTCGGTTGCCAAACGGAGGTTTTTCAATTACCCCGCCATCGGCAATACTTGTTCGATATATGCTACCCTATTGAGACCTGACATTAGCTATAAGAAACTTTTGATTCATACATGGCTATAAATTTATAAGTGAGCCGTACTTATTCGTTTGCTGTAGAAAGCGGGTGTTTGTCTGATCAATTTAATATTAAAACGGAACATTTTATGATACGTATACTTGCCCTTTGGTTGTTTCTAACTATTGTTGCCATATCTGGCATTGCTCAACAAAAAGTTATTTCACTTTATGAAGGCAAAGCACCTGGCTCTGAGACTTGGAACTGGAAAGAACAAGTTCAAGACTCCACACCCTTTCATCATAAGATCTACAATGTTGTGCAGCCCACATTAACCGTATTCCCGGGACAGGGAGTGCAGCAGTCTGGTCCTGCCGTGATCATAGCACCTGGTGGTGGATTTTATTTACTCTCCGTTGACCAAGAAGGAAATCAGGTGGCTGAAGAGTTGAGCAAAAAAGGTGTAACGGCTTTTGTGCTGAAATATCGGCTCGTGCACTCCAAAGACCCAATCCCTGAAGTTAGTGCCGCCCTTAATTCACAAGCAAAATTTGATTCTTTGGTAAGGCCAATTTTACCATTGGTAATGAGCGATGGACTGGCAGCAGTAGCCTACGTTCGTAAACATGCTACAGATTACCATGTCAATCCAAACCACATTGGATTCATGGGTTTTTCCGCAGGGGGATCCCTTACCATGTCTGTGGCTTATAATGGTAAGAAGGAAAGCCAACCTAACTTTATTGCACCAATATACGCCTCCAATAAAGTAATTATTGAAACATCAGTACCAAAGGAAAAAATGCCTGTTTTAATTGTAGTGGCCTCTAATGATCCATATAACCGTGTAGCGGTGGAGGTTTATCAGAAATGGGTTGCTGCAGGACAACCTGCCGAGCTGCATTTGTACCAGATGGGTGGACATGGGTTTGGAATGGATAAACAAGGAACAGCATCGGATACGTGGATATACAGGTTTGAAGATTGGATGAAAGACAATGGTTTACTACGATAGCAGGATTCATCACACAAGATGTGAAAGCATTATTGGTGCAAATTACTTTGCTTAATACATTTATTTCTATTTTCGGTATTGCAGTCCTCATTCAAGGAAGAAGGCCGGCATATAACAAATAAGGCTTCGTCGGGCCTGCAAGGCCAACGATGATGCCAATGTTGTACGGAACCTTTGGTAGTTTGTTTTCAGCGGTATGGGGTTTTCGGTTGCTGGAGTGAGCTTTAAAGAGGTTGTTGGTGGCTGGTGGGTTAGTTTTTTATTGTACAACTTCTTTTGGTAAGGTCGGCCTATTACTTTGGAGTTAATTATGTAGCGGTATATTCCTGAATAAGTATTGATTTTTTTGCTTTTTACTTTTGTATTTACATGGCGCTGCCCACACCCTTTGGGGCTATTATTTTTTTAGATGATTGCATATAATAGATCTGCTGCCAGTGCTATACTGTTTTGTGGCGGTCCTCTTTCAAAGCTAATGAGCCGGTGCATA
>JAYTCO010000415.1:0-7796 GCA_043736415.1 Ferruginibacter sp. | reverse complement strand
AGTGCATATGCAAGGCAATTTATGCAGCGTATGAACAAGCCTGATGTAGATTTTATTAAAGGACTTTGTCCTGCAATTGCTATTGAACAAAAAGTAATAACCCGTACACCAAGAAGCACGGTTGGAAGTATGACTGAGATATATGACTATCTCCGTTTGTTATTTGCAAGGACAGGAAAAACCATTTCTCCTGTTAGTGGTAGAGAAGTAAAAAAAGATGATGTTCCCGATGTTGTAGCTGCAATAGATAAGGCCAAAGATGGCAATAAAATTATGTTGCTTGCTGTGTTTAAAAGCCATGCAAATCGGGATGAAAAAGAAGAACTTAATATTCTGTTACAAAAAGGATTTTCCCGACTTTACATAAATAATGAAATTGTAGGTATTGAAGATTTACTTGAAGAAAACATTGTAAAAAAGTCCAAAAAAGAAAAATTTATTTTAATTGACAGACTTATAAAAAAAGAATTTGATGAGGATGATTTGCACCGCATTGCAGATTCTGCAGGTACAGCATTTTACGAAGGTGAAGGAACCATGTTTGTGCAGATTAATGAAAAAACTCCTTTAAAATTCAGCAATAAGTTTGAGTTGGATGGAATAGTTTTTGAAGAGCCGGTACCAAATTTATTTTCTTTTAATAATCCTTTCGGTGCATGCCCTGTATGCGAAGGTTTTTCAATGGTGTTAGGTTTAGATCATGATCTTGTTATACCTGATAAAAGACTGAGTGTTTACGAAGGTGCAGTGGCTCCATGGAAAGGCGAGAAACTAAGCCTGTGGAAAGAAAATTTTATACGTGCTGCAAAGCAATTTGATTTTCCGGTACACAAACCAATAATGGATTTAACTGAAGCGCAATTAAAAGATTTGTGGAGTGGTAATAAATACGCCGAAGGCATTAATGATTTTTTTAAAGAGGTAGAACAGAATTTATATAAAGTACAATACAGGGTTTTATTAAGCAGATTTAGAGGCAGGACTTTGTGCGGCGAATGCGAAGGTTACAGGCTTCGCAAGGAAGCATTATATATCAAAGTTGCGGGGGTGCATATTGGTCAGCTATGCGAAATGCCAGTTAAGGATTTACAGACCTGGTTTAATAAATTAAAACTTAGTAAATATGATGAACAGGTAGCAAAAAGAATTTTGATTGAAGTAAAACATCGATTAAAAACATTGTTAGATGTTGGTCTTGGTTACCTCACCTTAAACAGATTGGCAAACTCGCTGAGTGGTGGCGAAAGCCAGCGTATACAGCTTACCAGAAGCCTTGGCAGTAATCTTACAAATTCACTTTATATTTTGGATGAACCCTCTATTGGTTTACACAGCAGGGATACGCAAAATTTAATTGTAGTATTAAAAGAACTGAGAGATCTCGGCAACACCGTTGTTGTTGTTGAGCACGATGAAATGATGATGCGGGAAGCCGATCATATTATTGATATGGGTCCACTGGCGAGCCACCTTGGTGGTGAAGTAATTGCTGAAGGAAATTATGATGAATTAATTGCAAATGAAAAAAGTTTAACCGGTAAATATTTATCAGGAAAATTAAAAATTGAAGTACCTAAAGTTCTGAGGAAATGGAACAGAAGTATAAAAATTGAAGGAGCAAAACAAAATAATTTAAAAGATATAAATGTTGAGTTTCCCTTGAATATTTTATGTGCAGTTAGTGGAGTTAGTGGCAGTGGCAAAACAACATTAGTGAAGCAAATATTGTATCCTGCTTTGCAAAAAATAAAAGGCGAAGTGTCTGACAAGCCCGGTTTGTACAGAAAGATTACGGGTGATATAGATTACATCAGCCGCATTGAAATGGTTGACCAAAATCCGATCGGAAAGAGCAGCAGAAGCAACCCGGTTACTTACATAAAAGCTTATGATGAAATAAGAGAGTTGTATTCAAAACAGCCGCTATCTAAAATCAGGGGTTTTATGCCAAAGCATTTTTCTTTTAATGTTGATGGAGGTAGGTGCGATGCATGCAAAGGAGAAGGAGAACAATTGGTTGAAATGCAGTTTTTAGCAGATGTACATTTGGTTTGTGATGTGTGTAACGGCAAGCGTTTTAAAGAAGAAGTATTAGAAGTTACTTACAAAGAAAAAAGCATTCACGATGTACTGGAAATGAGTGTTGATGAAGCAATTGGTTTTTTTGGTGACCCTGTTGAAAAAACTAAAGGAAAAACTCCGGCCGATGGTGCAGATGTTGCAAAAAAAATTCAGCCTTTAAGTGATGTTGGTTTGGGTTATGTAAAGCTTGGGCAATCATCCAATACTTTAAGTGGTGGCGAAGCTCAGCGTGTGAAACTCGCTTCTTTTCTGGGTAAAGGAAAAGCAATTGGGCATATCCTTTTTATTTTTGATGAACCTACAACCGGTCTACATTTTCACGATATAAAAAAATTACTTACATCTTTTAACGCATTGGTAGAACAGGGTCATTCAATACTTGTAATTGAACACAACACTGATGTTATAAAAAGCTGCGATTGGGTTATAGATCTTGGTCCCGAGGCTGGAGATATGGGTGGAAACCTTGTGTTTGCAGGCAAACCACTAGATATGAAAAAGGTCAAGGAAAGTTACACAGGGAAGTATTTATAAGTATTATTTTATCTCAACCTGTTACTGTCTTTTATTAATTTATTATCGCTGCTAATACCACGTGCTGCCAAGATTAAAAAAACGATGACTGTAACATGTAAAATGGCAGTTATTGAAAAAGTACCTTTTCCAATAAAGGTTTGTATTTCTTTATAATATAAAAAAATTAATCCTGCCTCCAGTAGAACAGCAAAGATTGTAAGCCGTAACTGAAGCTTTCTGTTTTTGTATAAAAATATTGTTATTAAAGTTAGAATTCCCACAGCAAGAGTTACAAAAATCAAAGGCAAAGTTGCAATTCCATTTAAAAAAGTAGACGGTATTAAATCTTTATTTGTACCAACGTAAGTGGAAAACTTCAGCGTTAAAAAAACACAAATTGATGCCAATAAAAGCCAAATGGTTTGTATTCGTTGAATCATTTTTAAAATTTTTGATAAAAGTATTTAGATAAAAGATCAAAGATGGAAAGTTGTTTAAAAATCTTATGTCTTATGTCTCAAATCTTTTTCTTAACTCTATGGTAATGGAAACCCTTTCATCATTTCATGTACCTCGTTCTTAACTGCCTTTAAAGTTTCTTCATTATCAATGTCCATTAAGATTTTGTCAATTAATACTACAATCTTTTCCATGTCAGCTTCCTTCATTCCACGGGTAGTTATTGCAGGTACACCAATCCGTATGCCACTCGTTACAAAAGGACTTTTATCATCGTAAGGTACAGAATTTTTGTTTAAAGTTATATGTGCTTTATCAAGTGTTTCCTGCGCTTTCTTCCCTGTAATATTTTTATTTCGAAGGTCAATTAACATCAGGTGGTTGTCAGTGCCACCGCTAATAATTTGATAGTCTCTATCAATTAAAGCCTTAGCCATTGCCTGTGCATTTTTTTGTACCTGCTTGGTATAATCTTTAAATTCATCTGTAAGTAATTCTCCAAAAGCCACGGCCTTGGCAGCTATCACATGCATTAACGGTCCACCTTGTGTACCCGGAAAAACCGCCATGTCAATCACGTTGCTCATCATCCTCAGGTTGCCCTTCATATCTTTTAACCCCATCGGGTTTTCAAAATCTTTTGGCATTAAAATAATTCCACCTCTTGGACCACGCAAAGTTTTGTGTGTTGTGCTTGTTACAAAATGGCAATACTCAAAAGGAGAACTTAATAAACCCGCCGCAATAAAACCTGCAGGGTGAGCCATATCGCACAATACAAAAGCGTTTATTTCATCGGCTACTTTTCTTATTCTTGCGTAATCAATATCTCTGCTGTAGGCAGATGCACCACAAATAATTAATGCAGGTTTTTCAGCACGTGCCTTCTCTTCAAGCATTTCATAATCTATTAAACCAGTATCTTTTTTTACCCCATAAAAAAATGGTCTGTAATATTTTCCTGAAAAATTTACAGGAGATCCGTGTGTAAGATGCCCGCCCATACTTAGGTCCAAGCCAAGTATTGCATCGCCAGGTTTCAATATCCCCAGCATTAAAGCAGCATTGGCCTGCGCACCACTATGCGGCTGCACGTTTGCATATTCGCAGTTAAAAACTTTTTTAATTCTATCTATCGCAAGTTGCTCCACTTCATCTACAACTTCGCAACCACCATAATATCTTTTGCCCGGGTATCCTTCTGCATATTTGTTTGTAAGGCAGGTTCCCATCGCCTCCATAACCTGTTTGCTCGTAAAATTTTCACTCGCAATCAATTCAATTCCGTGTTGTTGTCTTTCAGCTTCCTGTTGTATCAAATCAAATAAAGCAGTATCTCTTTGCATAAATATTATTTTAAAGCGCAAAGATAAGCACGGTATTTTTAAATCTTATTTTTTGAGGAGAGTGGGCGGTTTCGCAAAATGAAACATTTGTATCCTGCTATACACTGTACCTTCACCCTCGTATCTCAAAACTGCCGCTCGTACCTCGCTTTGTTTGCTCACAAGGGTTGCGGTGCCTCTTCTATCAGGGCTATCATGAGCCCGATATCTTTTTTCATCTTTTTACCAACGTTTTATTTTAAAAACCTTTGTGGTAAAATTATTATTTTCGCCCATCAAAATTAATTAGCTGCTAACTAAGGTGTAACTTGTTACTCCCCAATCTATATAATATTAATGAAGGCTATCATCCCCGTTGCAGGTGCAGGCACTAAACTTCGCCCACATACATATACACAACCCAAGGCCCTTATTCCGCTGGCTGGTAAAACCATATTAAGCATTATTGTTGATCAGTTAAAAGAAGCAGGTATAACTGACTTTATCTTTATAATTGGTTACTTAGGTGAAAAAATTAAGGATTACGTACAGTTAAATTACCCTGAGCTTAATACCCATTTTATTACCCAAAGCGAAAGGCAGGGCACCGGACATGCAATAGAAATTACACAGGAAATTGTTGGTGCCGATGAGGTTTTGATCGTATTGGGAGATACAATTGCAGAATTTGATATTGATGAAATGATCAATACTCCTCACTCGGTATTGGGGGTAAAAAGAGTTGACGATCCCCGCAATTTTGGCGTAGCAGAAATAGCAGACGATGGCTTTATTACCAAGGTTATTGAAAAACCCGCCATTCCTAAAAGCAATATGGCATTGGTTGGTATATATAAAGTAAAAGAAACAGCCATTTTATTTGAATGCCTGCATAAAATTCAGGATTCAAAACTTCGCAGTTACGATGAGTTTAGTCTAACGGATGCTTTGGAATGTATGATTCAAAGAGGAGCAAGTTTTAAAGCAATGAAGGTTACCAATTGGTTCGATTGTGGTAAAAAGGAATCACTCATCGAATCAAACGCCATACTTTTAAAAAAATTCGGCAGTTCTGTTGAAGAATCACATCACCACACAAACAGTATATTTATTTCACCCGTAAGCATTGGGAAAGGTTGTATAATAGGCAATTCTGTTATCGGTCCAAATGTTACAATTGGTGATAATACAACGATCAATCACGCCATTATTAAAGATTCAATTATTGGGGCGTATTCTAATTTGTATGAAATCGTTTTAAATAACTCCCTTATTGGCAGCGATGCAGAAGTTAAAGGTGTAAGTAGAAATTTGAATATTGGCGATAATACCGCAATTGACCTTGGTGGCGGTACAAAATAAAATTTAAGAGCGTTTTTTTTAACGAGATCACCCGGCTTTTTAAAATTGAAAAACTAATCATTCAGGCATGAATGATATGGGCTAGCGGCTTGCAAACGCAGTAAGCAATGCAAGCGGGATTCGTATAATCGGCAGTTGCAGCATTAATCCAAACGTGTTGAAAGAGCTTTTATAAAATGCATAATTGCTACAGAAAATCCTTTTGCATTAAATGTGTTATTACTCTATCCTAACATAGGTTAGCACATTCAATTAATTATTGACTATAAAGTTCCCTTTGTATTTCCAAGTGCAGGAAATCCAAAAACATACACTTCTATACTAAAAGCAGCAGGTATTAAAGTTGTACACGTTGTAAGCAGTAACGAGTTTGTACAAAAAGCAGAAGCGGCCGGCTGTGATGCAGTCGTTGCGAAGCGTTTTAAAGCAGGAGGTCATAACGGAAGAGAAGAAACGACAAGTTTTGTTTTGATACCCGCAGTAAAAGAAAAAATTATTATCCTGGTAATTGCTGCAGGTGCTATTGCAACAGGGAAAAATGCTTGTAGCAATGATTTTGGATACAGATGCTCTTCAGATTGGGACCAGGTTCATTGCAAATCACAAAGCTTCTTGTCATTTAAATTTTAAAAATGCAGTTGTTTTTATCTCATAAAGGTGATACTGAATTATTTTAAAAAAAATTTAAACCCGTTAGTTTGTTAAAAAATAATTTTATAATCAAGTATAAAGAGTAGAGGATAATAATGCTGGTGAGGAAGAACTTATACAGTTACTAAGTAGTGGTCGTGCTAAAAATTAAATGTTTGAAGGAAATATAAAGGAAGGGGAACTTGAAATTGGGCAAGTTTATACCCTTATAGAATTAATACTACCCTTAACTGATATTGTTAATGAAATATAGGTTGATAGAAATATAGTGGTTAACGGCTTATGTAAATAACGCTATATTTGCGACTTACAAAAAATTTTAAATTAATCCTAATAGCAATGCATAGAGGATCACCGGTTTTTATTTTTAGGTTTATAATTCTTATATTCTTTACATTTTCAATACTTTTTACTTTTGGTCAGCCTCCTGTTACTAATCCTAATGGAAGTCCAACTATACCTTTACCTCCTGTAAATATGACAAATCCTCAGCTGCAAACCCTGTTGAACGATGAAAATAAAAATGCAGGAGAGGACATGAATGCGAAATTAAAAAATAACCGAATTTATAAGGATAGTCTTACAGAAGGTCGTGGAACAAGCAGAATTCCAAGTGCTAAAAGTACATATGGAGCTAATGTATTTTCCAATGCCGCACAATTTAATACAGCTGAACTTTCTACACCTCCTTTGGATTATCCATTGGGAGTTGGAGATAATATTGTAGTATCTATGTATGGAGGGGCGGAATTTCAGGGCAAATTTATTGTAGGTACAGACGGTTCAATTTTTCCTAAGGGAATGGGTAAGATATATGTTGGCGGAGTAACTTTTCAAAATGTACAACGTATGCTGTATTCCCGGTTTGCTGCTGTAGTACCTGCAGGAACTAATATTGATATCAGTTTAGGCGAACCAAGAAGCATCAATATCAATGTGGTAAATGAGGTTCAAAATCCTGGAATTATAACTGTGTCTGCTTTCAGTAACGCATTTAATGTGATCTCAAAAGCAGGGGGAATAACAGAAAATGGAAATCTAAGAAATATCCAGATTAAAAGAAATGGTAGAATAATTGAAGAGCTTGATGTTTATAGATATCTACAGACCGGTGATTTTGGCAAACATATTTATCTCCAAAACAATGATTTCATTATTGTTCCTTTTTATGATAAAAAAGTTTTAGCCACCGGTCAGTTTAAAAGACCAATGTTTTATCAGTTAAGAAGCGATGAAGGGGTAAAGGCTCTTTTAAGATATAGTGGTGGTCTAAATGCAGATGCAATAAGTTCAAATCTTACGATTATCCGATCAGAAAATGAGAGCCAGAATTTAAAGAACGTTAATGCTACTGCGATTCTAAAAATTGAGGGTCAAGATGCTTTATTACAAGACGGAGAT
>JAYTCO010000414.1:0-3320 GCA_043736415.1 Ferruginibacter sp. | reverse complement strand
AATAGGCAAAGAAAAGGATTCTTGCTAATCGTCATGCTCAGATGTCACCCTGAGCTTTGTCACTTCGAGCGGAGTCGAGAAGCGAATGGGCGGAATCTCCCTGTTGGAACATCGCCACCCCATCGTGAGATCCCGCCCATTCGACTACGCTCAGGGTGACAGCACGGGATGACGGCTTCGAAAGAGTATTACCAGTCTTTCTGGGTCAGTCATTATTTCTGGGGAGTAAAAATTAAGCAAATAGTTTTTCAAGCCTAAAAAGGAAAAAATTAACGTCCGTTACTCCTCTTAAATTAGCTCTAAATCCTTTTATTTTAGAGTTGAACGACTCTGCATTAGCATTAGTATTTCTGTTGTCAAAGAAGTTTAAAATATTGTCCAGGTGATATTCTAAGGAATTCACAACGGTATAAAATTCTTCTATACTTGACTCAACAATCTTTTTTTTCCATTCATTAAACTGTTCAAGAGCCTTGATTTTAGATATATTTTTGTAGATCGCTCTAAATTCTAATGTTAATTTATATGCAGTTTTAAGAAGCGGATATTTTTCAAAAAGTATACTGGCTCGTTTAGCTTGGTTAATTGTCCAATCTGTTTCTAATTTGTATAATAAATACCTGCTTCTTGCAAGCAGTTCTCTTAATGTATCACCATTTGATAATATAACAGGGGTGTATTTTTGTTTAGCATCTTTAGCTTGTTTAATTGCAAGGTTTTCTTCTTTTATTGCTGCCCATCTTAAATTTACCCGTATGTGCTGCATTGCGTCCATAACTAATCTTACCACATGAAAACGATCAATAACCATAGTGCTATTTTGAAAACTATTTTTAATTGCCAAGCCCATATTTCTTGCCATATCCATACTTACTTCTTTTACTGCTGAACGTTTTTTTGATTCTATTTTTTCTAATACTTGTTGTATCACTTTTGCTTCTGTACCATTGATGATAGCTACTATACATTTTTTATTTTTAACTCCTTTATTTTTGTTGGTAACAAATGTATAGAGCTCTCCTTTAGATAAACTTACTTCATCAATACTTAAATTTTCGGTGATATTTTCAGGGTATATTAAATAATCTTCTGCATGAGATGCTTGATCCCACTCTTTAAAACCACTAACCTTGTGTTTGTAATGGCGTTGCAATGTTTTGCTTTTTACATTATAATAGCTCGCTATATTGCTTATGGTATCTGGCCTTGTATCCACTTGCATCTTTTAAAAAATCTGATAGTTCTTGAGTAAATTTTGAACCATCAGCTATAAAAGAAAAATCTCGCTTTATTATTTTTTTGCTTTGTTTATGTCGCCATCTGCGTTTTTTTATGCGAAGGAACACGCCTTTTCCTCGCAAAGGGAAATCTTGTATGATGGCACTTTCCACAAAGCCTTTTGATTCGTATTCATTAGACGGATAGCCACTGGGGACATCATTCTTTTCTTCAAAATCTAATAACCAATACTCTTGTTTAATCTCAACACTACAGAGTGTTTCAAAGTTAGTTATTGTAAAATAATCCATTAACTCTGATGGAAATAGTTCCTGTAATAATTTATGGTCTATTGTTTCGATAGCTTTTTTTATCAAAAGTATCTTTTTTTAAGCTACTCCCCAACTTTTATACCTGACCCTTTGTTCTTGCTTTTTACGATTATTATCATATCTATGTATTCTCCTTCACGAAAATTAAACAATATTAATCCAAACTCCGATGAAACAATTTGCCTCAAAGAAATGCCAGCGCATAAACAAGATTATATTATTACTTTTCTGTTTATTTATTTTTAAAACAGAATTGTTTTCACAGAATCCTCCAGCAGTTGAGTGGACTAGTGTAACATGGGCAGATGAAGACATTTACGATAATTATCAATCACAACTAAACAGCGGAGAAGACTGGTGGTATGACCATGAAAATGTTTATAATGGTAGCGTTCAAACTGGTTATGTTACTGTTGGCTATTCAAGTTTGATATTGCGATCGGAAGCAGATTTTAATCAAGCTCAATTAATAATAAATGAAGGTAATGATTCACCTAGAAATCCAATAAATCATAATGTTGCAAGTTCAGGATATATGGGTTACGATTTCACTACTTTCCCTCCAATTTATCCAAATCCTCAACATGGCTGTGGTGATAGAGATAAAGCAGGAGAATATAGAACACCAACAAGAGGGAGTATGGCAACGAATGATTTAAGTGGAAATATGATTTGGTGTAAATCTTTCACTTTAGGTGAACTAGGCGGAGTCCTTCAAGACGGAAACAATTTTTACATTATTGGCTTTCATGATGGAGTAAAGTCTTACGAAACCCACATCCCTCTTCCTTATAATGGAAATTCAGGCAATACTTTCGCAGGATTAGCTGGTCCTTTTCTTGGAGAAATTGATGGAAGTGTTTTAAGTCAACATATGTATATCGCAAAAATTGATATAAATGGAAATGTTTTATGGCAAGGGTTATATGGAATGATAAACTACCTTTTTGACCCATACATAGCAATGACTTCGAAAAGTTACGGCTATGGAATAATAAAAAGTTCTAATGGAAATTTAATTGCTACTGGCTATGCAGATGCTGGTGGTGGTTACCAACCATTTGTTTTAGAAATAGATTTAAATGGAGCGTTGATAAACAAAAATGTTTTACCTCTTATACCTCCCAGTACTTTAGGTTTTAATTGCATTTCGGGAGAATCTCATGCAATTACTGAAATTGCCGGAGAATATGTAATAGGGTGCAAGTATAATTTTGATGGTGATTATCTGACCAATCCCGATGATTTTAACAATGCAGCCGTTTGGCTTGTTGATGCTAGTCTTAATCCAAGTACAAATTGGGCAACAAATCCAAGAATAATTCCAGGCACTGGAACCGATATAACATATCCTGGAAGATATAATTCAAACCTTTGGGATTTAAAATATAGTAGCATAAAACAAGAACTTTTGGTTCCAGTTGTAAGTGATTGTTTTGGTTGTGCAGCAGCAGGTGATAATCGAGGCATTGGTTTGATATATAGATATAATGCAAATGGAACTCCAAAAACTGGAACAAATCCTTCTCCTATGGGGCTTGTTCAGGCTTTTGATTTACGTATTGGAGTGGAAGAGACTTCTGATGGTGGATTTATTGCCGTTTCCAGTGAAAAAGCTAGTGCAATTACTCCCCCAACTTCTGGAGAATTAGATTACATGTCAACTTGCCTGCCTGATGGTCTGCCATTAAACTTGAATTTTTGGGACACAGATGCCTTAATTGTAAAATACAATTCTAATGGTGATGATGAATGGAAAAAAACATTTGA
>JAYTCO010000413.1:0-7813 GCA_043736415.1 Ferruginibacter sp. | reverse complement strand
CCATTTTGTTTTTGTTTTGGACTATCACTCATTTTGCAAAAAAAATGTTTTTAAAAAATGGTACAGAAATTAATTCCGGAACTATTATCGGCATTATGGCTGCAGGTGTTGTAGGTGCGCTGGCTTACACCTTTTCAGATACTTTTTGGTACAGTGCAGTAGAAGCAGAAGTGTATGCATTAGCGTCTTTTTTTACAGCTTTGTTATTTTGGTTAATGCTAAAATGGGAAGATGAAGTAACTGCAGAACAGCTTGCAGGCATTAGAGGCCACTTTACAAAAGCTGACAGGTATATTGTTGTCATATTTTTTTTAATGGGTTTATCAATTGGGGTGCATTTGCTTAATCTTCTTACAATTCCCGCTATTGTAATGATATATTTTTTTAAGCGATACAGGGTTACTCCTTTAAGAACTTTTTACGCATTTATTCTGGCAATTGTTATTACCGGGTTTGCACAAAAAGCATTAATACAATGGACGGTAAAGGGTGCAGGTAGTTTTGATATTCTTTTCGTAAATGATTTTGGGCTTCCGTTTTTTACAGGCTTCGCATTTTTCTTTATAGTTCTTGTTGCATTGGTTTATGTAGGTTTAAAAGTAGCCCATAACAAAAACTGGAATTTGCTCAAGCTTGGTATGTGGAGTTTTCTGTTTATTACTCTTGGTTGTTTTGCTTCTTACTCAACAACACTTGTGCGCAGCAATGCAAATGTGGCTGTTGATATGAATGAAGTAGATAATCCTGTAAACCTGATGAGCTACGTATCCCGTGAGCAATATGGGGATTGGCCGATACTTTTTGGGCAGGATTTTACTGCACAGATACAGGATTCAAAAGTTACAGAAACTTTTATAAAGGCAGGTAACAAGTATGAAAAAGAAGGTAGAAAAGTTGAGTATGTTTATGCTCCTGAAGATAAACATTTTTTTCCTAGAATGTGGGACCAGAGCAACGACCAGGGGCACGCAGATTATTATGCTGACTATGCAGAAATCGGAAAAAATAAAGATGGCACTTATGAGCATGCACCATCTATGGCAAATAACATCGGTTTCTTTTTTAGCTATCAAATTAACTGGATGTACTGGCGCTATTTTATGTGGAATTTTGCCGGAAAGCAGAACGATGTTCAAGGTGCTCAAATGAGTAATGTAAGAGATGGTAACTGGAAAACCGGCATTGGCTTTTATGATAATATTCGCCTTGGCGACCAGAGCAAATTACCTGATACACTTAAAAACAATAAGGCAAATAACAAGCTTTATATGTTACCGTTTATACTTGGTATCCTGGGGCTTGTTTATCAAATTAAAAATGATAAAAGAGATGCACTGGTTATAGGTTTATTTTTCTTTTTTACAGGTATAGCTATCTCACTATATCTAAACATGGCGGGTAACCAGCCACGTGAAAGAGATTATGCTTTTGTAGGTTCTTTCTATGTATTTGCTATTTGGATTGGACTTGGTGTTTTGTATGTAAAAGATCTACTTACCCCGGTTTTAAAAAGTACTAAAAATGCATCCATAGCAGCAGGTATAATTTGCCTTTTGGCGGTACCTGTAATTATGGCCTCGCAGGAGTGGGATGACCATGACAGAAGTAATAAAACCACAGCTCCTGATCTTGCAACAGATTACTTGGAGAGTTGTGCACCAAATGCAATTCTTTTCACCTTTGGCGATAACGATACATATCCACTTTGGTATGCACAGGAAGTTTTGGGCGTTCGCACCGATATACGTGTAATAAATACAAGTTTACTTGGTACAGATTGGTATATAAACCAATTGCGTTATAAAGTAAACCAAAGTGATCCAATAGATCCGATTTGGAGCGCCGAGCAAATCAGAGGTTCAAGCAGAGATGTAGTTTACAATGCGCCTCAGGCAGGCATAGATCCTACTAAATTTATGGATTTGTTTACAATGATGAAAGATTATGCAGGAAGTGATGATCCGGCTAAACTTCAACAGGGTAGGGATGGAAGTAGTTTAAATGTTTTTCCAAGCAAAAAGGTTTTTGTACCGGTAGATATTGCTTTGGTAAAACAAAATGGTACTGTAAATGCCAACGATTCTGTTTTACCTGCCATGCAGTTTGAAATTCCTAAAAATGTTTTGTATAAAAACGATGCAGCTATATTAAATATAATTGCAGCAAATAAATGGAAACGTCCTATTTATTTTACGTCTCCTTATCGTGAATTAGGTTTTCAGCAGTTTCTTCGTCAGGATGGATTATCGTACAGACTTGTACCGATAATGAACGGTGAAGTAAATAAAGATTGGGTGATGGATAAGATGATTAATAAATTTTTGTTTGGTGGTGCTGATAAAAAGGTTGTTTATTTTGATGAAGAAAACCGCAGACATTTAAATTCTATTAGGTTAGCTTATGCACAGGCTGCATCTAATTTAGCGGAAGGCGGAAGAAAAGAAGACGCAAAAAAACTGTTGAATAAATCTGATAAAGGAATGTCGGAAACTAATATGCCCTACGGTATGGTTAGCAGACAACAGCAACAAAACGAAATATCACTTCAGTTTTTAATTGCAGCTTACAAAGCAGGAGATTCAACGCTGATTACAAAAGTTACCGCAGCACTTAAAAAAGATATGGAGCAGCAGGCTGCTTATTATGAAAGCCTTTCAGATAATAAACGTGCTGCAATGAAATATGAAGAAGACAGAAATGCGCAATTGTTGGGTGGGTTGTTACAAATGGAACAGCAGTTTAAACAAATGCAAATGGCCCCAGTTAAAGAAAACCCTGCGGTAATAAATACCCAACCGGTAGATTCTCCAAAACCTTAAAATTTTGAATTAATTTTAATTGCCCCGTTCCATTTTTGGACGGGGTTTTTACTTTAATAAAATATGATAAATGTATGGCTGATTGTTAAAATGTTTTCTATTCCGCATTACGATACTTTGGCAATAATGACAGTGCTAACTTTATACACATCCAGTTGATTAGCCCCGATCAACGGCAATTTTAAATTTTAATATTTCGGGTATATTAGAGGTCGAATAAATTCTACAAAAAATAATAAAATACACTTACATGCGTGGTTTTAATTTTTCAAAATATGATCCTTCATCAAACGAACAAACAGGGTTTGACAAATTGATGAAAATTTTTACACAGCTTCTCACTTACACAAGCGGAGAATTTAATGAAGCTATGCAATGGATGAATGAACTTGATAAGGAGTACAAACTTACCAATGCAGAATATGGAATAGGCGATTTTTTAGAAGATCTAAAAAAGAAAGGTTACATAGACGAAAATAACCAGACAGGCGAAATAAAAATTACTGCCAAAACAGAACAAACAATACGAAAGAGCAGCCTCGAAGAGATTTTTGGAAAACTTAAAAAAACAAAATCCGGTAATCACCAAACGTTTAAACCCGGAGGCGGAGATGAGATAAATCCAGAAACCAGACCTTTTCAATTTGGCGACAGCATGGAGCAGATAGATTTCACTTCATCTATAAGAAATGCGCAGATAAATCATGGAATAGACAGTTTTAAAATGCAGGAAGATGATCTGGAAATTAGGGAGACAGATTTTAAATCGCAGACGAGTACGGTGTTGATGATTGACATTTCGCACTCAATGATTTTGTATGGGGAAGACAGAATTACACCTGCAAAAAAAGTGGCTATGGCATTGGCAGAATTAATTAAAACAAAATACCCAAAAGATACACTGGATATTGTTGTTTTTGGTAATGATGCATGGCCAATTGAAGTAAAAGATTTACCATATTTACAGGTTGGGCCTTATCATACAAATACAGTTGCAGGGTTGGAGCTGGCTATGAATATTCTTCGCCGCAGGCGCAACCCCAACAAACAGATTTTTATGATTACCGATGGTAAACCAACCTGTTTAAAAATCGGTAAGCAATATTATAAAAACAGTTTTGGTGTAGATAGAAAAATCCTTACCCGTTGTATGAGCCTTGCCACACAATGTAAAAAAGCAAAAATTCCAATCACCACTTTTATGATTGCCAGCGATCCTTATCTGCAGCAGTTTGTGCAGGAGTTTACAGAAACAAATAACGGTAAAGCATTCTTCGCTTCGCTTGATAAACTGGGAGCTTTTATTTTTAGAGATTTTGAAAGCGGTAAGAGAAAAACCGTTTATTAAATTAAAAAATTTTCATCATACAAAATAATAATTTTTAATAAATAATATACTAGAAAAAACATAATGAGCATTACAAATACAATTGAATTAACAGCAATAAAAACGTTAGGAGAATTAAAGAAAAGTGGCTACACACCAAAGTCTATTAAAGATGAAATTAGAGAAAATCTAATTTTAAAAATTAAAGCAAAAGAAAATCCATTTCCTGGAATTTTGGGTTATGAAGATACGGTGATACCCGATACAGAAAGAGCATTGCTAAGTAGACACAACATGCTTTTTCTTGGTTTGCGTGGGCAGGCTAAAACCCGTATGGCCCGGCAAATGGTTCAATTATTAAATGAATATATACCTGTTGTAAGTGGAAGTGAAATTAACGATGATCCATTACAACCAATATCCCGTTATGCGTTGGATTTAATTGAAGAAAAGGGAGATGAAACGCCAATATCCTGGTTACACAGAAGCAAGCGCTACGGAGAAAAACTGGCAACACCTGATGTAAGTGTAGCAGATTTAATTGGAGATATTGATCCAATAAAAGCGGCTAATTTAAAATTGAATTTTGCTGATGAACGTGTGCTTCATTATGGCATTATTCCACGAAGTAACCGTTGCATATTTGTAATAAATGAATTGCCGGATTTGCAGGCCAGAATACAGGTTTCCCTTTTTAATATATTGGAGGAAGGAGATTTGCAGATTCGCGGTTTTAAGCTTCGTTTGCCGCTTGATGTACTTTTTGTTTTTACAGCCAACCCTGAAGATTATACCAATAGAGGAAGTATTGTTACGCCATTAAAAGACAGGATAGAAAGCCAGATTCTTACGCATTATCCTAAAACTCTAGAAACTGCCTTACAAATTACTGAGCAGGAAGCAGCCATAAACGATGCACAAAAAGAAAGAGTGGAAGTTAGTGATCTTGTAAAAAGATTGATTGAGCAGGTTGCTTTTGAAGCCCGAGATAGTGAATTTGTTGATAAGAAAAGTGGAGTGAGCGCAAGGCTGACTATTGCAGCGTACGAAAATGCTGTGAGCGCTGCTGAACGAAGAGCGATTATAAATGAAGAGCCAAAAACGGTCGTATGGCTGAGCGATCTTACAGGCATTATTCCTTCTATAACTGGTAAAATTGAACTTGTTTATGAAGGTGAGCAGGAAGGTCCTTTTCAGGTTTCGTACAATTTATTAGAGAAGGCAATTCGTACCCAATTCAAACAATATTTTCCTGACCCTGATACTTTAAAAAAGAAAAAAAGTACAAAGGTACCGGCCCCTGAAAATCCTTACAAAGCAATAACGGGATGGTTTGACAGTGGTAACTCTCTTGATCTTTTTTTAGAAACAAAAGATGATGATAAGATATTAAAATTGTATAAAGTAAATGGTTTACACGCGCTCGTTAACAAACATTACAATAACTTAAGTGAAAAAGAAACTGCACTTTTAATGGAACTTGTTTTACATGGCCTGGCAGCACATTCATTAATAAGCAAAAAAGTTATTGATGGTAAAATAGAATTTAAAGATTTGATGGGAAGTATGCTGAATATGGGCAGCAGCGAACATTTTACAGAAGATGATTTTAATGAAGATGATTTTAATTAATTTTTAGATAAATAAAAAAAGCGCAAAGAATATTTTCTTTGCGCTTTTTTTTGTATCAAATTTTAAAATTTATATCCAAAAGAAATTCCTGCCCAGTATGGGATAAAATAACCATTCCCAAAAACAGGTGTTATTCCTGCTCTAAATAAAAATCCGCCATCTTTAGGTTGCAATCTATAACCCAAATACAAATGTCCAAAAGTTGAATTAAACTTATCATCTTGCGTATTTCCAATATTATTGTTTGATTTATTTCTTATCGAAACAATTGTAGCTCCTGCACCTAATTCGAAATAGTTTTTTTCATTTTTACCCAAAAGATAATTTAACTCTAACGGAACCGTTAATATGCCTAATTTATCAGTACTGGTATTACTTCCATTACTGTAATTTGAACTTACCGAAAAGCCTCCAATACCTACTCGAAATCCCAAACCATCTTCTTTTTTCATTATGCGCATATCATAATTAACAGAAGCTAGGCCGGCGCCACCTAGCTCTGCATAAACTGACTTTGCTGCTTTTTGAGCAATAACAGAGGTTACCAGAACTGTTGAAATAGTCATTAAAACAAAAAATTTTTTCATGTTAGTTTTTTTGGGTTAGTTAATGATTGTGCTGCAAAAATATTGTTTACAAATAATACTTTTATTGACTTAAGTCAATAAAAAAAAGCAACACAAATCTTAAGAATAAGTTTTATAGAATTATGCTGCTTTTAAAGTTTATAATTTTTTACACAATGTTTACTTCTCTTTGTAGCGTTACATTAAACATCAGTTTTACTGCATTGATAATTTTTTCACTCACATCTAAAATTTCCTCTCCGGTAGCATTGCCATAATTCACTAATACAAGTGCTTGCTTTTCATGGCAGCCTGCGTCATTTAATCTGTAGCCTTTAAAACCCGCTTTTTCTATTAACCAGCCTGCGGCAAGTTTTGTTTCTTCTAAGCCTACAGCATAACCAACAATTGCAGGATATTCTTTTTTTAAATTTTCAAAGTCGATATTTTTTATTGTAGGGTTTTTAAAAAAACTACCTGCATTCCCAATAACTTTCGGGTCAGGCAATTTGCTTTGCCGTATCCTTATAACTGCATCTGAAATGGATTTTATGCTTGGAGATTGTACTCCCATTTTTTGTAATTCAGTTTCTATTGCGCCATAGCTTGTATTATATAAAGGAAATTTTTTGAGTCTGAAAGTAACGGATGTTATTACAAATTGTCCTTTTAATTTATTTTTAAAAATACTTTCTCTGTAACCAAACTCGCAATCTTGATTTGTAAACGTGACAAGCTTTTTTTCATTGATGTGATATGCTTCGAGTTCATAAAATATGTCTTTTGTTTCCACACCATAAGCGCCAATATTTTGCATGGGCGAAGCACCAACACTGCCGGGAATTAAGGAAAGGTTTTCTGCACCCGCTAGATTATTTTCTATACAATACAAAACAAATGGATGCCAACCCACGCCGGCACCTGCTTTTACATAAATATGTTGTTCATCTTCTTTAATAATTTCAATGCCATCTATTTCGTTTTTTAAAACGAGTCCATCAAAATCTTTTGTAAATAAAATATTGCTCCCGCCACCAAGTATTAATTTGTTTTCGTTTGCCGCTGCAAAAATTTCTGCAAGTGCGTTTGTGTTTTTAAAAACGGAAAAATATTTAGCGCTGACATTTATGCCAAAGCTGTTTAAATTTTTTAATGAATAATTTTCCTGAAAATGCATATTGCAAATTATAAAAACAATTTTAAAATATAATTTATCTGGTGCACAATTACAGCTGAATAAGGGTATAACGTACAAGTCCCGACTAAATGTAAGGTCGGGATGCCGATGTTACACATAATCGGCAAGTGACACAACGATGATGCCCATAGCTGCTTCTTAGTTTGGACAACAATGCCTTTAATTTTACAAAGGATCTACATCCGTTACTACAACAACAGATCTATAATTTTTTTCGCCCTGCAATAAATTTATATGGTTGCGAATTACTTTTCTGTACGTTAAACTCATG
>JAYTCO010000412.1:0-7813 GCA_043736415.1 Ferruginibacter sp. | reverse complement strand
CCAAAAACTGCATCGGGAAAAGTAATGTGTAAATCAAACCCAACATTTAAACCTTCTCTGGTAAGGTGCTGGTGTGCTTCTTCTTCAATCAGCACAATTAAATCGCCTGATGAGCCGCCACGTTCGCCTGCATTGCCTCTGCCCGAAACACTCAGCTGCATTCCTTCCTGAACACCTGCCGGAATATCTACTGTCACTGTTTCTTCATCATATACTCTTCCTTCTCCTTTGCAAGGTGCACATTTTGCAGTAATGGTACTTCCTTCGCCACTACAAGCCGGACAAGTTGTTACGGTTTGCATTTGTCCTAAAAAAGTATTTTGAACTTTACGAACCTGACCGCTGCCACCGCAGGTGCCGCAGGTTTGCATGCTGTTTTTATCTTTAGCGCCCGAGCCTGTGCAGGTAGTACATTTTACATACTTTTTTACCTTGATGGTTTTAGTAACTCCTTTTGCAATTTCCTCATAAGTAAGTTTCATTTTCACACGCAGGTTGCTACCTCTGGTGCCACGGCTGTTGCCACCACTACCTCTTCTTCCACCGCCAAAAAAACTGCCAAACCCTTCGTCATTGCCGCCGCCACCGCTACCAAAAATATCGCCGAACTGGCTGAAAATATCATCCATGTTCATGCCACCGAAACCTTGAGAACCGCCCCTACCGCCTGCAAATGCGTTATGACCGAAACGGTCATATTGTGCTTTTTTATCGGAATCGTTTAGTATTTCGTAGGCTTCTGCAGCTTCTTTAAATTTATCTTCAGCGGCTTTATCGCCGGGGTTACGATCGGGGTGAAACTGCATTGCCGTTTTGCGGTATGCCTTTTTTATTTCATCTTGCGATGCGCCTTTTTTTACGCCTAGTATTTCGTAATAATCTCTCTTCATAAATGCAGAATTAGCTTAAATGCTAATTTGGTAATGTGCTAATGAAAGCAGGTTTTGTAATTAAACTTTTATTGAAAATATTCTTATTTTCCTACAACCACTTTTGCAAAACGAATGAGTTTATCGTTCATGTAATAACCTTTTTGCAACTCATCTACCACCTTGCCTGTCTTTTCTTCTCCTGCGGGAATTTCTGTCACTGCTTCATGTTTTTCTACATCAAAATCAGTATCGAGACTGCTGATAGCAACAATGCCTTTTTGTTGAAGCAATGAACGAAGTTTATTAAAAACCAATTGTACTCCTTCTCTTACATGGTTGACATCATCATCGGAAGCGATTTGCTTTTCTGCCCTATCCATATCGTCGGCAACATCTAATAATGCAATGGCCATTTCTTTACCTGCAGTTTGCATTAACTCTAAACGTTCTTTGGCTGTACGGCGTTTGTAATTATCAAATTCAGCAAAAAGACGTAAATATTTATCTTTCTGTTCCTGAGCCTCTACCTCTAATTTTTCGGAAATATTTTCTGTAGCACTTTCAGGATTGCTTAAATGGGTACTTCCCGGTATATCAGCATCTGAATTTATATCTATTTGCTCTTCTGCAATAGGTATTATTTTTTCTGTATCCTGCATAAGTGTATTATGTTTAAATGTATACAAATGTACAATAGTCAAACATTTTGCCAATGCAGGCTTTCAGTCAAATTGACATCAATAAATAAAAAATAGGGGAATTAATTAACAACAAGTATTTTTCCTGATTCTACAA
Source organism: Ferruginibacter sp. (assembly GCA_043736415.1). Classification (GTDB taxonomy): domain Bacteria; phylum Bacteroidota; class Bacteroidia; order Chitinophagales; family Chitinophagaceae; genus Ferruginibacter. Next base: position 6,146 of record JAYTCO010000412.1, on the reverse strand, counting down.
CAATACCGTTTTTATCTATCAATTGGTAAATGTATATACCACGATAAAATTTTTCTTCTTTTAAATTGATAGACAATAAAGAAGATATATTCTTAGCTTCAAATATTTTTTTTCCTATGGTATTTAATACCTGTATGGAATATGATTTATTGTAGCCTTTTTGAAATTCAAAATTAACCACCGAAGAGGCAGGATTTGGATAAGATTTTATATATTTTGTTTGAACGCCCGCTTCATCGCTGAAGGTTTTGTTTTGTGCAAAAGATGTAAAATTTATTCCAATAATTAAGATTAATATGAAAGATATTTTCTTCAACTATGTAAAAATAGTAAAATGATTTAAAAAATGTTTAAAAAATAAGAACGTTTAACATTATAATTTATTATAAAAATAAGAAACAAATAATAAAAAATAAAATTTAACCCAAACTTTCCAGTTTATTATTGATGGCGGTAAAATTTGGAAGATTACCTGCGCTTTCCAGCACTTCTTCATATTGTACTATGCCGTTTTTATCTATTATAAATGCAGATCTTTTCCCTACTCCTTTCATATTCATGGGGGTAAAAGATTCGTAAATTGTTTCGTAAGCAGTAGATACTTCTTTATTAAAATCGCTAAGCAGTGGGAAATTATAGCTCTGTTCTTCTTTGTACTTTGCTAGGGTAAAAACAGAATCTACTGAAATACCCAAGACCTGCGCATTGGCATTGCTGTAAGTGGCAATATCATCTCTTACGGCACAAAGTTCATCTGTACAGGTGCCGGTAAATGCCATTGGGAAAAAAAGCAACAATACATTTTTCTTGCCTTTAAAATCACTTAAGGCAACTTTGTTTTTATCTGAATCGTAAAGTGAAAAATCAGGCGCTTGAGATCCTATGGTTATAGACATATTGGATTTTATTTTTTCAAAGATAAATAAAAATAGATGTTGAAACACTGTAAAATAAGAGAGCCTGCTTCCCAGCAGGCTCTCAATCCAAACAATCAATAAAACAAAACTTTTAATTAAAATTTTGGGCATCTTGTAGCGTCGCTGCTACTGTTGTATCTTTCTAAAAATTTCTGAAATACCAATGAGATCTCAAAACCACCTCTACCTGTACTTACTTTTTTTAGGCCCGATATATTTACATCGTAACTAACAGCAACTGCAATTGGTTTTGATTCTACTTTTAAAACAGGAATAATTGCATCGTTTAACCTCATATAAGCTCCGCCATGTATAATGTATTTCGGGTTATCCGGATCATCCAATTTTTGAGAATACATAACACCACCAATAATTTCTCTGTTTAGACCCTGTGTTGTATAATCTGCTTCAACTGTTATAAAAGAATAGTCGGTTGTGCTCATTCTTATACCCCCCGAAGCAACCCATTTTTGCATTAGCTCCATTTTGTAATCGCTGTAAAAAGACACTTTTTTTGATTTATTAAAATGATGATAAGCTATGCCGACAAACATATTATTATCGGTGTTTTCGCCAAGCTGAGTATTAAAACTTAAGCCTGCGGTTCCGTCAAAATAAGAATAAGAAGATTTTGGAAATGTTTCTCCGGTTGCCATATTGGGATCGTAAGCACTACCATTAAACTGGCTGTTGGTTGTTATCTTGCTTCTGTCAATACTTCTCTGAACATAACCGCCCATAACGGCCATAGATAAATACATACTTCTTGCCGCACTTAACGATTTATGGTAATTGATAGCAGGCAAAATATGTGTTGATGTAAGGTCTACAGTTCCTGCTTTGTCGTAAAGGACTTGCCCACCAAGGGTTACATAATCTGTACTTGTGCCTACAGGTAATTTATATTCCACATTGGCAGATGATGTACTGTAAGCATTGGTAACACTGTTCCATTGAGATCTGTAAACAGTTTGTACTCTTATATCACCCGAAAAAAGCCCCGCCAATGCAGGATTTCGAAGCAAAGGAGTTTCAAAAATTTGAGAAAAATGTATATCCTGAGCTTTTACAAAACCTATATGACCTGCAAGCAATGAAATGGTAATAAGGGTAATCAATATAAAATTTTTCATAATAATTAGTGTATAATTATTTGGATTGGATTGTTGCAACTATTTTATCGTAATCTGTTCTACAATGTTTTAATTAAAATCTTTTACTTGTCCACAAAGCCATATTATTTTACGAGAGCGATATTTCCTTTATAAACCAAAGTGCTGTTGTTATCGCATTGTATTTCTATCATATAAACGTACACATCAACCCCCAGTTTTTGACCTTTGCTTGTACCATCCCAACCTAAGCTGGCATCGTTTGCTTTAAAACTATATCTGGCAAAAACCTCTTCTCCCCACCGGTTAAAAATTCTCGCCTGTTTTATTGTAAACAACCCCGTACCTCTTGGATAAAAAACATCATTACTTCCATCTCCATTTGGAGAAAAAGTATTTGGTATAAAAACATTAGCTCCATCACACAATACATAAATATTTACAGAAGCAGATGCTGAGCAACCACCCAAATTAGAAACTTTTACTGTATAGTGTGTTTCAAGATTTGGTTTCACTGTAATAGAAGGCATTGCACTGCTTACCAGCCATGAGGTTGGTGACCATTTTACATTAGTAACATCAGCAGAAAAAGTTGGTGTTAATGTTATTGTCTGACCTACATTAATTGTTTTATTTGCTCCCGCTGTTACTGTTGGAGTGGGGTAAACTTTTACAGGGAAATAAGCAGTATCGCTAAAACAATTCTTGTCATCTTTACCTATAACCATATAATTAGTAGTTACCAACGGTGTAGCTTTGGCAGTTGGACCCGTAGCAGTATTTAATCCGGTAGTAGGCGTCCATGCATATGTCGCAGCTCCCGAAACAGTAAGTATTTCGGATTGACCTAAACACAATGTATCTTTCGATCCTCCTTGCATTTGAAATGGAAATTTTACTGAAACCCTTACCACATCTGTATTAACACAACCCTGCGGTGAAGTTCCGGTAACTGTATAATCTTTTAGTGAATCGGGTGTGGCCATAGGAGATGAACAATTAATACAACTTAAACCTGTAGCTGGAGCCCAAGTTAAAGAAGCGGCACCAGATGCACTTAGTAATTGACCAGTGCCCTGGCAGATACTTATGTCAGCCCCTGCAACAATTATTGGTTTTGAAAATACTTCAAAGGAATTGTAAATTGTATCCCTACACCCACTGCTGTTTACAACTGTTAAAGAATAATTGTATAATCCTCCTACGTTATATATTATAGGAGATAATTGCATGCCTTTGGCAACATTACCATTACTAAAAGACCATTCCCATTTTAAGGCAGAAGTATCTGCATTAAGTAAATTTCCAGTAAAATTCATGGTTAGTGGCACACAACCATTTGGAGATTGTACGGCAGAAATTACCGGGGTTCTGACTATTCTGACAGGAACGGGAGCTGTTGTTGTATCTATACAACCCATTTGTGTTGAAGTAATTAATGATGGATAATATAAGCCTGTGGTTAAATAAAAGTGAGTAGGATTAAAATCTGTAGAAGTAACACCGTCTCCAAAATTCCATTGGTAACCTCTAATAACATCGTTGCTAGCAGTAGTATTGGTAAACACAACATTACCACTATTACACCTTATTAAAGTATCAGCAGAAAATGAAGTTATAACACCACTGACCTTTATAGTATCTAATCCATTAATTGCCACATTGCAACCCCCGGAATCAGTTAAAATCATTTTAGGAACATACATCCCAGGCAACGTATAAGAATGAGATAATACAGAATCCGATGTAGACATTGTGTTGCCATCGTTAAAATCCCATACAAATGAAAGCCTGGATTGTGTGGTTGCAGTAAATAATGACTTGAGTGGTGTACAGCCTAAAATTGGGCTGTATTTAAAAGAACCCTGTGGCCCTTTAACGATCATTTGTTTTGTTTTAACATCTGTACAGCCTCCAAAAGTTGTGACAGTTAGTTTTGCTGAAAAATTTCCTGCAAAACTATAAAAGTGAGGAGGACTTAAAACACTTGACGTTCCACCGCCATCGCCAAAGTCCCATACATATGATTGTACGTGCTGAGAAGAATTGGTGAAATTCATAATTAATGGAGGACAGGTAGTAAAAGAATCAGATACAGAAAAATTAGCAACAGGTGTATTTACAATTATATATTGTGAAATTGATTTGGTATTAGTACATCCATAAATATCAGTTACGGTAAGATTTATTGAATAATTTCCATCAGCAGTAAATACATGTACAGGATTCATTAAAGTGCTTGTTCCTCCATCACCAAAAGTCCATGCATACTTAAGGGAATTACCGGTCGATTGACTTTGAAAAATCACAGGTTTACCCGGACAGGATAATGTATCAATACTAATGTAATTTGCAACAGGTGTTGATATGATTAAGGCATTATCCAGCTTTGTGGTATCAGTACAGCCAAAACTATCTTTAATTTTAAGAGTTACAGAATAAACCCCTGAATTGGAATACATATGTTGAAAGGGTGCTGAAGTAAGTGAATCATAAACACCATCACCATAATTCCAATACCATGTGGTTAATGGATGTGAACCATAAGCGGTAGATAAATCATTAAAAGTTACAGCAGCATTTAGACAACTGCCCGGTGTAGCAGGTGCAAATGCAGCCTTCGGACCAACAACTTTTATATAATTATTTTTAACTATAGAATCCATACAACCATTTACATCTGTAATTTTTAAAGTAACAGTATATAAACCTGTTTGCAGATAAGTGTGTGTTACATTATTAACGGTAGCCGTGCTTCCATCTCCAAAATTCCATTCATAACTTACTATTGCCGGAGTTCCCTGTATGGATGTTGCGTTAAATGTTGTTGAGCTGTTCCTACATATTTCCAGTGCTGAGGCGGTAAACAATGCCTGCTCATCAGCCACTCTAATTTGTATTGTTTTGGTATAATCACAACCCGTTGATAAATTTGTCACTGTTAGCGAAACCGTATAAGTTCCTACAGCAGTAAATGTATGTGTTGGGTTTTGTAATGTTGACGTAGTACCGTCACCAAAATCCCAATTCCAGCTATCTGCTCCTATTGACTGATCCGTAAAGATTTTTAGAAATTTATTGGCACAAGTTCCCACTACAGTAAAAACAGCAATTGGTGGTTTTACATGAATATAATTTGGAATTTTCAGGGTATCAAAGCAACCATTATTTCCCACTATTAACGTTATTGTAAACAAACCGGTGTCTGCATAACTATGCATTGGGTTTTGCAGATTGGAATGTGAGCCATCTCCAAAATTCCAGTCCCACTTAGTTATCAAGCCTGTACTTAAATCTGAAAATTGAACAGGTAATTTTGCGCAGATATCTCGGGGAGTGGCGGAGAAATTAGGAATAGGCTTAACGGCTGCTTTTACTCCTTGTAAAACTAGTGCAGTATCCTTACAACCATTTGCGGTGGTAATAATTAATTGAATATCATAATTGCCGGGTGTAAATGTATAAGTAGGATTTACTTGTGTAGAGGTAATCCCATTTCCAAAATTCCATAAATAACTTGACACAGGGTCAGAACTTGTTACTGTAGAACCAAATGTAACAGCAAGTGGGGCACAACCTTGTTGGGGTAAGTTATTTATAATCGCAACCGGAAGTTGAATTTTTATATAATCTGTTTTAACTAAAGTATCTGAACAGCCATTAGAATTGGTAGATATAAGCGTAACGGTATAATTGCCCGGAGTGGTATAATTATGAATTGGAGTTGCAGAAGTTGAAGTTGAACCATCTCCAAAAAACCATTCACTTGCAACACTACCGGTAGATGTATTTAAAAAATTTACAACTAGCGGGGCACTGCAGGAAGTTAAAGGTGAAGCAGAGAACCCGGTTAATGGCTTTGCTGTTACTGTTATTGATTTGGTTTTAGTTGCCTGACAACCTCCAAAATCACTTACCAAAGTGACATTATAAGTACCTGGTGAAGTATAGGTTTTTGCAGGACTTATAACAGTTGATGTAGTCCCATCACCAAAATCCCAAGATGAACCTAAAGGTATTGGCAATGAGGTATTGTTTATTGTAAAAGAATTGCCTGCGCAAATATTTGTTGGTAGTGAAAAGTCAGCATTTACTGAACCTATGATGATTGAATTTG
>JAYTCO010000411.1:0-7829 GCA_043736415.1 Ferruginibacter sp. | reverse complement strand
TGGCAGATGTAAAAGAGCCTTTTTCATGACCGAATAATTCACTTTCAATTAATTCTCCTGGAATAGCTGCACAGTTTACTTCAACCATTGGCCCGGTATTGCGATTGCTTTTTTCATGAATCCATCTGGCCACCAGTTCTTTGCCTACACCATTTTCACCAGTAATTAAAACACGTGCATCAGTAGGTGCAACTTTTTCTATCGTGTGTTTTATTTTTTCCATGGCTGGGCTGTCACCAACCATGTCATTCATTTTATTCACTTTGCGTTTCAGCACTTTTGTTTCTGCAGTTAAGTTTGTGCGGTCAATTGCATTGCGAAGTGTAATAAGAAGTCTGTTGAGATCCGGTGGTTTGCTGATGTAATCAAAAGCGCCTTTTTTTACAGCATCTACAGCAGTTTCGAGGTTTCCATGTCCGCTAATCATTATTATAGGAATATCTGCGTTGATCACTTTTGCTTTTTCTAAAAACTCAATACCGTCAATCTTCGGCATCTTAATATCGCATAAAACAACATCGTAATTTTTTAAACCAAATTTTTTTAACCCTTCCTCACCATCTGCAGCTTCTTCAATTGTATATCCTTCAAAAGATAAAATTTCAGAAAGTGTTTTCCTGATTGCTTTCTCATCATCAATAATTAATATATCTGCCATTTTGTTAGTTTTATTTAGAAAGATTAAAAATACTATTAAAATTTTTGTATTTAGTTTCTTCTTTGTACAGGGTCAATAAATTAAGATTGCACAAATCAAATCAAACCATTTAGTACTGGCATCTTTCTTATCTTTAAAATAAAAAAAATGAACCGCAAACATTTTCTTAAAATCAGTTCACTTGGTTTGTCTGCATTAACAATTAATAAAGTAAATGCATTTTCTGTTGCTCCAAATATGCCAATTGTAATTTCAACATGGGACAGTGGGATGGCGGTAAACGAAGCAGCTTGGACAGTTTTAGAAAAAGGTGGCCGTGCGCTAGATGCAATTGAAGTTGGTGCTATTTCTATTGAAAATAAAATTGACTGTTGTGTGGGTCTTGGTGGTTATCCTGACCGTGATGGAATTGTAACGCTCGATGCATGTGTTATGGATGAACATTCGAATTGTGGTGCAGTGGCAGGATTAGAAGATATAAAACATCCTATTTCTGTTGCAAGAAAAGTAATGGAAAATACGCCGCATGTTTTGCTTGTTGGTAATGGTGCGCAACAATTTGCTTTAGAAAATGGATTTAGAAAAGAACCAAAAGTATTGTCAAAAGATGCACAAATTGCATATAAAGAATGGCTACAGAAAAACGATTACAAACCTGAAATAAATATTGAAAATAAAAAAACATTTGGTGGCCCTTTTGCGCCTGCTTTTTTTGATGATGGAACGCCCAATCATGATACGATGGGTTTGCTGGCAATGGATAAAAAAGGAAATATGAGTGGTGGTGTTACTACAAGCGGGATGGCATTTAAAGTCCATGGTCGTGCGGGTGATTCGCCTATAATTGGTGCAGGGCTTTTTGTAGATAATGAAATTGGCTGCGCTACAAGCAGCGGTGTTGGCGAAGAAGTAATTCGCATTTGCGGAACTCATTTAGTGGTTGAATTTATGCGGCAGGGTTACAGCCCTGAAAATGCCTGCAGAAAAGCGGTGGAACGAATTGTAAACCGAGATAAAGTGAAGGCAAAAACATTGCAGGTTGGCTTTTTGGCAATGAACAAAAAAGGAGAACATGGTGCTTATGCAATACAAAAAGGATTTGTTTACAGTTTAAAAACGGCAAGCGAAAACAAGATTGTAGCGGCAAAATATATTATTGGATAAATAAATTTTAAAAATTATTTTCATTGAAACTCACGCTTGAAACTATCGCATTTAATATTGAAAGTTGCAAACTTGCACAAAAAGCTGGAGCGCATAGAATTGAATTATGCGACAACCCTGGTGAAGGTGGGACTACTCCCTCTTATGGATTTATAAAAGCTGCAAGGCAGATTTTGAAGATTGATTTATTCCCAATTATTCGGCCACGGGGTGGCGATTTTTTTTACAGCCACGAGGAATTTGAAATAATGAAAACCGACATAAAGGTTTGTAAAGATTTGGGATGCGATGGCGTTGTATTTGGAATATTAAATGAACATGCTTTTATTGATAAAGTAAGATGTAAAATATTGGTTCAGCTTTCTTATCCAATGGAAGTAACATTTCACCGGGCATTTGATCGTGTAACAGAGCCATCGCAAGCTTTGGAAGATGTAATTGAATGTGGTTTTGAAAGAATACTTACATCAGGATTTTATTCAACAGCAATGGAAGGTGCCGATAATTTAAAAAAATTGATACAGGTTGCTGATGAACGAATTATTATTATGCCGGGCAGTGGAATACGGTCTTCTAACATAAAACAATTGATGGAAACAACTAACGCAGTTGAGTTTCACAGCTCTGCAAGAAAATTCCAAAACAGCAATATGAAGGTTTTAAATAACAACATGAATGAAAATTTACAATCTGTTGGCATTGATGAAACAGAAATAAAAGAGATGCTGGAAATACTTGCACAACAAAATCATTAATATTAATTAGGTAAATGATTCGTTTTTTAAAACTTATATTTTTATTGTTTTTTTGTAGCAATTTATTGGCGCAACAAGCAAATATTGATTTAAATAAAAACTGGCAATTTACAAATGCTAACAACATACATTGGTATAAAGCGACTGTCCCGGGAACGGTTCATACAGATTTGTTGGCAAATAAACTTATAGCAGATCCATTTTTTGGAGACAATGAAAAAAGACTGCAATGGATTGATACCTGCGACTGGATTTACAAAACCACATTTAAAGTTGATGAAAAACAATTAAGCAGCAAAACTGCAGAAATTATGTTTAATGGGCTTGACACATATGCAGATGTTTACCTCAATGACGAAATTATACTGAAAGCTGATAACATGTTTCGTGGCTGGAATGTTGATGTAAAACCCTATTTAAAAACAGGGAAAAATATTCTTAAAATATATTTTCATTCTGCAAAAAATACTGTTGACAGCATAGCTAAAGCATCCCTCCCACTCGTTTTACCTGATAATAACAGAGTGTATGCACGAAAAGCTGCTTTTCAATTTGGGTGGGATTGGGGACCGATTTTTATTGGTGGTGGAATCTGGAAAAGGATACAATTAAATTTTTATGAGGCTAACAAAATAGACAGTCAAATAAATTATGAGCCCATCATGGTAAAACTCATTCAACAGAAAGATTCAATTGGTGAGTCATTTTATTTTCAAAAGCATGGAAAACCCTTTTATGTGAAAGGTGCTAACTGGATACCTGCAAATATTTTCCTGCCAAGTGTAAAAAAACAAGACTATTTAAATTTATTGCTAATGGCAAAAAATGCCAACATGAATATGCTGCGGGTTTGGGGCGGTGGTGTTTATGAAGATGATTATTTTTATGATTTATGCGATAGCCTCGGCATAATGGTTTGGCAGGATTTTATGTTTGCAAATGGTATGTATCCTGCAGATAGTTCCTTCATAAAAAATGTAAAAGCAGAAGTTATTTACCAGATTACAAGACTAAAAAAACATCCCTCCATTGTATTGTGGTGTGGCAATAACGAAATTAGTGAAGCATGGCATAATTGGGGTTGGCAAAACCAATTCAACCTTCACGGTGCAGACTCAGCAAGGGTTTGGGATAATTACAAAATGTTGTTTGAAGACAGTTTAAACAGCTGGGTAAATGAATTTGATGGCAGACGACCTTACATTTCATCTTCGCCAAAATTGGGCTGGGGCAATAAAAAAAGTTTAAGTGATGGCGACAGCCATTACTGGGGTTTGTGGTGGGGAATGGAAGATTGGGAAACTTTTAAAACACATACCGGCAGGTTTGTAAGTGAATATGGAATGCAGGCAATGCCAAATGCTGAATCATTAAAAACTTATGTTCCTGCAAACGATTTTAGTTACAAATCTCTTGCTGTACAATGGCACCAAAAAGCCTCCAATGGTTTTTATAAATTAAATTTTTATCTGGATAAATATTTTATTGATTCTTCAAAACTTTCAAAATTTTCTCTGCAGGAATACACTTATTTAACCCAGTGTTTGCAATACTACATTTTAAAGAATTGTATAGCTGTCCAACGAAATAAAATGCCTTACAATATGGGTACATTATTGTGGCAACTTAATGATTGTTGGCCTGCTACGAGCTGGAGTATTACAGACTTTAGCCGAGCCCCAAAAGCAGCTTGGTTTGCGGTTAGAGAAAGTTATAGAGATGATTTGATACCTGTAAATGATACAGTTTATCCCAAAAAACTTTTATTATTAAAACTCAGCTTTACCATTTTGCCCGAGGGCGATAATACCTTCAGCATACAAAGTAATGTAGATGCCAAATACATTTATATAAATGTTGGAAAAGGAAGTGAAAATATATCTGATAATTATTTTGATTTAAAAGCAGGAGAAAAAAAGGTATTGTCTTTTTCTGACAGATATTTTTCGCCGGCATCAGCAAAATCAATTAAAATAATTTCTTTGTATGATATGCTTTCTAAATAAAAAAAACTTCAATATTTATAAATTATTTTTGTGTAAAATGGCTACCGGTGAGCCTTGTGCCATAAATACTGTATCAGGTTCGTTCTCATTTAAAAAGGCAAACTGCCTGCCGTAGAGTTTTTCAAAATCACATACAATATCGTATTTTTTTACTGTATGCACAAGCCATGAAGGGTGTTGTACTGCATATTCAAAAGTTGTACTGTTGCTGTATTTTGCATATCCCCAATAATGCTCTGCAATAAATTCCTGTTTACTGCCAGGTTTCATTCTACTGCTTTCTTTTTCTACAGTTGCTTCCAGTTTATTCCATATCCCTTTAAATTTCCAGTGATAGCCAAGTTCAATATCTCCGTTTATTTCTTTATAGAAATGTTTAGTTGGCAGCGTAACATATTTTTCTCTGTACAAAGTATTTGCAACAAGAGTAATAGCAAATTTTGGAACAATTTCTTTTATAAACACAGCACCGCGTTTCCATGTATCACCATCTTTTACCCTTACATAAAAACGTAGATTTATCTCTTCAAAATTTACATGAAACGGTACAGTCAGACCAAGTATTTTCGTCTTTTCAAACATAAAGCCAATAAGGCTTACATAACATTCCCCGTTGTAAAAATCTAATTCGGTATTTGCCGGTAAATAGGGCATTAAAACTGCAGGGTCAATAACATAATTTGCCATTATTAAATTGTTCCATTCTGCTGTAAGAAATTTTTTATTCATTTTAATTTTTATTTTTAAAATTCAAATCTTACCAAAAGAGATATGAATCCATTTGAGCCGTTAATTGTAAATTATTAAAATGTCAGCCTGAAACTGTCGAAGGCGGGTTTGAATAAGTACATCGGCTTCGATAAGCTCAGCCTGACACTACAATAACATCAAACTTTGTTATTTGAAAAGAACTTAAAATTTATTTTATAAGAAGTTTAATTGATAACCAATAATTGAGAAACATTGAGTTATGAAAATTAACCAATTTATTTTTTTTACGCTAGTGGAATATTGCTCCTTAGAGTTAGAAGTATTTTATTTTACACGCTCTTTATAATTCACTTTAAAAATCAATCTTAAATTCTGGTCTTTAGTAAAATAATTATAAAACCAGTTAAAGAAAACGGAGAGCCTGTTTTTTACTCCAAGTATCAACATCAAGTGAAGAAACATCCATACAAGCCATGCTAGAAAACCACCAAAATGCAATTTGGGCTTTGGTACATCTACAACTGCGAGTTTTCTACCAACCGTAGCCATAGCGCCCTTATCATTGTAAACAAATTCTTCCATGCGGTCATTGTTACTTTTCATCTGAATTAAATTCAGGTTATTAACCAGCATATCTGCATGTTGTATTGCCACAGGCGCAACCTGAGGATGACCATGAGGATAAAGAGTATCAGTTTCCATAAATGCAACATCACCTATCGCATATACATTATCAAACCCGTTTACCAAGCAATGATTATTTACTTTTATTCTGTTGCCTTTTGCAATAATTGTAGGTTCTATACCCGGTAGTATATTTCCTTTTATACCTGCAGCCCAAATTACCAATGCAGTTTCTATGCTTGTACCATCTTTTAAAACAGCAGTTTTACCATCGTAAGAATTTAGGATGCTGTTGGTTCTGACATCTACTTTCAATTCTTCTAAATATTGTTGTGAATGTTGGCTGCTTTTTTCGCTCATGGCAGCAAGGGTTTTTGAAGAACCTTCCAGCAAAATAATTTTCATTTTACTAAAATCGAGTTCGGGATAATCTTTTGGCAATACAAACCTGCGCATATCTGCAATAGCACCACTTAACTCTACGCCCGTAGGTCCGCCACCCACAATTACAACGGTCATAAGTCTTTCAAGTTCTAACAAATCTTTTGTTGATGCAGCATCTTCAAAATTCTTAAGCATTCTATGTCGAAGCTGAATAGCTTCAACTGTACTCTTCATGGGCATTGCATTTGCAGCCATCAGTTCATTTCCAAAAAAATTGGTATCGGCACCGGTGGCAATTACCAATTGGTCGTATTCAAAATCACCAATATCAGTTGTTACTTTATTTTGAGCATGTACAATTTCCTTCACTTCTGCCATACAAAAACGTACATTTTTGCTGTGGTGAAAAACTTTTCGCAGAGGGAAAGAAATGTTGCTGGCATCGAGGCCTGCAGTTGCCACCTGATAAAAGAGTGGCTGAAACTGGTGATAATTAAATCTGTCCAGTAAGGTAATTTCAAACCCGGCTTTATTACTTAATTCCCTGGCTAATCGTAAGCCTCCAAAACCACCACCTATTATTAAAAGTTTCATAATGAAAATTTAATGAGTAAAGATAAACTAATTTTCAATATTTATTGAAAATTCAGAAATTAGTACAATACCCTAACTTTTTTTGTACCCTTCACGCTTTTAAGCAATTCCATTGCATTTTTACTTAGGCTCTTGTCTAAATCTAAAACAACATAGCCTGTACTTTCATTGGTTTTTAAATATTGACCCAAAATATTAATTTTATTTTTACTAAGTAATGTGTTTATATTACTAAGTACACCCGGCACATTATTGTGTATGTGTAATATGCGATGAGCTCCTTCCTGCGGGGGCAAAGCAAGTGCAGGAATACTGTGAGAACCCGTGCTGATACCTTTTTCCAGGTAATTAAATAATTTTGTACTTACATCCAAACCAATATTATTTTGTGCTTCCTGTGTACTTCCACCAATATGTGGTGTAAGAATTACATTAGGCAAATTCTGTAAAACTGATATAAAAGAATCCCCGTTTTTCTCCGGTTCTTCAGGAAAAACATCTACTGCTGCGCCACCAATATGACCACTTAAAATTGCTTTTCGTAATGCAGGTAAATCAATTACTGTGCCCCTTGCATAATTAATAACTATTGCACCCTGTTTGCAATTTGCTAAAGTTTGTCTGTTAATTAAATTTCTTGTCGAATCAATTTCGGGCACATGAAGTGTAACGATATCTGATTTTTGTAACAATTCTTTTAATGAATTACTGTCTGATGCATTGCCTAATGGAAGTTTTGTTTCTGCATCATAAAAAATTACTTTCATTCCCAATGCTTCAGCTAAAACGCTAACCTGGCTTCCAATATTTCCATAGCCGATAATTCCAATTGTTTTTCCACGCAATTCATGGCTTCCGGTTGCATCCTTCATCCATTTACCTTCATGCGCAGCTTTATTTTTATCAATAATTTTTCTGATCAATAAAATTGAT
>JAYTCO010000410.1:0-3338 GCA_043736415.1 Ferruginibacter sp. | reverse complement strand
AAATGAATCGCAAGACTAGGTCTCTTTTTGTACTCTGACTGTGCAAAAGCACCTGCGCTTGCAACAATAGCGAGTAATAAAAATAAATTTTTCTTCATGGTAGTTGTTTTTTTTTAAACTTCGCAAAAATAGGTCCTAAGATTTAATTAGTAAAAATAATTTCACAAATAGATATTTATAATTGGGCATTAAAATTTTTTGTGTCATGCATTTTCATTTTATCACCAAGCACTTCTACTTTTACTTTTGTAAGACCAGATGCAACAAAACCTAATCTTTTTGCACCTGCCAGGCTTAAATCTATTAGCCGTTTGGTTTTTACATGTAACCGGTCATTTGTTTGCACAACCACCGTTTTTCCGTTTTTAAGATTTGTTACTTTTATAAAAGTCCCCAAAGGAAGTGTGTTGCAGGCTGCTGTAAATTTTTTATGTTTAAAAATTTGTCCGCTTGCTGTTTTCCTTCCTTCAAATTTTTGGGAATAAAAACTTGCCTGCCCGTATAAAGTTTTGGTATTGTTTTTGGTAGGTCCTGAAATTATTTTTTTTACAGGGATAGCCTGCGCAGACAATAAATCATCCTGCGAAAAAAAAGAAAGTAGAATAAAAGCAACGGCTAAAAATTTTAATTTTAACATGCAGGTATATTGGTAAACAATTTTATTTGGCAGCGAAGAACTGCTGTTTTAAAGCTTTGTCTTCGCCGTAAATATCGTCATAAAATTTAATAGTACCGTTTACAGTTTCACAACTAAAATACCTTATAAATAAAGGTATTTTGTTTTTTATGTTCACATTGTGCTTCTGTTTTTGTGCTATCCAACTGGTAATAGAGTCTGTGTTGTAAGGCATTACTTCATTTTTTTTCCAGTTTGCACTGTCATTCCTAACAATAAAATTGGAAAGTTTTTGCCACTCCTGCACCCGAACGCAGCCATGGCTAAGGCTTCTTACGCTGTTCTTAAAAAGATACCGCTGGTTTGTGTCGTGCAGATAGACCGAATACGGATTTTCAAAATTAAATTTAATTACCCCGAGCGCATTGTCATCTCCACTGCCCTGTTGTATAAGAAAAGGAATTCCTTTTGTATATTTTGCCCAGTTAATTGATGATGCATTTATATGTTCGCCCTTACCGTTTAAAAGGTACAAACCCTTTCTTTCCAGGTAAGCTGAATTTTTTTTAAGTCCCGGAAGCATATCTTTTTTTATGATACTGGTCGGTACCGTCCATGTAGGATAAAGTACAATATTATTTATGGCACTTGTAATATGTGGTGTTGGCGTTGCAGGCTTGCCGCAAATTATTTTTGATTCAAAGACAACTGTGTCAGCGCTCCAAACTTTTAAATAAAAAGATGGCAGGTTTACCCAAATATATTTTTGGGGCATTACCTCAGGCAACATTTTATACTTATCAAGTGTAATGGCTATAATATTAAATTTTTGCCTGTCAGTTAAATTGAGTTTTTTAACTACACTGTTTCCAATTTTTCCATCTGCAACCAAACCATTATCAGACTGATATTTTTTTACAAAAGTTTTTATTTGGTTGCTGTCAGCATTTACAGTTACATCAATTCCTTCCTCCAACAACCTTTTTTTAAAAGAGGTAATAAACAGCAGAGAATCTTTGTAAGGATATGTCAGATATGTATAAATGGTACTATCCATACCTGCGGTAAAAAATTTTAAGGCAGTTTTTAATATTTTATATTCTTTGTGTTGAGGCTGCACGGCTGCTAAAATATCCGCCAGGCTTTGCCCGTTTTTAAATTTATTAAAATTTGCATTAAAAAATGTCCGGTACTTTGCAGTATCGTATTTGTAAGATGAGCTGTCAACCACTAACCTCCCCTGCTTTAAATCTTTTAATAATGCGCTAAAAGCATCACTAAAAAGCACATCAGCATTAGCCCACAAAACGGCATCCATCCTTTTTATAGAATCTGTTTCCAGTAAATTTTTTAACTGCTTTATTTTTTTATAATGATAATCTTCTTTATACAAACCATTCATTGCAGCAGTGTCAATAAAATTTAAAAGTGTGGCAGCATTTTGAGTCCATTTTTGCTGACTGCTCCAAAAGCCTTCGCTTTGGTTTTGCCCGTATAAAAATTTTAATGTGGTGTAATATAAAAGTGGTGTAGAGTCCTGCAAACGTTCACCGTTTGCGGCTGCAGCAATAATATCTTCAATATTGCTTTTTACCTTTTCATTCATTTGCGAAGCATCGGTAACCAATTCCTGATTATTAGAACGGTGTATATTTTTACACGATACAAAACTAAAAAACAGTATAAAAAATACTGAATACACTAGTTTGCTAAAGCGGCACATAAAGTTTGGTTTATGTTTTAAAGATAGTTTTTATAAAGGAAATTTGTATTATTAAATAAGTACTTTGCAATTAAAACTTCACTCCTTAAAAAAATGAAATATTACATAATTGCAGGCGAAGCCAGTGGAGATTTACATGGCAGTAATCTTATAAAAGAATTAAGGAAAAAAGATGCAGCAGCAAACATTCGTTGCTGGGGTGGCAATAAGATGGAGACTGCAGGTGCAGTGCTTGTAAAACATTACAGGGAACTTGCTTTTATGGGTTTTACAGAGGTAATAAAAAACCTGCCAACCATTTTTAAAAATCTTGCTTTTTGCAAAAAAGATATATTGGATTTTAAGCCTGATGTTCTTATTCTAATAGATTACCCGGGTTTTAATATGAGGATTGCAAAATGGGCGCATCAACAAAAAATAAAAGTGGTTTATTATATATCTCCGCAAATTTGGGCATGGAAGGAAAACCGTGTACATGCTATAAAAAGAGATGTAGATAAAATGCTGGTTATTCTTCCTTTTGAGAAAGATTTTTATAAAAAATTTAATGTGGAGGTAGAATATGTGGGTCATCCTTTAGCAGAAGTTATCAGTAATTTTAATGTAGATAATCCTGATATAGGGAAGGAAAAAATTATAGCCCTTTTGCCCGGGAGCCGCAAACAGGAAATTTTAATTAAGCTACCTATTATGCTGCAGGTTGCAGATTATTTTCCCGATTATAAGTTTGTTGTTGCCAAAGCACCGGGGTTAGAAGATTCATTTTACGAAGAACTTTTACAGCCGTATAAAAATGTATCATCCGTAGCAGACCAAACCTATAAATTACTTGCAAAATCAACAGCAGCAATAATTACAAGCGGCACAGCCACATTGGAAACCGCACTTTTTAAAGTGCCGCAAATTATCTGTTACAAAGGCGGAAAAATATCTTACGAAATTGCCAAACGTCTTATTAAAATAAAATACATAGGGCTTGTAAACCTTATCATGAACAAA
>JAYTCO010000409.1:0-7870 GCA_043736415.1 Ferruginibacter sp. | reverse complement strand
GCCATAAAAACCAACAAGGCGACTGTATAAATTATAGACGCAAAAAATTTAACGCCAATTATTTTTGCACGGCTTATGGGTTTGGTTAACAATAAACGAAGTGTTCCCATATTTGCTTCACCGCTGATTGCATCGCCGGCAACTAAGGCCACAAGAATAGGAAACTGTATTAACAACGTATTCAGTATCATGTAACACATAAAATAACCGTTAATTACTTTGCCTTTATCAACTTCAAAAGTATCACCAACGTTTTGCAATAAAATATTTAGATAACCGGGATCTGCTTTAAATGCAGCCTGTATAATTAGTACGATGCCTGCAATGGCAATAAATGCGATGTACGTTCTGGGCCTTTTAGATATTTTGTATAACTCAATTTGTAAAAGGCTCCACATGTGTATCGTTGTTTGTGAGTGATAAAAAATAATCTTCCAGGGAATGCCTAGGCTGCACAGCAAGTAAATTAATACCCACACTTGATAGCGCATTTATGATTTGGGGGACATCATTTTTGTTTGTGCGGACCCTTAAATTTTTTGTAGTTTTTGTTGTACGCTCCTTCCATTGTGTTTGTTGAAGTTGTAAAAATGCTGCTTCATTATCTGTTGTATTTATTTCTACGACTGTATCTGCAGGGTCTAACAATGTTGCTACATCTCCTTCTACAATTTTTTCTCCTTTATGTATGATGATCATTCTGTTTGCAACAAGTTCAATTTCGCTAAGCAGATGAGAAGAAACGATAACCGTTTTACCCATTTCTCTGCTTAACCTCAAAATTAAATTGCGCATGTCTGCAATTCCCTGTGGATCTAAACCATTTGTAGGTTCATCTAAAATAATAAGTTTTGGAGAATGAACAAGTGCAATAGCAATACCCAAGCGTTGTTTCATTCCCTGGCTGTATGTTTTTGCTTTGCTGTCAAATCTATCTGCAAGGCCAACCATTTCCAGCTGATCCATGATGAGTTTTCGGGTAGTTTTAATGCCACTCATTTTGGCAAAAATGTATAAATTATCGTAGGCTGATAAATACTTGTATACATCCGGCCTTTCAATGATAGCCCCCGTTTGCTTAAGCATGGCATTATCATCTCCTGTAATATTTGTACCTGAAAATATAATTTCACCGGATGTTGGTTTAATCAGTTTTAGCAACATACGCAATGTGGTAGATTTTCCTGCACCGTTTTGCCCTAAAAAACCATAAACATCGCCTTGATTTACTGTAAAAGAAAGATTTTTAACAGCCTGAAAATCATTAAAGTTTTTTGACAAATCATTTACCTGCAGCATCACATCCATTCTGTAAAATTACTTTAGAAAAAAAGAAACAACAATTGTTTTAAAAATAATGACACTGATTACCTGTCGAAAAAAGAAATATTCTTATTTTTATGCCAAGATTAAAAATGTATTATGTATTTTTAATTTCTATCCATTCTTTCTGTGTTAAGCCTCATAAAATATTAATGAGCACACAATGAAAATTTTTGCAACAATTTTAATTTCTCTTCTTTTTTATACCGCAACAACTGGGGGTATAACTTGTGAGAAAATCAGAATTAGTTCTAATGCAAAAACTTCTACTCTAGAAATAAAATTTAATTCTACCTACAAAAAAAACTTACAGGCAAATGTTGCTATCATAAATGCAGAAGGTAAGCAAGTAAGTGCTTTTAAATGTGAAATTGTAAAGGGTTTAAATGTTGTAAGTCTGCAGGAAGCTTTAAAGTTAAAAGAAGGAATTTATACAGTACAGATGACTGTAAAAAAAAGGAAATCATCAACCAAATTTGTACTTTTTAATAGATTGGATACAAATTCATAGCATCATTTTTTTTCTATGAATTTACCCCCCACGTGCCGCTTTCCTAACAGCGGCACTTTTTTTTTTATTATTTTAAGGCATATAACTACGCAAAGCTTTTACGTATTCTTCAAAAGCCAAAATACCCCTATCTGTTATTTTGCAAACTGTGAGGGGATAATTGTTTTTAAATTGTTTGGTGATTTCGATATAACCTGCATCTTTTAATTTATTCAACTGCACGCTTAAGTTTCCGGCTGTGGCATTTGTTTGCTCCTTAATAAATGTAAACTCAGCTTCTTTTAAGCTTATAAGAATACTTACAGCAGCAAGGCGTAACTGAGAATGTAATATAGGATCGAGATCTTTAAACATTGGCAGTCACACTTTTTTTATAAAGACCCCATAAAATAATACCCGGTATTAGCCAGGCAAATAAACCGCAGGCTGCCATTAATAACACATCAACCTCTAAGGTGTTAAATATGGAAACTATACTTGCTGCCCAACAGAAAAAACCTCCAAAAATCATTGGTTTAAATTTCGACATTCCGCCAATAATAAAAGTCAGTATACCAAACAACATCATTATTAATGTGGTTACATTACCCAAATTGAAATGAGAAAAATAAAAAGAGGTTATAAACATTGAGATGGTAAATGCAATCCAGATATAGTTGGTGGTAATTTCATTGTGTGCAACAAAATTTTTGTTTCTTTTTTCTTTTACAGAAAAATAAATTTGGGGTATAAGTGCTATCAATGTGAGAAACCAAACATCTCCAAAGCTTTTATTAAAATGGATTTCGACCCAGTTGACCAGACCACAAAATGTAATTAATGATCCCCAAACCATTGACGCTATACCTTTGGTTGTATAACTTTTTTTGGCTTTGCTAATCATCTCATTTATAAGATCCAGGCTTTGCTGATAAGTGGGCGCATTTTGAGCAGAAAATTCTTGTTCGTTTAACATGGATTAATTTTTAGGCAATAAATTACTGTCATTTAAATATTTATTTCTTAAATAAAAACCGGGAATAATCCATGCCAATAAAACATCCAAGCTAATTAAAAGCAAGTGGTACTGCAAGGGGATAAATAAGCTAATGCATGCCAATGCCCAACAACAAATACCACCAATTATTAATGGTTTCACTTTTAAAATGGCTCCTGATAAAAAAGTTGGAATCGCATATAAACCCAAAATTAAGGAGTAAATAAGATTAAAACTTTTACTGTATAGCAGAATGAAAAGCATGATGAAAAAGCAGATGATAAAACAGACCCATACATATCCTATAATTTCGCCGGTATAAGTTTTTACTTTTAAATTCTTCTTTTTTCGAATAAGAAATATAGCCTGGTAAATATATACTGCCCATGTAAAAAACCAAACATAATGTGCATTTTTGTAACCTAATAGATTGCCTAATACAAACTGTGAAAGACTATAAATTACGACAGCAATACCCCAAACTAAATAAAGCGTACCTGACTCACTAAATTTATTTTTAGCCTTGTTAATCATTCCGGCTATTAACTCCAGGCTTTGTTTTTCATTAAATGTATCTTCCTTAAAAAATAATTTTTAACGGGGCAGAAATTTTATTTGCATTGTTTTATTATGTCTCCTGTAGAACCTTTGCCCCACGATGGATATATTTCTGATACAGCTTTAAATGAAGAAAATTTTTCCATTGCTATTTCCAACTGAGGCATTGCATTTTTACAACCACCGCCAAACTGCTCGGGTGTATATTTTAAGCTTTGCCCTTTAAGCATATATGGTCTTGGGTTTGCCGGATCTTGCTGCATTGCTTTTTGCAATTCCTTTTGGCTTGCCGCTCCATATTGCATAAAGCGCTGTTGAGGATTAACCAGCATCTGCACGCTTGCAATCATACTTTTTACACAACTTATTTCTGAGTTATTTGGTTGTAAAGAATCTGCTGTATTTATTAGGGCTGTAGCTTTTTCAGCAATCAAGTCGTTGCCTGAAGGATCTTTTTGCATAAAAGCATAATTAACCCTGCAATAAGCAGCATAATAAAATGGAAGCCATTCTGTTTTTTCAGTCGTACCAATTCTTTCAAATGTATTTGCCATGCTTAAAAAATTATCAGGCTTTGCAAATGCAGAATCTAACAAAGCGATATTCTTTTTCATTGCATTGGTATATTTTTCACTTTGTGCAAATGTTATCAAAGAAAAAAAACTGAGGACCGAGATGAGAATTATTTTTTTCATGTTTAGTTATTTTATAAATTAATTATTGTTTTTAAGTTTATCGTATTCTTTTTGAACTGAATTCAAACCGGATGTTAGATATGCATCTCTATATTGAAAAGCAATGCCTATTCCCCAACCTAACGTTACCCAAATTGGCCATGGCCAATTGTAATTACCGTTCCCAAAATTTCTTCCGCTAAAAAACCAAATACACCATAAAAAAATATTAATAATGGCATAAGTAAGAAACGATTTCTTAAAGTTTGCACGTTTTTTAGCGATTGCCCAAAGCGCTTCGTCCTTGTCGTTTACCTGCAGTTGTTCGTTTGTCATTATGTGTGATTTAAATTTTAATAAAGAAATATTTATGAACATCTCCTATTGTGCGTCGTCCATCGTCTGTGGTCCTCCTCAACTACAAATTATTATTAATTGCTTCCTGAGATCTATCAATACCAAAACTTAAAAAGCAACCTAAGTATAAAAACCTTTTTGATGGTGGGATTACAGCAACTTTGTTGTTGTTAATAGCTGAAAAATTGTAATTAAAGATCTGCTCTTGTCCAAGCACATTTGTAAGCGACAGAACCCATACAATAAAAGATTTCTTATTTGTTTTACCAATGTTGGGTAAATAATTCATGCTAAAACTTAGGCTGTTGTAATTAATTGTTTTGCCTTCTTCTTTAATGATGTATTTGCTTTGTGCATTGTCGTGGCGCAGGTTGTAATAAGGTCTTCCACTTGCAAAATTATAACTCATGTTGAAACCGATTTTCCAGGCAGTAACAAATTTTTTGGCGACAAAAGATGCGGTATGGCTTGCAGCAAATGAAGGCGTTAAAGAACCTGGGTAATTTAGGTAGTTTCTCTTTGTATCCAGATATGAATACGATATCCAGTAATCAAGATTTTTTACGGTGGTTTTATCTCTCCAAAAAACTTCTACGCCTTTTGCATAACCAAAACCGTTGTTGTTAGCCGCCACTTCTCTTCCAAAATTATTTACAGCCGTTTTATATAATGCATTGTAATTTTTGTAAAACATTTCAGTTCTAAATATTCTACTGTTTTTAGAGACCTGATATTGTAAAATGTAATGGGTAGCTTTTGAGTAACCAACATTGCTACTCAGTACCGGCAAATATCTGCGTTCAGGATTTTGGTAAAATATGCCATATGCAAACGACAGCTGGCTTTTATCTTTAAATTTATAAGCGACTGATGCACGTGGTGCAATGTTCCATTTATCAATTTGTTCAGAGTGCTCTAATCTGCCACCGGCTTTTAATGCAAGGTCTTTGGTTATGTACAAATCTGTTTCTGCAAAAGCTGCATATAAATTATCTTTTACAACATCAGTAAACTTAGTACCATCAAATAATGTGTACAGCGTTTTTTCTTTGCTGTAAAAATAATTAGACCCAAAACGAACCGTATTGAGTCCTTTTAACCTTTTCTCAAACACAACTTTTGCCTGTGCGTACTGTGCTTTATTTATTAAAGAAAAGTTTTTACCTGAGTAACCTGCAGGCGAAAAAAACTTTTGCTTTTGATTAGCACTGTTTAATAATTCATTGCCAATATCATCTTTGTTGGTACTAAAACTTAAAGCAGTATTTGCTTTCCAGCCATTCCCTAAACTTTCCCTCCAGCTTATATTTTGAAATGTATTTAAATTTTCAATATTAAATGCATTTTTAAGTAGTACAGAATCAATATCAGGGCTGCGAACGCCGGTTTGGTTCCAACTGGCATAACCGTAATATTTAATAAGTCCACCTTTTTTGGTTTTTATTCTAAAGTTTGCATCGCCTTGGTGAAAAACGGGGGTTTTAAAAAAGTCAACTTTTTGCTTTATCAAAGCAAATGCAAGTGCCAGATTGGTATAATTGTATGAAACGCCCCATGCAGCTTTTTTTTTTGCCAATTTTTGAATCCCTCCACCCACACCAATAGCTGATAAACTTAAACTTGCTTCCGTTCTTTCGGGCAAATCTGCACTTTCAAGTATGAGCGCTGCTGATAATGCCTGGCCATAAAGTGCTGAGTAACCTCCGGTTGAAAAAACGGTTCCTTTAAAAAGAAAAGGGTTGAAGCGGCCACGAGTTGCCAAACCGGGCAAACTGCTGTAAAAAAAATTATTTACCAGACTCCCATCTATAAAAATCTTGCTTTCTGTAGCTGAGCCACCACGTACAAACAAACCTTCACTCTCCCCTACCTGTTGTGTACCCGGTAGTGTTTTAAGCGCTCCTGTAATATCTCCGTTGCTGCCGGCAGTTGTTACAATATCTAATGAACTAAGCACGGTGCCTTTCTTTTTATCGCTAGCCTCAAATGCACCTGCAGTTATTGTAACTGAGTTCAATTCTGTTATAAGTTCCTTAAGGGCAATATTTAAGTATATGGGGGTGTTTAATATATCTATTTTAGAATTGAATTCAGAATATCCTGCCATAGTGACATTTAGAGTTTTTGACCCGACTTCTGTAGTGGAAAATGAAAAAACACCTAAAGAATCAGAAGTGCTACCGTCGTAACTATCTACAATTGTTACACTCACACCTCTAACAGGTAAATTTTTATTATCGGTTACTTTGCCTGAAATTGTTACCTGACCGATACTTAATAACCCGACAAAACAACTTAATAGTGTTATTAAAAATTTCATTAAGCTTATAATTTATACAAACGTAAAGTAGTTTACATAATAAACCAAATAAATTGAACTTATTTTTCTAAAATAAATTCTTTAGTGCTTAAAAAGTTTTAAAATATAATTAACTAACTAGAAATCAATAATATAAATGAACTATACGCTCATTTAGGTTTTATTAATTTAATACTATCATTAAAAATAAATTTTTTATTTTGTGGCGATTATGTACATTAGTAGTAGAATTTAATGGGTTAGTAAGTAAAAGAGCTGTCAGAAATGATGGCTCTTTTTCTATTTATTGGTTATTAAAAATCTTTTTATTTAGCAAGAAGTAAAAGCTGTATTTTTTATTATTCCTAATTTTTGATTGTGCAGTTCTTCTTAATTAAGACAACGTATTTAGATTATATACTTCTCACTAAATATCTTTTTATTGCAAAAAATATTTTCTGTTTGAATTGATAAAATAGTTTTTTGCAGCTTATTTTTTGGAACAAAATGACATGAAAATTTAAAAGAAAAAAAAGAAAATATTTTAAGCGAAATGCATTGTATATAATTGAGTGTACAATTTTGAACTGATGTAATTTGTAATAAACGTTGTGCCCTTTTTATTTTATAAAATGCATAATAAAAGTTGAAAAAAGGTATGACCCTGAAGTGAGTGATCCGCCTTCGGACGGTCAGGCACAATAGCGATGATGACCAAAGCTGCTTCTTTGTTTGGACAAAAAAATTAACAAACAAACAAATCGAAATTCTACAAGGCTTCTCCGTAATTTTATTTTATGAGTAAAACGAAATCAACATTTTTTTGCCAAAACTGCGGTCAGGAAAGTGCAAAGTGGGTTGGTAAATGTCCGGGTTGTAACGAGTGGAATACTTTTGTAGAAGAAGTAATTGTAAAAGGAACTGATAAAACTGCAAAGGAGGACTGGCGTGACTTTAGCGGCATGAAAGGGTTGAAAACAATTTCAATTAATGATGTTGTAAGCGGCGAAGAAAAAAGAATTCTCTCTCCCGATGGAGAATTAAATCGTGTACTTGGTGGTGGCATTGTAACTGGAAGTATTGTGCTTGTTGCCGGCGAACCGGGCATTGGAAAATCAACTTTATTTTTACAGATAGGTTTACAACTTACAAATGTGCGCACACTTTATATT
>JAYTCO010000408.1:0-3344 GCA_043736415.1 Ferruginibacter sp. | reverse complement strand
ACATTGTGTGCTATCTGTAATAAATTATCGAGTTTGGCACCATCTCTAATAATTGTGCTGCCAATTGTTGCCCTGTCAATAGTTACATTGCTGCCTATCTCAACATTGTTTTCAATAATTACATTTCCTGTCTGAGGAACTTTTTTAAAACTGCCATCAGCCTGCGGGGCAAAACCAAAACCATCGCCGCCAATTACGGTGCCCGCATGAATAACTACTTTTTTACCAATTATACAATCATGGTAAATTTTTACACCGGGGTGTATTATTGTATCATCATCAATAAATACATTGTTTCCTATATAAGCATTTGGATAAATTTTTACACCATTGCCTATAATAACATTTTCGCCCAAGTAGGAAAATGCACCTATGTAAATACGCTCCCCTTTTTTTACAGTTGCATGGATGTATACCGGCTCCTGTATTCCAACAAGTTGCTGTTGTTTTAGTTTTTGATATTCGCTTAACAACAAAGCAAATGCACTATAAGCATCAGGAACCTTTATAAGTGTAGCAGTTATTTCTCCTTTTACAATTTGAGAATTATTAATGATTATAATATTGGCAGATGTGCTGTATAAATATTCTTCATACTTAGGATTTGCCAGAAAAGCTAGCTGTCCTTTAACAGCGTCTTCAATTTTGCCAAAAGAAGAAACTGTTTCATCAGGGTTGCCCTTTATGGAACCTCCTACAATGTGTGCTATCTGAGCTGCGTTAAATTCCATTTGTAAATTTGGTTTGGGTTAAAAGCCGGGATAACAAATGTAATATTTTTTAATATTGCCACGTAGGCTTTCATTTATAAGCGCATCATCTACCGCTGATATATTCTTTACCTCGCCGTTTTTAAATAATATTTTTATCTGTTGCTCCTCAAAATTATATGTTGTGCTGCTGGCTTCTCCGGTAAAAACCAGCCACTCAGCTTCCCGTAAGGTTAGCCCTAAAACACTTGCAGTAATTTCTTTTCTCGCCTGCACAGTTTGGAAATCAACCGGATAGGAACTGTATTTTACTTTCAGTAAATCCCGATCAATAATTCCACTGCATAACATTGACAGTATTTTATCTGAATGGCTGCACCAGCTTTTTATTGCCATTAAAACATCTGTATCATCAAGACTGCAAAACTGGTCTAAAGTTATATTCTGCATTGGCTCATTTATAAAACTGTGAAGCGGCTGTTGGCATTGTGCCGAAATATATTTTGCTCTTTTTATGATCCGCTGCAACATTTGCTCTGCACTTAAAACTGTTTTATGCAAATAAACCTGTCTGTACATAAGCCGGCGGGCAATTAAAAATTTCTCAATGGAATAAATTCCTTTTTCTTCCACCATCAATTCTCCATCTTTTACCGTTATCATTTTTAAAATGCGGTCGTATGCAACGTAACCTTCTATTACGCCGCTAAAAAAACTGTCGCGGGTTAGGTAATCCATGCGGTCAACATCCAATTGGCCACTCACCAATTGATGAAGAAATTTTTTGTGGTAATTGCCGTTAAATATATCAAGTGCTATTTGCAATTTTCCTTCAAACTTATTGTTGAGTGCTTCGATAATAAGCAACGATATTTTTTCGTGGTGAACACCTTCTGCTAACACCTGTTCCAATGCATGTGAATATGGACCGTGGCCAACATCGTGTAATAGAATAGCAATTTTTGCTGCTTGCTGTTCCTGCTCCGTTATTTCAATGCCTTTGCGGGTAAGTTCCTGCAATGCAATCGTCATTAAATGATATGCACCGAGGGAATGATGCAACCTTGTATGCACAGCTCCCGGATAAACCAAATGTGCCATAGCCATTTGCTGTATTCGTCGTAGGCGCTGGTAATATGGATGTGTAATTATGCTGAAAATAAGTTCATCATCGATTGTTATAAAACCGTAAACAGGATCATTAATTATTTTGTGAAAAGGCATGTATTTAGTTAGAAATTTTTTAAAGAAGTAAAATTATTTATCGTCTGCATCAATGCTGTCCCAAAATTCTTCTGACGATAACATTGTATAGGGATCCAAATTTATTTGTTCTATGCTTCATAAAGTTTCTTCTTTTTGCCAGTCAGGAATTTCATCGATGTAAACTTCAATGGCTTCATCTAATATAAGTTTTTTAAGTATGGGGATGGCATACTCTTTTTTAATGGTTAAAGTGTAGAAAATTTCCTCCATTATTTGGTGGTTTATTCAAACTTAGTGAAATAATATTTTATCGAAAATTATACATGATATTTAATGTTAAAAGAAAAATAAACCTTAACAAACTTGCCTTCCATATTTTTTAAAAATTATATTTGTAGGGAAGGATGTCTGAACTTAAAAGACGTTGGTAGATGTTGAAAAAAGATAAAATGAAGAAGGGCTGCGCTGCTTAGACGAAAATCGTTTTGTTGCCTTTGAACAAAACATTGAAGGCGGGCAGAGAACTACGGATCAGTTATTTTTAATGTCGACAGCCCCAATTAAAAAGAAAAATAAAATATGAACATAGCAAAAATACTTTGGGTTGATGATGAGATTGAAAGTTTAAAATCTCAGATAATATTTTTAGAAAATAAAGGATATGAAATTGCTACTAAAACAAATGGCTTTGATGCGGTTGAATATGTAAAAGAAAATATTGTAGATGTGGTGTTGATGGATGAGAGCATGCCGGGCATAACGGGGCTGCAGACATTGCAACAAATAAAGGAAGTGAACAGTACAATACCGGTTGTACTTATTACAAAAAATGAGGCTGAAAATATAATGGACGAAGCCATTGGAAGCCAGATAAGTGATTACCTTATAAAACCTGTAAACCCAAACCAAGTATGGCTTTCGCTCAAGAAAATAATTGATAATAAAAGACTGGTTGCGGAGAAAACCACTTCTGCTTATCAGCAGGAATTTAGGAGTTTGTTTATGGCCTTAAATGATAGCCCCAATTATACAGAATGGATGGATTTGTATAAAAAACTGGTGTATTGGGAACTGGAAATGAAGAAGAGCGACAGCCCCGAAATGCAGGAAGTTTTTGCTACACAAAAGCATGAAGCCAATACAGAGTTTTTTAAATTTATCAGTAAAAATTACAGCAGTTGGGTTGGCCCAAAAAGTGTGGAGGCGCCTATTATGAGCCATACTTTATTAAAATTTAAAGTGCTGCCACATTTGGAAAAAGGCACGCCACTTTTTTTTATTTTAATAGATAACCTGCGCTTTGACCAATGGAAAACCATACAGCCCATCTTTGCAGAAAGTTTTAGAATACATGAGGAAGAAACCTTTTATGCAATTCTGCCAACTGCAACACAATATGCACGTAATGCAATTTTTGCAGGGATGTTG
>JAYTCO010000407.1:0-3346 GCA_043736415.1 Ferruginibacter sp. | reverse complement strand
CAAGGTGAAAGACCTATGAGTACGCAGAACAAAAGCTTAGGTAAATTTAACCTTGCAGATATTCCGCCTGCACCACGTGGTGTACCACAAATTGAAGTGACTTTTGACATTGATGCAAACGGAATCTTACACGTACGCGCAAAAGATAAGGGTACAGGAAAAGAACAAAAAATTAAGATTGAAGCAGGTAGTGGTTTGAGTAAAGAGGAAATTGAAAAAATGAAGAATGAAGCCAAAGCAAACGAAGCAGGCGATAAATTGGAAAGAGAAAAAGTTGATAAAGTAAACCAGGCAGATAGCTTAATCTTTCAAACTGAAAAACAATTGAAAGAATACGGTGAAAAAATTCCTGCAGAGAAAAAAGCTCCGATTGAAGCCGCTCTTGAGAAATTAAAAACTGCACACAAATCTCAGGATTTAGCGCAAATTGATACAGCTACAACAGAAATGAATGCTGCATGGGCAACTGCAAGTGAAGACATGTACAAGGATACGCAGGCAGGTGCACAACCTGGCAAAGAGCAGCCACAAAATGGCGCACAACCACAGAATGGTGCTGATGCTGAAAATGTAACAGATGCAGAATTTGAGGAAGTTAAATAATTAAAATATTAAGGTTAAAGAAAACGCCATACAATTTGTATGGCGTTTTTATTATCAATGAATTCCTTTTTGACCTCCAATAAAAAACCCTGCTAAAAAAGCAGGGCAATATTAAAGAAGTAATAAAATATTAGATAAGGTCTAATGCCAACGCAAAAAAGGTCACATTAAAAGGCAAAATAAGAGAACAGTAACCCCCACCAACAGCGTAAACACCAAAAAATGCTCCGATCGATATTAAAAAAAGTATCCAATAAATTCCTTTAGATTTTTTTGCTGTTTCCATTTTTAAATATTTTTGCAAATATAAAACCAGAATAGATATAAAGCTGCATTTTTATTGAAAAACTTTGATGCTATTCTTCCTGCATATAATGCATACATTGTAAAAAAAATATCAATGGAGATTTATTTTACAACAGATTATAATTCTGTGCCAGGTGAAACAGTTTTTGTTTCACTTTATCAAGAAAAAGAAGATTTTTTATTGTCTTTCCCGCTCAATTATCAGGACGGAAATACATGGCAAGGAAATATTTTTTTAGACCCTAAAACAACACCAAAAAAAATCAGGTATCAAATTTCTGTTAGGAATGAATTATCTCCGGAAAATATTATTATTTTATACAACGAAACTGTTAGTTTAAAAAAAATAAAATCCAATTCCATAGAAATAATAAACAGAACAAAAACATCAGAATGTGTTATTGATGTAAGAAAATCAAAACCTTTTAAAAAAGTCTTTAAGTCAGTTACTATCAATTCTTCAAAATCTTGCAGCAATAAAAAAGGGACCCATATTTTTAAGGTTGCTTACCCAATGCTACAGGAAAATATATTTATTTGCTTAACGGGAAGTGCAAAAAAACTCAATTTTTTCAACAATGAAAACCCGGTTTTGTTTCCAAAAAAGAAAAATAATAAAAGTGTTTTAAAATTTAATTTTTCAAAAGAAACTTATCCAATCCAATATAAAATAGCATTTTATGATTTTGAAAAAAAATGCATTGTTGATTATGAACCAGGCTCAAACAATATCATTCAACAACCTCTCGAAAGCAAAAGTGTATGTATTATAAATGCTGAGCCAGATTGTAAGAATTATTTATGGAAAGGTGCCGGTATTAATATTCCCGTGTTTAGTCTACGAACAAATAATACATGGGGATGTGGAGATTTTACCAGCATTAAAACCTTTGTTAGTTATGCAGCTTCATTAGGTTTAAAAATGATTCAACTATTACCTGTTAATGATACTATAGCAACTTTTACTGATAAAGATTCTTATCCTTATTCTGTCATTTCTTCTTTTGCATTAAACCCATTATATCTAAATGTTGAGCAAATAATAAGTACTACTCAAATTACTGTTTCAGAAAAAGAAGAAGCGGAGATTCGCAGACTGAACAGTCTTGATTATTGTGATTTTTCAGCTACAGTAAATCTTAAACTTTCTATTTTAAAAAAACTACTTCAATTTACAAATGCAGATTTTTTAAAAGAAAAAGAATGGTATTTGTTTTTTGAAAAAAACTTCGAATGGCTTATTCCCTTTACTGCTTTTTGTGTGTTGAGAGATAAATACAAATCTGTAAATACAGACGATTGGGAAGAATATGCAGTATATGATATTGAAAAAATATTCTCATTCGTAGAACCGACAAATGATCATTTTAAAGATATTTTATTTTGGTATTTTGTACAATATCATTTGCATTTACAATTGAAAGATGCGAGCGAATATGCTCATAAAAATAAAGTTATTTTAAAAGCAGATCTACCGATTGGCATTGCAAAATACAGTGTTGATGCATGGGTTAATCCAGAGCTTTTTAATATGAATGTACAGGCAGGCGCACCACCCGATGCATTTTCCACAGTTGGACAAAACTGGCATTTCCCCACTTACAACATTGAAAAAATGCGGGAAGACGGTTTTGCATGGTTCATCAAGCGAATGAAAAGTTTAGAAAATTATTTTGACGCTCTTAGGATTGATCATGTGCTTGGATTGTTTAGAATTTGGAGTATTCCTCAAAACCAAATTGATGGTTCAATGGGAATTTTTGTTCCTGCCATTCCCTTCACTAAATCCGGATTTATACAGGCAGGGTTACATTTTGATGAAGATAGATTGTGTAATTCTTACATTACAGAAGATTTATTATTATATAATTTTAAAGAAGATGTTGAAACAATTAAAGCCATTTTTTTTAATGGATTAGCATTAAGAGAACAATACAATGATCAACAAAAAATTGCTAACTATTTAAAAAGCAATCCTGCATTTTTAAAGTATGAACAGCAGTTATTCAACATCGTTTCCAATATTATTTTGTTGAAAGATTCTGAAAAAAATTATTCCTATCATTTTCGAATAAATATGCACCAGACTTATTCTTTTCAGCAGTTGGGAGATGAACAAAAAAATATACTAAACACTTTATACAACCAATATTTTTTCGAAAATCAAAACGAACTTTGGCAAAAAGAAGGTACTGCAACACTTTCCATGCTGGCACAATCTTCAAAAATGTTGTTGTGTGCAGAAGATTTGGGTATGGTGCCGCCTTTTACAGAAAAAGTTTTAGCAGATCTAAATATTCTTTCTCTGCAAATACAGCAAATGCCTAAAACCGATAAAGAACAATTTTCTGATACGCACAATGCCAAATACCCTTGCGTTGTAATGCCCGCTACGCATGACATGGCGCCAATAAGATTGTGGTGGGAGCAGAACAAA
>JAYTCO010000406.1:0-3358 GCA_043736415.1 Ferruginibacter sp. | reverse complement strand
AGATTATCAATGAATGATTTTACAGACTTTGCCCTGACTATGTAAAACTTTTTACCAAAGTAAATTTTCAGCAATGAGTAACCATACTGAAATTCATTTTGATCGCATTTGATTTGATAGCCATACGATGAATACATTTTTGCTTCGTTGTTATTTTCCATGATAAATAATTTTATGCAAACATACAGCAATATAGTGTATCGTGCATTATTTATGTATAAAATACATATAAATTAGTAAAACTAATAAATAATGCACGATACACAATGTTGCTGTATCTTTGCTGCATCACCATAAAAACAAAACATCATGGAAACATCACAACAGCAAAAAATCTATTCATCAGATGGCTACCAAATCAAATGCAATCAAAGTGAATTTCAGTTTGGTTATTCATTGCTGAAAATATCCTTAGGCAAAAAGTTTTACATTGTTCGGGCAAAATCTGTAAAATCTACCATCGACAATTTAGGTAAGCAAATCAGAACAGGATTAAACAAAAAAGGTTTGCCGGCAGAAGCCCTCCTGGTTCATGTAGTTAAGCATATCATTCGGGCAAGGCCATTGGTAGGTATCGTGGAAAGGATTGAAAGCTTTGATACAGCACTACAACTGATCAAGGCAGAACAACTACTGCTTGATGCTCACCAGCATGACCCAATGTGCTTAAACAATAACAGTCAGGCATACGTTCCCATTGGTAATGACTTTCTGAATGAACAGGATAAGCAACGATTTTTAAAATGGTTTGAAAAAAGATAGATATGGAAATAATAAGAGAATACTTTATACCTATCCTGCCAACACCAGCCTTGCGTATGAACAGTAGTGTAGGCAAAGGAAATAGTACATGGATGCTTCACAAGTCAGATGAAGAACTGCATCGCATTGATGATAAAAGAAAGATGCAGGGCCAGCAAGGCTACACATTCCGAAGGAAAAAAAGCATGGAGAAATACTTTGGATTCAAAGATGAAGCGGCTTTTTGGTTTAAGAAGAATGGTATTGAACCACCTTATAAGAACTTCTCTATACAATTTAATTTACCGGTGGGAGAAAGTATTCGGAAGAAGGTAATGGAGGAAAGGATTGGCGCTGATCACGAATTTCGCCCAGATATTGACAACTTATGTAAGGCGCTGTTTGATTCATTGAAGAAGCGAAAAACAATGCTGTGGTTTGATTATAATGACTGTGTTACCAACAGAATATTTATGTCAAAGGTGTGGTGCGCTGCTGGAGCAGAGGGAATTAGAATAAGGGAATATAATTTTTTAGATTTATAAAAAAATAAAATGGAATTACCAATTAAGATTACCGGGGACAATGTTTTAATAGATGAACTGATCATTGTAGATAACAAATTTTGCTACCTTATTTTGGAAGAAAAAAAGATAATAAGAAAAACATACTGCAGAGTTGAATATATTTTTGATAGTGGCATCAGGTACACAGATGATATGTACCATATAAATGAAGAAGTATTTTTATCAAGTGAAATGGTAGGTGTAGAGATGTGTACCTACATAAGAGATTCCAATAAAACAAACCCTTCTTATCTTAAAATACTATTCAGATTTAAAGGTGGCTTTGAAATTTTTATGTGTTTTGAGGACCCAGAAGAATGTAAGGCATCATTCAAAATAGCTAAGCAATACTTTAATTACATACATAACATTTAATTGGTGTAAAGGTGCATTAATAAAAAAACCTCTGTAGGAATACAGGGGTTTTACGCTTGAAATTAATTACCAAAAACTAACATTATATTATGGCTACAAATGTATTTAATTTTCGCAAACTTTGATGCCCTCAAAAAATATTTTATATCGTGGCTCTGTCCAGACAATTACTTCGTAGGTCGTTATCTGTGAATACATATCTACAACCAAACTTGTAGCAGCTAAGGTCCATTTGGCTTTATTCTCTGCAGAAGATAGGTCCAACTCCAACACTTTTGTTTTAGGATTGGCTCTAAACTTTAAAGGTCCTACCCATTCAGAAGAATGTACCATGTAACCAGCAATCATTTTCTTTTTGGCCCAGTTCCATGAGCCTGGTACACAAAAATAATTCATCAAAAAAGCCTTAATTTTTTGGTTCATTTTCTTTGGTTTTTAACCTACGTAAATAAGCTTCCATCCCTTCTCTTACTACTCTTATTGCACCTTCTCTGCCCTCCAGACTTTCAATGTAATCAGATATTTCTTGGTAATCTGTAGTAATGTAATACCCGGAACTGGTGGCTACAAGCCCTTCTACTAATCCCATGTTCCTTATGTAATTTACGATTTTCCTGATACGTGGACCTGATACTTTATGCCCGGCTGCAGTCATTTTTTCTTCAATCTTTTTTGCTGTACAGGCATGGTCCTTTCCAACTTTTGTTTGGAAACTGTTTACAAATTTTGGCACCAGTGATAATTCGTAATCGCTTAAATCATGTGTGTATTCCTCAAAGTTTAGTATCATTTTTACTATTTTAATTAGCCATGCGTTCTCAAAAGTACCTAATTAAATTATACAAAACAACTAATATTGTTAGGTATTTATTTTAATGCTTAATTTAGCCGGTACAAACAAATAACCATGGCTATAAGATTCAAAGAAAACCTAAAAACTATCCGGAAAGCATACGGCCTTTCACAAAGAGAAATGGCTGATCGTTTGGAGATACCCGAAAAGCGTTACCAGTCCTACGAAGAAGGCAGGGGAGAGCCAGGAATGGCAGAACTTTCCCGGTTTTGTTGTATCACAAATTTCAACCTTGACCAAATGGTATTAGCCAATATCCATGCGGATTTCACTACCATCAAGATTAACCAACTTGCATTAAAGAAACCAAAAAACCAACCTAATTAGGTAAATACACAAAAAAAATAACACAACCTAACACAACAGGTAAAAACATCTAACAGAATAAGAAGGCAAACCAAACAAAAAAAAATTCAAAAATTTTTTTCAACTCCCGGAGGGAGGGGTACAACGGTTGTTTGATGGTTACCGGCAAAAATTTTGGGCCGAAACGCCATCGCTGTTTGGCCGTTTACGTTTTGCAGTTTGGTAATGGGACCCCTATTGTTTTTGACCTTGCCCTATGGTCCTTGCCTTGCAGTTGTGTTGCTTGTTCGTATGTTGGTTCGGTGCTGTCCTTCATGCTGCTGTCTGTTCGTGTTGATCTTTGTCTGGGGTGTGAAGGAAAATGTTTGTTAGGAATTGTTGTTAGGATTTATTGGGTAAATGTTTCTATTACCAATGAGGTAAACAAATGTGTAACTGCTGCTGCTATTGGTTATTACTTATCTTAAAAATTATGTCTCTTATAGGAATTTATTTGCTTATTTCATTTACCGTTCAT
>JAYTCO010000405.1:0-3361 GCA_043736415.1 Ferruginibacter sp. | reverse complement strand
ATGCCTTTAAATGACCTTATTAGAATAAATGAAAGATTAAATACCGTTGAATTTTTTATAAAGGAAACAGATGTAAGGCTACAAATAAGTAAACATATAAAATTAGCAGGTGATGTTGAAAGACTTGCTGCAAAAGTGCCTTTAAAAAAAATTAATCCAAGAGAGGTTTTACAAGTTGCAAAGGGATTACAACAGACAGAAGAAATAAAAAAAATCTGTGCATCATCGACAAATACTTATTTACAGAGACTAGGCGATTCTCTCAATAGTTGTAATTATATTTTAGAGAAAATTGTAGAGCAAATTACTGACAATCCACCCGCCATTGCAAGTAAAGGAGGATTAATAGCAATAGGAATTCATGCGGAGTTAGATGAGCTGCGAAACATTGCCAGTGGAGGAAAAAATTATTTGCTGGAGCTGCAACAAAAAGAAGCTATTAATACAGGAATTTCTTCATTAAAAATAAGTTTCAATAATGTTTTTGGATATTATTTAGAAGTTACAAACCTGCACAAACCAAAAGTGCCGGATACATGGATAAGAAAGCAAACCCTTGCAAACGCAGAACGTTATATAACTCCGGAACTGAAGGTTTATGAAGAAAAAATAATTGGAGCTGAGGATAAAATTAACCTCATAGAGCAGCAGCTTTTTCAGGAATTATTAAATGAATTGCAGGATTATATTGCGCCAATGCAGGTGAACGGACATGTGATGGCGATACTCGATTGCCTGGCTTGTTTTGCAAACAATGCTATACAGTATAATTATAAAAAACCTGAGCTTCATGATGGGTTTGAAATGGACCTGAAAGACAGCAGACATCCGGTTATTGAAAGAAATTTAGCGCAGGGCGAAACGTATATAAGTAATGACATTGAACTGGATAATAATGCCAATCAACTTATCATTCTTACAGGGCCAAACATGAGTGGTAAGAGCGCTATACTAAGGCAAACAGCTCTCATTACTTTAATGGCGCATATGGGAAGTTTTGTACCTGTATCATATGCAAAAATCCCATTGACAGATAAAATTTTTACCAGAGTAGGAGCATCAGATAATATTACGGGTGGTGAAAGTACTTTTATGGTGGAGATGAATGAAACGGCAAGTATCATCAACAACCTAACAGCACGGAGTTTAATTTTATTGGATGAAATTGGCAGAGGAACTTCTACCTACGATGGTATTTCAATAGCATGGAGTATTGCAGAATTTTTACACCAATCACCGCACACACCCAAAACATTGTTTGCCACTCATTACCATGAACTCAATGAACTAGAAAACAAATTCGATCGAATAAAAAATTATCATATAACAAATAAAGAGGTTGGTAATAAAATCATTTTCTTGCGAAAGCTTGCGCCCGGCGGCAGTATACATAGTTTTGGTATTCATGTGGCACGCATGGCGGGCATGCCTCCTGCATTAATTGACAGAGCAAATGAAATATTGTTGTTGTTAGAAGAGAAAAATAAAGATGGAAATGAAACGCACACGACAGACGATATAAAAAAGAAAATGAAGCAACTTGCTATGCCCAAAATGCAATTGAATATTTTTGATGCACACTCACTTACATTTGAAGAAATAAGATCTATTTTAGAAACTGTAGACATTAACAGACTCACACCCGTAGAAGCTTTGCTGAAGCTGCAGGAAATAAAATCAAAAATAAAATAGAAGAAAATCCTACGTCGTCTTTATTTTACTACTAACATATTGTAACTAAAAAAGTATTTATTGTTTGAACTGCTAAATGCGCAAAACAAATACTAATTGTTTCCTAAATATTAACATTCGGTTGATAACAATAAAATAATGTGTAGGGGTTTACGTTATTTTTGTATTAACCACAATATGAGCATGCATGCAATTTGCTAAAGGAAAACTACTTGCAATAGGCGGTGCCGAAGACAAAGGCACAGATCTTGAAACCGGCCAGATTCACCGTAATAATTTAAATTTTTTTGAACTTGGAATTCTGAGAAGAATTGTGGAAGAAATCGGTGGGCATGAAAAAAGAATTGAGGTTGTTACTACTGCAAGTATGATCCCCATTGAAGTTGGAGAAAATTATTTAAATGCATTTGGAAAAATCGGATGCAAAGAAATAGGCTTAATGCACATTCGCAACCGTGCAGATGCCATGAAAGAAGAATACGTTGAAAGGCTGAAAAAGTGCGACGCTATTATGTTTAGCGGAGGCAATCAACTAAGGTTAACAAGCACTTTTGGAGGTACACAGTTTTTACAAATAGTTTTAGAGCGGTATCATGATGAAGAAAATTTTTTAGTAGCAGGAACATCTGCGGGTGCTATGGCTATGAGCAATACCATGATTTATGAAGGCAATGCGGCTAAAGCACATTTAAAAGGTGAAGTAAAAATTACGACAGGTCTTGGATTTATGGATGATGTAATTTTTGATTCTCACTTTGAAAAACGTGGAAGGTTCGGCAGACTTGCACAGGCAGTATCTGCGAACCCATCTTGCATTGGAATAGGTTTAGGAGAAGATACCGGTTTTTTAATTATCGATGGCAATAGAATGGAAGCTATTGGTAGCGGCCTTGTTGTTATCTTAGACGGCCATGATATACGCCATAATAATATAGCCGATATACCCGATGGCTGCCCTATAAGTATAGAAAATATGCGTGTACATTTTCTGGAAAAAGGAAATGGTTATATGGCTATTGAAAGAATATTTATACCTGAAGTGTTTGAAGGTGCAGTTACCAACAAACAGGTTGATGTTGAATAATTCTGCAACAATAAAAAAACGATTTTAAAATAATAAAGCCTCTTTAAAGAAAAAGAGGCTTTATTATTTTTAGATCTACATTACTTCAAAAAGATAATAACTTTTTTTACCTTTTTGTACCAGCAAAAATTTACTGTGCAGCAGCATCTCCTTTGTAGGTAATGCTTTAGGGTCATCAGCTTTTTTTCTGTTAATACTAACTCCTCCTGATAAAATCATTTTTTTTGCTTCCCCTTTGCTGGTAAAAATACCTGCGTCTGTAAGCATAGTTGCTAAATCAATTCCTGCTTCAAAATCATTTTTTGGAATAGTAGTTTTGGTTATTCCTTCTATTTCATTGAGTTCATTTTCAGATAAATCTTCTGCCGCAGCATTTTGAGCTGAAAACAATTTTTCAGTGGTGTCTATTGCTTTTAGATATTCTCCAAGACCATGCACAAAAATGGTAATTTCCTGCGCAAGTTTTTTCTGCAATGATCTTTTCCCTGCATCTTGTCTATGAATAACAATTAATTCATCTATTTCATTCTTTGGTAAAAAAGTGAAAATTTTGATCCAACTTTCTGCATCTTCATCAGAGGCATT
>JAYTCO010000404.1:0-3378 GCA_043736415.1 Ferruginibacter sp. | reverse complement strand
CCAACTAAGACAAACATCAGCCAGTCCTTTTCTAATATTTTACCAAATTTAATCTGGCGTAAAAAGATTTCTGCAGCATCTAACATTCGGGTTTTTTACAGAACCTCTACCAATTTCCCATCAGTAAATCAGTTGCAGGATGTGGTAAACCAAAGCAACCAACTAGTAGTAAGTACGGGTAACCCGGCGTTAAAGCAATCATTTACTCAGTTTGTTGCAACAAGGTATAGTTACACTAATTCTAAGACGAGTAAAAGCTTTTTTGCCAATTTATTTTTGCAAACGGCGGGTAATTTCATAACCAGTGCAACGTTTATTCCAAGGAAAGATTCGGTTATTCAAAATGGTATTGTACTTCAAAAAGGAACGCAGCTTACAAAACCGGTAAACCTTAATGGATACAGAAGTGCACGTACTTTTTTTAATTACAGTATGCCATTAAAAGTGCTTAAAACCAACCTCAATTTAAATGCAGGTTTTGCTTACAGCCGTTTACCGGGTCTGGCAAATAATGTAAATATTGTTACCAATAATATTGTTTACAATGCAGGTGTTGTATTGGCAAGCAACATCAGTGAGTTTGTAGATTTTAATTTATCATATAATTCAAATTTTAACCAAACATCCGGTAATGGAAGTGGCAACAACAATTTTGTAAACCTGGCAATTGGGGCTCAGGTAAATTTATTAAGTAAAAAAGGATGGTTTGTACAAAATGATGTTTCGTACCAAATTAACTCTGGCTTAAGTGCCGGCTTTAATCAAAAATATAGTTTGTGGAATGCAGCAATAGGTAAAAAGTTTTTAAAGAGCAAAGTAGGAGAATTAAAACTATCTGTTTTTGATTTGCTAAAACAAAATCAAAGCATATTTAGAACAGTTGATGCAAGGTTTATTGAAGATGCGCAGAATCAGGTTTTGCAACAATATTTTCTACTTACGTTTACATACAATCTTAAAAATTTTGGTGTAGCAGCCAAGCCTACAGGCAAAAGAGAAAATGCTGAAGGCGGTTATAGAGGTGGTCCGGGATTTTAATAAATAAGTTTAATAATGATTACTGCCTCGGCCTTAAATGGGTGTATAAAAATTTTAGTTTGTTGTAAGTATCTTTAAAAAGAATAAAATATTTTTTTTGAACCACGAGGATAATATTGATACAATACAAAATGGTGAAGAAAATTTTGCACGCATTGTAAATGACCGCCAACAAATGGTTTACAATACAGCATTGGGTATTGTGCAAAATGAAGAAGATGCAGAAGATATAACGCAGGAAGTTTTTGTGAAAGTGTATGAAGGGCTCAATGATTTTAGAAGAGAAGCAAGCTTATCTACCTGGATTTATAGAATAACTGTTACCACCTCTTTGGATTTTGAAAAACAAAAGAAAAGGCAAAAAAGAGGTGGGCTAATGCAGCGGGTAATCGGTTTTAAAGAAGCAGTTGAGAAACCGGATTTCTTTCATCCAGGTGTAGCCCTTGATAAGAAAGAAGATGCTTCTGTACTTTTTATAGCAATAAAGAAATTGCCTCAAAAACAACGTACTGCTTTTTTATTGCACAAGGTTGAAGGATTAACAAATAATGATATTGCAGGAATTATGGAAACGACTTTACTTGCCGTAGAATCATTACAGGTAAGAGCAAAGAACAACCTTAGGAATCTTTTAAAAGATTATTATGAAAAATATTTTAAATAAAATAACCGGTTTGTTATGAAAGATAAAATAGACGAGATTTTAAAAAGTATTGATGGAATTGAAAAGGCAACACCTAAACCTTTTTTACTTTCCAGAGTAAATGCACGCATTAAAGTTGCCAATATATTGCCTGAAAATATTTGGTATAAAATTGCTTTTTATTTAAAAAAACCTTCTGTAGCATTTGCTGCTGTTATGTTGTTGGTACTGATAAACATTTTTGTAATAAAAAGTATTAACCATAGAAGGGATTTAGAAAATATAGCAAAAAATAAATTTTCTCAAAAGTATGATTTTGCCATCAACGTTTCTGTTTTGTATGATATAGATAACCAAGAACCATAATGAGAACCGAAAACCGCTCAAATAAAATATTTATTATTGTAATTGCTTTGTTGTTTATTGCAAACATTGTAACGTTAACCCTTTTGTTTGGCAATAAAAAAAACGATTATGATGATCGTAGGAATAATATGCGAAATTATCTTAAAAATGAAATTGGTTTTTCAGCTGCTCAGTTAAACTTTTTTGATTCGGTTAAAGCCAGACAAAGGTTGGAAGTTAAGCCCATGTTTGATGAAATGCGAACACACAAACAATTAAATTTAAAAAGTATTGGTATCCAAAATTTTAGCGATAGTTCTATTATTAACGCTACTGAATATGCGGCAACACAACAAAAGAATTTGGAAATGAAAATGCTTAATAACCTAAAAGAAATAAGAAATTTATGCACGCCACAGCAGCGTGCGCTTTTTGATACCGGCTTTTATAAAATTATGAGTAGGCCCAATAATGATTCACCAAAAAAAGAAAAATAACTTATGCAGTAAATAAATTTTACTTAGACCATTTTTGTACAACCTTCCATTTTGAAAGTTTTATGTAGATTTTAGAACTGCATCTATTCTCTCTTTCAAAGTATTGTAATCTGTATAACCACGTGCAACCATATTAAATTTTGTATCAGATGTTTGCACAAACACGCAAGGATAACCTGTTACCTGTAATTGTTTCATCAGTGCAAATTCATAATAAGCCATTTCTTTATATTCTTCACTTTTCAGTTTTTCGTAAAAAATTTCTGGCTGTATGCTGTATTTTTCAAGAAGCAGTCTGTAAGCTTCATCATCAGTTAAATCTCTTCCTTCTACATACAACGAGTATTGCAAATCGCCAGCAAATTCTACAGCACGGTCCCGATAAAATTCTTTAAAAATACACATGGAAATAGCAGGCTTTTCTGAGCTTGGGTGCCAGTCGCTGTCTTCTGCATTTTTTAAATGCCACAAATAATCTTCGCCAAATTTTACGCCCGTAAGTTCTTCTACATTTTTATAAGCCCCTAAAATATAATTTGCTGAAACACATATGTGCGTTGGCTTTTCGGGCAATACCATACCACCACTAAGCACTTCGGTAGGCATTAAATCGTTGTATTCCTCCGCTATTTTTTTTATAACGGGGCTAAAGCCATAGCACCATCCACAATAAGCATCGTAGCAGTAAATGATGGTATTGAGTATT
Source organism: Ferruginibacter sp. (assembly GCA_043736415.1). Lineage (GTDB taxonomy): Bacteria > Bacteroidota > Bacteroidia > Chitinophagales > Chitinophagaceae > Ferruginibacter. The sequence goes on along the minus strand of JAYTCO010000404.1, from coordinate 149 downwards.
GAGATATTAGTATTGAGATTATTCTCTGTCATTAAAATTATTTACATTTTTATGGTATAAAAAAAGCTAGTCTTAAAAAAACGATTAGTAAAACGAAAAATATCTATTGACAGAAATATTTACATTTTAAGACTACAAAATCATCTTAG
>JAYTCO010000403.1:0-3387 GCA_043736415.1 Ferruginibacter sp. | reverse complement strand
CATACAATTCTGCCAGCATTTGTAACATAAATGTTGAAAATAATTTTGGTCTGTCCTGTATATCCATCACCCGCAAAATACTTATCATGCCTTGGCCTTTATCGCTAATGCGCATAAGGTCATCTACCTCAAAACTTTTCTCACCAAAAAAAATATCGGCGCCCTGTTGTTGCAATTCAATTACTTTTCTAAGAATGGTGCCGGTGGTAGTGGTAGATATTTTACCATATAATTTCTCAACTTCTGCCTTGCCTTCATTACCTATAAACTGCAGCAGCTTTATAAAATCCTTTAAATCCAGCAGCGGCAGTTTATTGTCGTCGCAATATTTAAAAATGAGCGCTATCACTCCACCCTGTGTATCATTAAGGTCAAGAATTTTGGTAAGTAATACAGGCCCAAACTCACTTACAGTTGCTCTTAATTTTACACCATTTTTTCCTGTAAGAGAAAGCAGTTCCGAAGGAAATTCCCCCGGAGAATAGGTTAAGTTTAGTTTTTGATAACGATCTATTACTTTATCGTTTGAAGCACCCATTGCGGCAATACCGCTCAAATCCCCTTTTATATCCATTAGCAAAACCGGCACACTAGCATCGCTTAAATATTCGCTGATCATTTGCAGCGTTTTGGTTTTACCGGTACCGGTAGCACCGGCTATTAAACCATGGCGATTCATGGTTTTTAACGGCAATAATATTTTTGCTTCCGGCACGACTTCACCATTAAAAACAGCTGCACCAATTTGCACAGCTTCTCCTTTAAATGTATATCCGGTATTTATTGATTGTATAAATTCTTCTTTGGTTGGCATAAGTAGTTTTTTTAAAGTTACTATGAAACATTAAACTATTTTGAGTTGGTAACTAATTTTATTCAGTTATTAAAATCAGCATATTTTTATTAAAAAAATATAATTATATCAGGTTATTATTTTTATAAAATAAACATTTTCAGTGGATTTTTTGAGATACAAGATTTTAAAACATTGAAATACCATGTTTAATAAACCTGAATAGGTTAACAAAAAATTAGGCATTATATTAGCAGTATTGAATATCAATTAATTTTATTTGTAAATAAATTATAACGTTATGGAAGCAGTTAAACCTAAGATTTTATTATGTGAAGATGATACCAACCTTGGTATGGTTCTTAAAAATTATTTAGAATTAAACGATTACGAAGTTATACTTGAAAGAGACGGAAGACTCGGTCTTGCTGCATTTCAAAGGGAAAAATTTGATATATGCCTGCTCGATGTCATGATGCCAAATATGGATGGATTTACGGTTGCAGAAGAAATAAGAGATATTAATCCTGATGTTCCATTGTTTTTCTTAAGTGCTAAAACAATGAAAGATGATATTATACAAGGCTACAAACTTGGTGCAGATGATTATATAACAAAGCCGTTTGACAGTGATGTGCTGCTACTTAAAATTAAAGCAATTCTTAAACGCAACGAAGAGTTGCACAAAGAAGAAGCTAATGCTGAGTTTGATTTGGGCAAATATCATTTTAATCCAAGGCTTAGAGAGTTGATAGTAAACGGTAAAACCCAAACACTTTCTCCAAAAGAAAATGAGTTGCTTAAAATGTTGAGCGAATATAAAAATGATCTCTTACCAAGAGAAGCAGCTCTAAAAAAAATATGGGGCAGCGATACTTATTTTAATGGCAGAAGTATGGATGTGTACATTGCAAAACTCCGCAAGTATTTAAAAGAAGACCCAAAACTCGAAATAGTGAACATACATGGTAATGGTTTTAGATTAGTGGAACAGGAGTAAGATTTTAGACAAAAGATTAAAGACAAAAGATAGTTAGGGCTTCGATTATTCGAAGCCTTTTCGTTTTTACAATTTTGGGGAGCATGGTCATTAGTTTTTTATCAGCATTTGTATCCCGCTATGCACTGCTGCCGCTCAAAGGCAGCGGCATTCGTTTCTATCGGGGCTATTGGGAGCAGAGGCATTTTTTTCGGCTTTTATTTATTATTTTTTGGGGAACCAACTAAATGAAGCATTTGTTATTTAAGCCTTTGTTGGTGACCCTAACCACGAACTCAATGGACGCCGAGACCTGGTCGGATACCAGGCTTAGGCGTATTCCAGATAGAATTCTTTATTTAATTGCTTTTTGAATATTTATTCAGCTCCCACTCCGCTTTTAAAAAAGCTGAAAAAAGATTTACTGCCGAAAGGCTGGCGGATAGAAGTGGAAATCCTTTTTTTGTTTTGTCTGTCCTTTAACAAGCTCTGGATGACAAAAACAAAAAAAGATTGTAACGCATAGCCGCATTAAATGTTGAATAATGTTACGTCAAATCACAGCCCAAAAAAAGCAATTTACACAAACAACATTCCATCTCCCATTCCTGTTCTTGGTGTTCTGACTAAATGTTTGTAAGCTTTTTCGGTGGCTTCTCTACCCCGGGCGGTACGCATAATAAATCCTTCTTTAATTAAAAATGGTTCATACACTTCTTCGAGTGTGCCGGGCTCTTCGCCAACCGCAGTTGCAATCGTTGTAATGCCAACGGGGCCGCCCTTAAATTTATCTATGATGGTGCTTAAAATTCGGTTGTCCATTTCATCTAACCCATACGCATCTACATTGAGCGCATTCAGTGCATGCTCGGTAATGTTCATATCTATAACGCCATTACCAAGTACCTGCGCAAAATCTCTCACACGGCGCAGAAGCCCATTAGCTATACGTGGTGTGCCTCGGCTTCTCCCCGCAATTTCTGCTGCTGCATCGCCGGTAATTTTTGTTTGTAAAATACCTGAGCTGCGCAATAATATATTTTTTAATGTAGCGGCATCATAATATTCAAGCCGGCTTTTTATGCCAAAACGGGAAAGCAAAGGCGCTGTGAGCAAGCCACTTCTTGTGGTGGCCCCAATAAGCGTAAATGGATTTATATCAATTTGAATACTTCGGGCCGCCGGGCCGCTGTCAATCATAATATCTATGCGATAATCTTCCATGGCGGCATACAAATATTCTTCTACCACGTTACTAAGCCGATGAATTTCATCTATAAAAAGTACATCGTTTGTTTCGAGGTTTGTAAGCAGCCCTGCAAGGTCGCCGGGCTTTTCTATAACGGGTCCGCTGGTTTCTTTTATGCTTACATTTAATTCATTGGCAACAATTCTGCTTAAGGTTGTTTTACCTAAACCCGGTGGGCCGTGAAATAAAATATGATCCAATGCTTCGCCCCGAAGTTTTGCAGCTTTAATAAAAATGCGCAGGTTTTCTATTGTTTGCGGTTGCCCGGCAAAATCTGCAATTTCGCTTGGCCGTATATTATTTTCGAATTCTTTTTCTACAGCACTTTGCTTATTAGCATCGCTGTTTAAATTGGGATTAGCCATG
>JAYTCO010000402.1:0-3406 GCA_043736415.1 Ferruginibacter sp. | reverse complement strand
CATACATTACCCAAACCACAGGAAATTTTTTTAAAGGAGATGCGCGGTTAGGTTTCAACATATCCAGAATGTTTAAGGTGGGTAGAAAAAAGAAGGTTATATCAATACCTGCAGCACAAACAAAATAATGACCTTAATAATGCATATTTAAACGTAAAAAATAAGTGTAAGTTTTTCTTATGGAATAAGCCAATTTGCCTGAATTATTTCTTCCTTGTTGTATTTAAATTCGGCTCTCATATTGCCTTTACTGTTTAGCCATAACCACTCTACCCAGTTTATTTTTGTAACAACAACACCAAAGTTCTTTCTTCCCATTTCGCTTATTTCTAAAGATGGATTTTCACCGTCAAACTCAGGTAAAAGTCCGCTCGATGGCACTAGACTTTTTGTTGAGGGAGCATCAAAACTAAGATATGTTTTTCTGCTGCTTGCATTAGTTTTGATCCAGGCTACCTCTGCCAATAAATCGTTGTGGTGTAATGTTGCAGTACCGCTTGCTCTTATCTGAACCCTTGCATTTGCATCATAAAAATGCCAGGTTGTTTCAGCATTTTTTTTAAGATTATTCCATTTTAAACTTCGTATATCTGTATGAAATGCAAGTTCTTTATTAATGGTATTTGCTGCCCTCAATACTACGGTCCTTATGGTTATACCTTCTTCTTGTAAGTTTGCTACTGCCGGTGTGTGCAATGGATCCCTACTTTTTACTGCGCCATTTAATAGGCGTACCCAGCAATCTTTTTCAATATCTTCCAGGGTATATTTTATGCCGTTTATTACGATCGTTTCTTCCACTTTTTTTACAAAGATATTTTTATATTTTTATGCCCTTTTACGTGAACCGAAACTAATACACATTTACCTTCCTCATTTGTTTCAAATGCAATTCCCTCTTTAATTTCATCGTAAACAGAAATCGATTTGCCTACTTTATTTAAATATGTTTCTGTAGCTTTTTTAATGGTTGGATATTGAACTTTTATGTAAGCCAAAGTGCTGCCGCAGCCAACCTGTGTCGCTGTTTTAAAAGACGGAGATGTGGTAGAAATCTGTTTTATTTTTTTACCTTCCTTTCGGTTACTGAACATTGCTGTTGTAAAATATTGAACCGTATCAATTTTATTTGCCTTCCATTGCAAAAGCAAATTGTTTTTTGATGTATCTGCAGCAGCCGGGTCTCCCATTATTTGCAACGCTTCATCAAACCCCTGGTTAATCATTAATTGTGCAATTTTACCTCCTGCAAAAATGGTATCGTTGGCAAGTGAGGCTACAAGCTTGCCTGTTGAATCTGCTTTTTTTGCAGAGTCTGCTGCTGATAAAGTAATCACAGTAATTTTTGCAATGCTATCACTTTTTATAACGGTTTGTTCCTTTACATTTTGATTGCAGGAAAATAAAAGAACACAAAATGATAAAACTAAAATGGTAAAAAGCTTCATTTGTAAAGATTAAATAGTGGCCGAAAAATTAATTGATTAAAACAATACAGAAAAATATGATACAATAATAAAGCCGCAGTATTACTAACTGCGGCTTTAATTTATGCAAGAAAAATTTTATTTACGATCCGCACGCTTCACAACCTTCAGGGTTATCCAGCGAGCAGGATATTGCTGCTACCTTCTCATCTTTTGTTTGGTTTAATACAGCAGCATCAACCGTAAATTTAATTGCATCAGCGGCAGCTTTTGTTCTTAAATAATACATACCTGTTTTTAATCCTTTTTTCCAGGTGTAAAAATGCATGGATGAAAGTTTTGCAAAATTAGGTTGCTCAACAAATAAATTTAATGATTGAGACTGACAGATAAATGCACCTCTGTCTGCAGACATATCAATCACTGTTTTTTGTTTTATTTCCCATACTGTTTTGTAAATCTCTTTTAAATCAGCAGGTATTTCTTCAATATTTTGAACAGAACCATTGGCTGCAATAATGCGCTGCTTCATGTTATCGTTCCACAAATTAAGCTTACCAAGATCTTTTAATAAATGCTTGTTTACCACAGCAAATTCTCCACTTAAAACCCTGCGGTTATAAATATTGGAAGTATATGGTTCAAAACATTCGTTGTTACCTAATATTTGTGACGTAGAAGCTGTTGGCATTGGTGCCAATAACAAAGAATTTCTTACACCAAACTCCATAACTTCTTTGCGTAAGCTTTCCCAATCATGCCTATCGCTAGGCGCTACATCCCACAAATCAAACTGAAACTTTCCTTCACTTAATGGTGAACCCTTAAACGTTTCGTAAGCACCATCTTTTTTTGCAAGCTCACAACTGGAGGTCATCGCAGCAAAATAAATAGTTTCAAAAATATTTTTGTTTAACAACTTTGCTATGTCGCTTTCAAATGGCAAACCCAACATCATAAACACATCAGCCAAACCCTGCACACCAATACCAATAGGCCTGTGGCGAACATTGCTTCTTTCTGTTTCCGGTATCGGATAATAATTACCGTCAATAACCTTGTTTAAATTGCGTGTAACAATTTTTGTTACTTCCACCAGCTTTTCAAAATTAAATTTATTGCCTTCTACAAAACGTGGTAACGAAAGCGAAGCTAGATTACAAACCGCTGTTTCTTTGTCATCGCTGTACTCAATAATTTCTGTACACAAATTACTGCAACGAATGGTTCCTAAATTTTTCTGATTACTTTTTGCATTGGCTGCATCTTTATACAAGACATAAGGAGTGCCTGTTTCTATCTGCGATTCCAATACAGCGTTCCATAATTCTCTTGCCTGTATGGTTTTTTTTGCTTTGCCTTCCTGCTCGTAACGAGTGTACAATGCTTCAAACTCTGCACCATGGGTTGTGTGTAAGTTTGCTGCCTCGTTGGGACAAAATAAACTCCATTCACCATCAGCTTCTACACGCTTCATAAACAAATCCGGTATCCACAACGCAAGAAACAAATCTCTTGCACGCATTTCTTCTTTACCGTGGTTTTTTCTCAGCTCCAAAAATTCAAATACATCTGCATGCCAAGGCTCTAAATAAACAGAAAATGCACCTTTTCTTTTTCCACCGCCCTGGTCTACATAACGGGCAGTATCGTTAAACACTCGCAGCATTGGAATAATGCCGTTGGATGTTCCATTGGTTCCTTTAATATAACTTCCTGTAGCTCTTACGTTGTGAATGTTTAAACCTATACCACCTGCAGACTGCGAAATCATTGCGCAATCTTTTAATGTATCGTAAATACCGGAAATGCTGTCTTCCTTCATGCTTAATAAAAAGCAACTGCTCATTTGTGGTTTTGGTGTGCCTGCATTAAACAATGTAGGTGTGGCATGAATGAACCATTTTTCACTCATTAAATTATATGTTTCAATGGCAGCTTCTACATCTGTTTTGTGTATTCCCAATGCAACACGCATA
>JAYTCO010000401.1:0-8008 GCA_043736415.1 Ferruginibacter sp. | reverse complement strand
AGGTTCTTTTTAATGTTCTTGAAATTTTCTGTTACAAAACTGGCGTCGCCATTTTTTGCCTCCTCTAAAAGTGCTACGGAAGAACAGATCTGCCCCGGCGTACAATACCCACATTGAAAACCATCGTGTTTTAAAAATGCCTGCTGCATTGGGTGCATTTTGCCTCCTTTGGCCAGCCCTTCTATTGTGGTTATGGATTTATTTGCACAGGTTGCTGCAAGCGTAAGGCAGGAAAGTTGCCTTTTTCCATCTATCATTACAGTGCATGCGCCACACTGCCCATGGTCACAACCTTTTTTAGACCCGGTGAGCGCCAACCGCTCCCGAAGCGCATCCAACAGCGTAACTCTGGAATCAATCGTGAGGGATTTCATCATCTCATTCACCCGGAGGTTTACTGTAATTTCATTCATGAAAACATTGGCGTTACCGGGCACATTAATGGGGTTTGCATATGCTGCAGAAGTAAAATAAGTGGAGGCCCAGATGCTGAGGCTTGCCACAGTAGCTTGTTTTAAAAATTTTCTGCGGGAACTTCCATTCAATCCCATCTGGCTTAGTATGCTTTCTTCGTCCTCGCTTAACTTATCTGTGTTAATTCTGTCATTCCATTTTTCGAGCTCTTCCATATTTAATATTTTGAGGAGTATATAAAATTTTACTATTTGAAAATCTGGAAACTTTTATTGATCTGAATACAACTTTGAAAATCGCTTACACTATTTGTTGCTATATGAATATTCCGGGGAGATGAAAATTTAAAAACAAGAATTAGACCATGTTGCAACACTAAATTTAAAAAAACAACAAGCAATTTGACACAAGGACAGGGCACATTTATCCTTCACTCACCCTTCGGTGCGTGGCTTACGCAACATTCGCTCAGATAAACCTCAAGTGTCTTGACCTAAAATAGCTATACACAAAACAAGTGTATATGGAAACAATGCAAACAGAGCAATATGCTCCAAGACCCTATCGTTTTTCAAGATATGACAAGCATTTAATTTTAAAAGTTGTACAAGAAGTAGAAGAAGGGTTGCCCCGAAGAAGCCATCAGGATTTATGGTTTGGGACCCTCAATTATTCGTGAATGGATGCAGACCTATGGTTTCACACATAGCCAGCAACATCTTAAAAGAAACAGTTACAGCAATCTTTAAAAGCGCACCATTGTAAGTGCTGTTGAGCAAGGCCGCATGAGCGTAAGAGAAGCTTAGGTTGCTTAGAAAGTAAAGGCTGCAAAAACGATCAGAGTTTGGGTCTACTTCGCAGCTACGTTTCCCAATGGGGACGTTGCGTTTTGGTTCTCTAAAATTTATATACGCAACGTCCGGCAATGGCCAACGTTGCTGAGAAGAAAAATAAACAATGGTTTAAAGTTTCGATTATTCGCTCAACTATAAAAATTTAAATTTAGGACTGCAAGCTGAACTTTATTTAATGGCCAAAGGCGAACAGGGCGTCTTACTTGTAGAACCATACAAATCTGAAATCCTTCCATTTTGGAAATTTAAAACGCCGGCAGATGCAAAAAAATCTACAGCCGCCATTAAAAAACTTTTTAAAGCGTTTAAGAAACAAGATGATTTTTTGTGAGCCATCCACCTAAGCGAATGATTTACATAAATAAAAAAACAGAAGTATGCGCTTCTGTTTTTTTATCGATGATGAAGTTTTACTTACTTAATTTACCTAATGCATTTGCACCTGCACTCAAGGCTTTACCAAGCGCTTTAAGCTTGATACCTTCTTTACCCTCAGCTTTTTCTGCTGCTGCTGTGGTATCTTTTCCTAATGAAGTAAGCAACGCAATAATATTTTTACTGTCTTTTGCTTCCAAAGCATGCTGCAATTTTTCAAGATCCATACCAATACCTGAAAGTTCTTTGTGTTCGCTCAGTTTTTCTAACCAATCACTGATAACAGTTTTGACACCTGTTGGTGTTCCTTTTTCAACGTGACTTTCAATTTTTTCAATCGTTGAATCGATCTCTGTTGCATAGGACATGCTTTTGCGTTCTGTTGTTGCCATTTTAAATATTTTTTAATGATTAGTATTAAATTTTCATCAAAAAAAAAGCCAAAGCAATCTACTTTTTTCAAACTGATTCTTTAAGCGTGTTATATGGTTTATAACTTTTATTATATTTTCCAACATGCGTAAATGCACTTACATTTTAAGAATAAACGTTTCATTTTTTCACATTTTGGGAAAATGCATTACCAAAATTTGTGTAATTTTCAGGCAATGTCTTTAAATATAAAGTTGACAATTTCCCTTCTGTACAACGCCTGCCGTCTATGTTGCTAACCTACTGCTTAAGAGAACATAATATTAGCTGCGGTTAAATTAAAAGGCGAAAACTTTTCCTCTACTTCGAAGCAACGTCTCCCAAAGGGGACGCTGCGTTTTGGTTCGCTAAAATTTATATACGCAACGTCCGGCAAGGGCCGAGACGTTGCTGAGAAGAATGCTGTGAAGTAGTATTGAAAAAGGGCGGAGACATTGCTGTGAAGGAGGTTTCATATCAAATCCCGGTTCCAAGCAATCAGATTATTCAATGATCATATTGCAAATGTTCACCGTTATGGTGCCGTCTTTTTTTATATAACCGTAAAACATGCCTTCTGTATTATAATTCAAAGCAATATTGCCATTTGCATCCATGGCTATGAGGCCGCCCACTCCACCGGCATTTGTAAGTTTCTCTTCAATCATTTCCTTTACAGCAACACTTACAGGTATTGATTTATATTCTATCATCGCACAGATGTCGTGTGCTACTGCATGGCGAATAAAATATTCGCCATGACCGGTGCAGGAAACTGCACATATTTCATTGGCATAAGTACCGGCACCTATTTTAGGGGTATCACCAACTCTACCAAATTTTTTATTGAGCATGCCGCCTGTGGAAGTCCCTGCAGCCAACCCGCCGGCTTCATCTATTACAACGCAACCCACTGTGCCAAGCTTTGTGGGCGGCTGTTTTGAAAATAGATCTGTATTGTTTTCGGTTTCCTCTTTTAACTTTAATATCTGCTGCCACCGGTCTTTCACTTTAAAATACGACTGGTCAACAATTTCAATACCATTCCCTTTTGCAAACTCATCTGCTCCACTCCCCACAAGCATCACATGTGGTGAATGATCTATTATTTTCCGGGCTGCAGAAATGGGATTTTTTACCGTACGCACACCTGCTACAGCACCTGCATGGAGCGTTTTACCATCCATTATCGCCGCATCAAGTTCTATCATTTCATTGTTAGCATACACTGCTCCTTTACCGGCATTAAACAAAGGACAGTCTTCTAAAATTCTAATGACCGTTTCTACTGCATCAATACTTTTACCACCGCATGAAATTATTTTCGACCCCTCCGTTAATGCATGTATAATCGCTTCTTGATATTGGCGTTCAGTTTCTGGAGAAATTGCTTCTTTATGTATTCTCCCCACGCCGCCATGAAGTAATATTGTTACATCATTAGCCTCAATGATATTGCTCTTAAATGCTTGCATTTTTTTTAGGAGCAAGATATGGCAAATGAAACTGCGTTTGAAGTACTTCTCAGCAGAGTCTTACTTCGCAGCAAAGTCTTTCAACAGGGGCGTTACGCTTTGATTCGCTAAAAATAATGAACGCAACGTCATGCAAGGGCTGAGACGTTGCTGAGAAAGAAGAAAAGCCGTTATAATTGACGCAACGTCCGGCAAGGGCCGAGACGTTGCTGAGAAGTAGACGTTGCTGAGAAGAAAAAACACCAACTATTTCTTTTTAATCGTCGTATCAAAAAATTCAAGTTCTTTTTTGCTCACCCATTTAATAAATTTAGCAATGTCTTCCTGTTCCTTCATCCTATCCATAGTATGATAATAAGTCTTTAGTTCTGTTTCTGTAAAAACGGCATGTACTTTTGCCTGGCAAATTTTATGCATGGGCACGGTAGGCGAATCCTTGCCGCCCTTGCTTGGCGGTATTAAATGATGTCGTACAATTGGTTCAGCCAACTCACGATTGCAGAGTGGGCACTTATCGGTATCGGGCATTGTTTGTTTTCTTTGGGGGTAAAGTTATTCAATTAGCATTGCGATTACTGATAAGACTTATGTTGAACACCCAATCTTTTTTGTAGATAGCAACAAGCATATTCATGATACAAAAACTGCTTTTATAAAGTCGATTTTTAAATAAAAAAGCAGATTCAAACGCTGCATGCTAATAGGGGAGGATTGACGCAGCGTTCGGTGAGGGCCGAGACGTTGCTGAGAAGTAACGTTGCAGAAAATGGAAGATAAAGTTTTCGTGCAGGTGAAAAATACGATTATAGTTGACACAACGTTCGCAAAGGGGCGAGACGTTAGTGCGAAGTAAACTAAGAGTGTAACTACATTTTTAAAAATAGTAAAGAGATTAAATGAGATGATAATTGACGCAACGTCCACTAAGGGGCGAGACGTTGCTGAGAAGTAATATAAGCAACTTTCAAAAGTTAGTTTACAACTTTATGAATTTGTAAACTAACTAACGATTTAGTTTACATTTGTAAAAACGAAATAATGGCCATTGGCAAAATTATAAAACAAGCAGAAGGTTACTCAGCATTCATACCTGAACAGTTTCCCAGTAAAGAATTGCTCAGATTTCCAATCGAAATTATAAACAAAGCCGCAGTAGCAGAAAGGCTTATTGGCAAACTTGATGGAATTACACATGTTTTGCCCGATGCGGATTTCTTTTTAAGCATGTATATAGTGAAGGATGCCACCGGTTCTGCACAAATTGAAGGAACACGGGCAACATTGATGGATGCTTTAGAAATGAGAGCGGGTATAAATTTAAAGGATACTGATGCAGATGATATACTATTTTATATTAAGGCTCTTAATTATGGAACTGAAAGGTTGCATGAGTTTCCATTTTCTTTAAGATTTATCAGGGAACTACATAAAGAGCTGATGACTAATGCAAGATCATCTCACTTTGCTTCCCCAGGAAACTTTAGGACGTCTCAAAATTGGATAGGTGGATTAACACTGAAAGATGCTTCCTATATTCCGCCCCCGGTAGCCGCAATGGAAGTGGCCTTATCAGATTTAGAAAGATTTATTCACAATACTGAAATGATGCCTGTTTTACAAGCCGGATTATTACATGCACAATTTGAAACGATCCATCCGTTTTTGGATGGCAACGGCAGAACAGGCAGACTTTTGATAACATTGTTTTTATTTCAGCGAGCTATACTTGAAAAACCAGTATTATTTCTAAGCAGTTTCTTCAAACGAAATCAACAGCTTTATTATGACAAGCTGGATGCATATCATAGTAACAGAACGAATGAATGGTTGCATTTTTTTTTAGACGGAGTAATTGAAACGGCAAAACAAAGTATAGAAACTTCGAAAAAAATAACTGCATTGCGGGAAACAGATATGAGAAAACTACAATCACTCGGAAAGCGAGAAGCTGCAAGTGGTGTTTTGTTTTTGCAACACCTGTTTAGGAATCCTATTGTGGAAACCTCGATGGTAGCAAAAACGATGGGTTTTAGTAGGCCCGGTGCTGCGAAGCTTATTGAAAGATTTGTAAACCTTGAAATTCTAAAGCCTTTTAATGATACCACAGCTTATGGGAAAACCTACAGCTACAAAACCTATATTTTAATTTTTAGTGAATAATAACCTGCAGTAACAACTGTGACTAAAATTAGGAGCAACAACAATTCCCAAAATACCTCTTCCATCGTTTCCAAAGTATGGGCATTTTGCCAAATCCTTCGGGATGATGGTATAGTGTAGGCTACGGAGATTATATGGAGCAGTTAACTTACTTGCTGTTTTTAAAAATCGAAGATGAATACTGTTGATTGTTGACCGTTGATGGTTAGAATAACCTATGGGTAAAGAGTGGGTGAGTGGAAAATGTGGACTGATGAATTAAACCGCTAAGGCGCTATAAAGCAAAATTTAATATTCAATTAAACTTTTGGTAACAATTAAGGCATATTAAAAGGTTTTCTTTACCTGTCAGCTTATTCGTTTAAACTTAAAATCTCCGCCATGAAAAGTATTAAATTTTATTTCTCCGAACTGGTTATTCGAATAATGATTTTCAGAATATCTTCTTTGTGTTCTGCATTTAAGTACACTAAAGCCTTTTAATGAAGGAGGTTAAAAAAAGAAAATTAGATATCCTCGTAATTTCTGATGTACACCTTGGCACTTACGGCTGCCATGCTAAAGAGCTTCTGCTTTATTTAAAATCTGTAAAGCCTAAGACTGTAATATTAAACGGCGACATCATTGACATTTGGCAATTTAGCAAACGCTACTGGCCAAAGGCTCACATGAAAATAATTAAACATTTTATGGAGTGGGTAACCAAAGGTGTAAAGATTATTTATGTAACCGGCAACCATGATGAAATGCTGCGAAAATTTACCGGTTTTAAAATGGGTTCTTTTAAAATTGTAGATAAAGTTATTCTTGAATTGGACAATGAAAAAAAAGCATGGGTTTTTCATGGTGATGTATTTGATGTAACGATGCAGCACAGTAAATGGCTCGCAAAGCTTGGCGCTGCAGGTTATGATACCTTAATTGTAATAAACAGTGTCGTAAACTTTATTTCTGAAAAAATATTTAAAAAGGGTAAAGTATCTCTTTCAAAAAAAATAAAAAACAGTGTAAAGTCGGCTGTAAAATTTATAAATAGTTTTGAACAGACTGCTGCTGACATTGGCATCAGCAACAAATACAACTACGTAATATGTGGCCATATTCATCAACCTGAAATACGAACAATTGAAAATGACCAAGGGAAGATTATTTATTTAAACAGTGGTGACTGGATAGAAAATTTAACTGCTTTAGAATATGTGAATTCAGCATGGAGCCTCTATAAATTTGATGAATCCCTAATGGAAATTATTGATGATGATACCCAGGAAGAAGATGAACTGGACAACAATAAATTATTTGATAACATGCTGGCAGAATTTAATTTAATGCGCAATTAATGAAAATATTATACGCCATACAAGGAACCGGCAACGGACATATCAGCAGGGCAAGAGACATTATTCCCATCTTACAATTAAAAGGAGATGTTGATATTCTGGTAAGCGGAACACAGGCAGATATAGCATTACCTTACCCAATAAAATATACATTTAAAGGACTCAGTTTTATATTTGGAACTAAGGGTAATGTAGATATGGTATCGACCTACAGAAAAAGCAATCTGAAAAAACTCTATAATGAAATAAAAAGCTTGCCTGTAGAAAATTATGACCTCGTAATAAATGATTTTGAACCCGTAAGCGCATGGGCCTGCAAATTAAAAAATATTCCCTGTATTGGTCTTAGCCACCAGGCTGCTGTTATAAATAAAAAAAGCCCTAAGTCTAAAAAGACAGATCCGTTAGGCAAGTTGATATTGAACAATTATGCACCTGTAAGTTTTGCTTATGGGTTTCATTTTAGTGCCTATGATAAAAATATTTTTACGCCGGTCATTCGTACACAAATAAGAATTGCTGTACCAAAAAATAAACATCATTTTACCGTTTACCTACCGGCTTACAGCGACGAACGTATCATTGATATTTTAGGCAAAATGCAACATGTTACATGGGAAGTTTTTAGTAAACATTCTTTAACAGCATATACTAAAAACAATGTGAGGATAAAGCCTATTAATAATGATGCATTTATTGAAAGTATGATTAACTGCGAAGGAGTATTGTGTGGTGGCGGTTTTGAAACGCCTGCGGAAGCACTGTTTTTAAAAAAGAAATTAATGGTGATCCCTATGAAAGGACAGTATGAACAACAATGCAATGCTGCAGCTTTGGAAACAATGGGTGTACCGGTTATTAAAAGTTTAAAAATGAAATTCTTAGAACAAATAACAAACTGGACAACAGGTAAATTATTTATTGCAGTAAATTATCCTGATGTGACACAAAATATTATTGACAGCATTGTACAACAACA
>JAYTCO010000400.1:0-19268 GCA_043736415.1 Ferruginibacter sp. | reverse complement strand
AACAAATAAATAATAAAGAGCAATTAGATTTTTCGAATACTTACGATAAGCTTTTTCAAAATATGTTAGAAAGTTATCAGCAAAGGCGGACAAATCTTTTAGAATTTATTGATTTTATTGATGCCTATAAGGATACCAAACTAAAATTAATAGAACAACACATTGCCTTGGTAAAGGCTTTTTCAGAAATAAATTATATAACAAATCAAAATATTATCAAATTATAACCTTACCCAGAAATGAAAAATAAATATTTATATGTTCTTTTAATTTTATCATTTGTTCAAATTATAAATGCTTGCAAGGCAAAAGTGGAAACGCCTTTAACGGAAGCTAAACAGCCAATAATAAGTGACAGCACAATGCAATTATTACAAATAGATACAGTGCGGTTGCGTAGCGAAGATGACATAGTAAAATTAAATGGTGAAGTAAGTTTTGATGATAACAAAGTTGTAAAAGTATATCCATTTAGCAGTGGCCATGTGTTAAGCACTACGGTAAGTGTTGGCGATTATGTGAAGGCAGGACAAATATTAGCTACCATAAAAAGTGCTGATATATCGGGAAATTATTCTGACTTATCTATATCGGGCAATGATGTTTCTATTAATAAGCGGGCTGTGGATAATGCTGAACATTTATACCAAAATGGTATAGCCAGCCAAAAAGAATATCTGGAAGCAAAAGAGAATTACAACAAAGCATTGGCAAATGCAAACAAAATAAAAACCCAGATTGCTATCAATGGTGGCGGACGTACTTCAGCAAATGGAAATTATACAGTGGCTTCTCCAAGGAGTGGGTTTGTGGTTGAAAAATTAATAAACCCCGGAAATTTTATAAGAAATGATAATAACAACAGCCTATTTACCATCGGCGATATTAGCGATGTATGGATTTGGGCAAATGTATTTGAATTAGATATTGCAAAAGTAAAACAGGGTTACAATGCTGCAGTAACTACGGTAGCCTACCCCGATAAAGTATTTAATGGTAAGGTGGATAAAGTAAACCAAATACTTGATCCCATAACAAAAGTTATGAAAATTAAAATAGTATTACAAAACAAAGAGCTTCTTTTAAAGCCTTCTATGTTTGCCAATATTATTATTTCTAATGCTACAAGTATACAAACTTTAGCTGTTCCATCTTCTTCTATTATAAGCGAAAACGGCAAAAACTATGTTGTAATTTATAATAATAATAATGATGTTAAAGTACAGGAAGTAAGTATAAAGAAAGTAGTGGGTAATTTAAATTTCATTTCTTCAGGTTTGCAGGAAGGTCAAAAAATCATTACAAAAAATCAGATTTTACTTTATAGAAAACTAACTGTTAAGTAAAAAAACTTTAATTATATTTTTATAAATATTGTGGAAGTATTTTTTAAAAATAAAAGAATTTCTGTTTTACAATTTCAGGTTATTATTGCCAGACTCTTGTTACAAACCCACCTTCAATAAAGCAGCTATATAATATTGTTACAAAAATATTCTTTTCAATTCTTATCAATATGTACTTACAAAAAATTGCAGGCGTAAATACATTTGAATAGATTTTACCAACAGAATAATAATACAAAATTTCAAAGAATACTTTATGAATAAGTTTATTCAACGCATTATACGTTTTAGTTTACAACACCGTTATTTTGTTTTTTTTATGACGGGCGTGTTAGCAGTAATTGGTTATATAAGTTATAAAAATACTCCTGTAGAAACCTTTCCGGATGTTACTAATACTCAAATAATTATTATTACCCAATGGCCCGGGCGAAGTGCTGAAGAGGTAGAAAAATTTATTACTATCCCTATTGAAATAGAGTTAAACAGTACACAAAAAAGAACAAATTTACGTTCCAATTCATCTTTTGGGCTTAGTTATATTACTGTAATATTTGATGATGGTGTAGATGACCAATTTGCCCGGCAGCAAATAATGAATCGCATTATTAATGCGGATTTACCCGAGGGCATAAAGCCTGAAGTG
Organism: Ferruginibacter sp.; assembly: GCA_043736415.1. Lineage (GTDB taxonomy): Bacteria > Bacteroidota > Bacteroidia > Chitinophagales > Chitinophagaceae > Ferruginibacter. Next base: position 17,276 of record JAYTCO010000400.1, on the reverse strand, counting down.
CAGCCTCCCTATGGGCCTACAGGCGAAATCTATAGATATACTTTACAGAGTTCTACCAAAACGATAAGAGAGCTTACTACTATACAAGATTGGGTTTTGGACAGAGCATTTAAAAGTGTAACCGGTATTGCAGATGTAAACAGCTTTGGTGGCGAAGAAAAAACATTTGAAGTAAGTGTAAACCCTGTGCTGTTATCTAAATACAACTTGTCACCGCTTGATGTGTTTAATGCTATTGCAAAAAGTAACGTAAATGTAGGGGGAGATGTAATTGAAAAAAATGGACAGGCGTATGTAGTAAGAGGCATTGGCGTATTAAATAATGTAGACGAAATAAACAACATATTAATACAGGAAGTAAACAATGTACCCCTACTCGTAAAAAATGTGGCTGATGTACAGGAAAGCAAAAAACCACAGCTAGGCTCAGTTTCTTTGGATGGAAAACAAAACCAAATAGAAGGGATAATAGTTATGCGGAAGGGCGAAAACCCTACTGATATTTTAAAAGGTGTACACAATAAAATTATAGAACTTAATAAAAAATTAAAAAAAGATAATGTATCAATTGTACCTTTTTACGACCGCACTACACTGATGGATTATGCTACAGAAACGGTTATACATAATCTTTTAGAAGGTATCCTTTTAGTTACTTTAATTGTTTTAATATTTATGGCAGATTGGAGAACTACTCTCACAGTTAGCATCGTTATTCCTTTGTCATTATTATTTGCTTTTATGTGTATGCGCCTAAAAGGAATGAATGCAAACCTATTAAGCATGGGGGCTGTAGATTTCGGAATTATAATAGACGGTGCTGTTGTAATGGTTGAAGGATTGTTTGTTGTGCTAGACCAAAAGGCCCGAGAAATAGGGATGGAAAAATTCAATAAATTATCCAAACTAGGACTATTTAAAAAGACGGGTACAGAAATGGGTAAGGCTATTTTCTTTTCAAAAATAATTATTCTTACTTGCTTAATTCCCATTTTTGCTTTCCAAAAAGTAGAAGGAAAAATGTTTAGCCCCTTGGCTTATACATTAGGTTTTGCTTTAGTGGGTGCATTGCTTTTTACCCTAACATTGGTACCTGCATTATCAAGTATTTTATTGCGTAAAAATGTAAGGGAAAAGCACAATCCTATTGTTCATTTTTTTGAAAGTATTGTAGGTAAGGCGTTAAACGTTGTATATCGTCATCAAAAAACAAGTGTAATAATTGCATTTGCAATTATGATATTATCATTGGCATCAGCAAAATTTTTAGGCTCAGAGTTTTTGCCTCCGTTAAATGAAGGCGCATTGTGGATCACAGCCGAGTTACCCCTGAGTGTATCGTTAAATGAAGCAGATAGTTTATCACAGGTACTGGAGCATGATGTAAGGCAGTTTAGTGAAGTAAGGCATGCGCTAACACAAGTTGGTAGAACGAATGACGGCACAGATCCTAAAGGTTTTTTTAATGTTCAAATTGCGGTAGATTTATTGCTGGAAAAAGAATGGAAAGAAAAAATTACATACGATGAACTGGTAAATAAAATGGATAAAAAGCTAAGTCAATATCCAGGTATTGGTTTTAATTACTCGCAGCCTATTAGAGACAACGTATCAGAAGCTATTGCAGGTGTGCCTGCTGCTTTAGCGGTAAAAATATTCGGTAATGATTTTAATGCTATTGATTCAATTGCCAATAAAGTTTATGCAACCCTTAAAGATGTAAAAGGAGTTGAAGATTTAGGTGTCATACGAAACCTTGGCCAGTCTGAACTTAGGATAGATTTGAATCAAGCTAAAATGGCTTTATATGGTATAAGCCCCGCAGATGCTAATAGTGTAATAGAAATGGCTATTGGTGGTAAAGCTGCCACTCAATTGTATGAGGGAGAGCGTAAGTTTGACATAAGAGTAAGGTATATGCTACAGTTTAGGGGAGACCCTGAAGCAATACAAAGTTTAATGGTACCATCTGCAGGTGGTAATAAAATACCCTTAAAAGAAATTGCGGATATAAAAACACTTACTGGGCCGGCATTTATTTACAGAGATAATAATGAAAGATATATAACGGTAAAATTTTCGGTAAGGGATAGAGATCTTGGTAGCACTATAAAAGAAGCACAGGAAAAAGTAGATAAAGCAATAAAGCTTACAGAAGATTTTAGAATAAGTTGGAACGGAGAATTTGAAAACCAACAGAGAGCAAATAATACTTTAGCCAATATAATTCCGATATGTTTATTGGTAATCTTTTTAATTTTATTTATAACTTTTGGTAACGTAAAAGATGCAATGCTTACTATACTCAATGTGCCTTTTGCTTTAATTGGTGGTATAATGGCTTTGCATTTTACAGGTATGAATTTCAGTATAAGTGCAGGAATCGGCTTCATTGCATTGTTTGGTGTATGTATTCAAAATGGTGTAATATTAATAAGTGTATTTAGAAAAAACTTGGCTGAAAAAATGCCATTAGATAAGGCTGTAAAGGAAGGTGTTATAAGCAGGGTACGCCCTGTAGTTATGACGGCACTAATGGCAGCCATTGGTTTATTGCCGGCTGCAATTGCCACAGGTATTGGCAGCGAAACTCAAAAACCTTTGGCAAGAGTTGTAATAGGTGGGCTTGCAACATCTACAGTACTTACGCTTTTAATACTTCCTGTTATGTATGCATTGGCACACAAAGCAATTCATAACAGAAACAAAAAAAAGTTACTTGCTAAAACAGAAACTGTAAATAAAGTTTAAAAGGTTCTCATCTAGAAAGCAACCAGGGTTACCATAAAAAATAAACAAGGTTTTAAAACGATTTTAATTAAAATAATTTTGAATTATAAAAGTTTTTTTTCGTGTATCATTTTAAAACAACCTCTTTTTAAAAAGCATGATGCTTATCTAATAAGTAAACGTTTTTTTCTTTTGTTGATGCTACTTTTTCTTTTTAACAAAAATATTTTTTCTCAGCCGATATATAATAATCAGGTCTACAATGGCAACCGTTTTAAAACTATTGTAATTGCAGAATCTGCCGCTACTACAATAGGTTTAATTGGCCTTCATTATTTATGGTATAAAAAATTTCCACATAGTAGGTTTCATTTTTTTGATGACAGTAAAGAGTGGTTAAATATGGATAAAGCCGGTCATGCAACTACATCATATAATTTAAGTGCTGTTCAGTTTAATATGATGAGTTATGCAGGTATAAAAAATAACAAAGCAACCTGGATTGGCGGTTTAACAGCATTAGGGTTTCAAACCATAATTGAAATTTTTGACGGGTTCTCACAAAAATGGGGATTCTCCAAAACAGATATGCTGGCAAATATTATTGGCACTTCGTTATTTATGACCCAACAATTTGCATACAAAGAGCAACATGTTCAAATGAAATTTTCTTTTCATCACAGCATTTATGCTAAATATAATCCCGCAGAATTAGGTTCCAATAAATGGCAACGATGGCTCAAAGATTATAATGGTCAAACGTATTGGATTTCTGTTAATCCGGCATCTTTTATGAAAAGCAATACTGAATTTCCACGCTGGTTAAATGCGTCAATCGGTTACGGGGCAGATGGTATGACAGGTGGTAGTAAAAATGCTTCTGAAATAAACGGGAAACCAATCCCAACTTTTGCACGACAACGAAAATATTATTTTTCGCTTGATGCAAACCTAAAAAATATAGATCGTAAAAATTTAAATACAAAAGTCTTGTTGGTTATTCCCGAAATTTTTAAGTTGCCTTTCTCCAGCTTAGAATTTAAAAAAAATTCAACACTAAAATTTCATGTGGTTTATTTTTAGCTAAATAATAATCCCCAATAGTACACGTACTAACTCGGCATTAATAAATATATTTATCCGGCTATTTTTTATTTTTGTAAAGAAGCTATTTTTTTTACATCTCATTTCAATAAAATATTAATAATGGATAAATTAGAAGTTTGGCAAAGAGGACCGTTAAAGGAGATTCCAGGCCTGTTACAACCCATAGCACATGCATTATTGCAGGCAGAAGAGGAAATAGATGAAATGATGAATAATTTTTTGGATGATTTATTATGGCAACGTCCTGCTAATGTGGCTTCGCCGGCTTTTCATTTACAACATTTATCAGGCGTATTAGAAAGGGTATTTACCTATGCCCGCAATGAACCTCTTACAGATTTTCAGCTAAAACAATTGCATGACGAAGATGTAGCACCACAACAAAATGTATCTGTTCAATCTCTTCTCGAAAGATTTAAACGCCAAATAAAAACAGCAATAATACAACTACAAAATACAGACGAGAATACTTTAAAAGAATACCGTGGCGTTGGCAGAAAACAGTTGCCATCTACCGTTATTGGATTACTGGTGCATGCGGCGGAGCATACAATGCGACATGTTGGGCAATTAAGTGTTACGGTAAAAATTTTGAAGACTTCTAATTTTCAACCATAAAAAAAACTTTAAACTATTAATTTAAAAATATGCTTTCCAGCGATCCCCTACATGGTAAAACTTTAAAAAATATACTTACAGAACTGTTAGAACAATTTGGGTGGGAACAGCTAGCTGAAGAAATAAATATCAATTGCTTTAAAACGAACCCGAGCATTAATTCCTCTTTAAAATTTCTTCGTAAAACTGAATGGGCTCGTAAAAAAGTTGAAAAATTTTACCTTGATTCGAAATCTTATCTGTAATTAATATTTTTTTAAATTCATGATAATTTAATAACTTTAGTTTAACGATTTGTTAAGGTTATTTAAAAAAATACGGTTTGCATTTACAGGTAAAGGATATATTATTTCTTCAAAACCGGGTTGCTTATGTAAGAGATGAACTTGCATATAAAAAATTATTCTTTCATTTTTACACACCTTTGCATCGGTTTAGCATTGGTATAGTTAAAGATTATGAAGCTGCCGAAGAGATTGTATCAGATACGATGATGAAAATATGGGATTTAGGAAATAAACTGGCGAGCATAGATAAGTTGGATGCTTATTTATTCACTTCCATAAAAAATGCATCTCTTACTTTCCTTTCAAAAAAGAAACTCCAACTTACTGACATAGCTGCAATTGATATAAATCTGATCCCCGAATATGAAAACCCTGAAAGCCAAATGCAACTTTCAGAAATCGAGAAAAAACTGAATAGCTGTGTAAATGAACTTTCACCTCAATGTGTAATGGTTTTTAAACTTATAAAAGAAGAAGGTTTTTCATACAAGAAAGTTTCAGGCATTCTTGAAATTTCTCAAAATACCATTGAAACCCATATGAGGATCGCTTTAAAAAAAATAAGATTTGCGTTAAGTCTCTATCTCTCTGAAAAATAAGATTTAAAATTTCTTTCTTTCTCTTCACGGTAACCATTCTCTTTTTAGTCTTATAACAAGAGATGAATAGTATAAGCGAAAATCAATTTTACAGCCTCTTGTCACTTAAGCTTTCTGGAGATGCCAGTAAAGAGGAGCTCGAACTGTTACAACAAAAATTACAGACCAATCCACAATGGCAATTTTTGTATGACCAGATGATGCAGGCTGGTGCAGTTTACCCTGAAGACAATATTGAACAGGCTTATGCAGCGCATATCATTAAAATGCAGTTGCAGGGCAAATTAGAACATGCAAATTTTAAAGAGCAGGAAAATAATTCTACAAAATCTTTAAAACGAATTTTTTATGCTGTTGCTGTTGCAGCATCCATTATCGGATTTTCATTTTTTGTTTATTTTAAAATGAATGCGAAAGAGCAAATCAAAAATGCATTAAATGAAGTTGCTACAAAAAGAGGTTCAAAATCATTTATAAAACTGCCTGATGGCACACAGGTGTGGCTTAACGCTGACAGTAAATTAACTTTTAAAGAAAACTTTGGAGATAAAACCCGTGAAGTTTCTTTAAACGGTGAAGCCTTTTTTGATGTGTTTCATGATGCTGAACATCCTTTTATAATTCATACCGGCAAGGCTGATGTAAAAGTACTTGGCACTACATTCAATATAAGAAATTATACATCGGAGAAAACGATGGAAGCGACACTCGTTAAAGGCAAAATAGAAGTAACATTAACTGACCGGCCTGATGAAAAAATAATTATCCACCCACAGGAAAAAATTATTATTTCCAAAGAAAATAATTCTCAGCCAAACACTAAAATTAACGCTAAAAATGCTGTAAGTACTGTTGATAAAGTAATACTTACCACGGCAACATTTAAAGATTCTTTGATGGCTGAAACAAGCTGGATGAAAGATAAAATGGTTTTTGTAAACCAGTCTCTGGAAAAAATTGCAGACGAACTGGAAAGAAAATTTGCAGTAACAATTGTTTTTAAAACCAATGCAGTTAAGCAATACAGGTACACCGGTGTATTTGATAAAGAAACTGTAAGCGAAATTTTTCACATCATTCAACTTTCTAGAAAAATAAATTACAGCATTAATTATAAAACAATAACGATTGAATAAATAAAAAATAATAACTGAAAAGTGAGTTACAAATAAATTCTCTTTTGCTTAAGCTTTTATAAAAAAGCTTAATATTTTTTCATACAACCTAAAATTAACTAATGAAAAAAATTGCTCAGTACAGGCAACTCTACCATGCCTTTACTAAAAAAACATTGCTTATTATGAAAATTTCTACACTTCTCCTTTTACTGGCGTTGCACGTTTCTGCAAAAGATTATGCGCAACAAAAAATTACATTAAACGTAAAAAATAACTCATTCAGCAGCGTATTAAAAACAATTGAAAAGCAAACGACTTACCGTTTTTTTTACAGTGATGATGTAGTAGAAACTAGCAAACAAATAAGTATTGTAGTAAACGATGCACCGTTGGAGAAAGTAATGGAAATATTGCTCAACAATTCTTCGCTTACCTGGAAACAAATGGATGCAGATAAAATAGTGATATCGTCTGTTATCAAAATTGATTATCCGGTAAAAACGATGCCGATTACCGGTATTGTAAAAAACAGCAAAGGAGAAAATTTACAGGCTGCTGTTATAAGAGAAATTGGTACCAATAATATAGTGCAAACAGCCGCTGATGGCAGTTTTGCAATAAATGTAAAAGACAATACCAGCCGTTTGGAAATCTCCATTGTTGGTTATAAAACCCAGCAAATAGTTGTCGGTAAATCTATCAATATTGATATTGTTTTAATAGAAGAAACAACTAATCTAGAAGAAGTAGTTGTTATTGGTTACGGTACAAAAAGTAAGCGAAGTATTTCAACTGCAATATCATCCATCACATCTAAAGAAATTGCAGCTGCACCTGTTGCAGATGCAGCCCAGGCATTACAGGGTAGGGTTGCGGGTGTTACCATTACACAAAGCAGTGGTGCACCGGGTGGCACGGGAGGTTCTTCCATAAGAATCAGAGGAATTTCTTCTCTAAACCTTACAAATAACCCACTCATTGTTGTTGATGGTTATCCACTTCCTGATCAGGGTGCCGATAATATTTTAAACTCATTTGGTACAGGCGAAATAGAAAGAATTGATGTTTTAAAAGATGCAGGTGCAACATCTATTTATGGCGTTAGAGGTTCTAACGGCGTTATTGTTATAACTACTAAAAGAGGTAAAGCAGGTAAATCTAATTTTAGCGTAGATGTGTACAGAGGTCTGCAACAGGCATGGCGTTTACCTACTATGCTTAATGCAAGAGAATATGCTATTGCAAATACAGAAGCAAGAGTGGCAAGTGGTCTTGCACCCATACCAAAATTGTTGGATCCCAATGCTATCGAATCTCAATACGGAACAGGTACAGACTGGCTGGGGAAAATATTTAGGCGGGCAGCAATTCAAAATGTAACCATGAATGCTTCCGGCGGTTCTGAAAATGCGCAATATTTATTTTCGGCAGGTTATTTTAAGCAGGATGGAATTCTTTATAAAACAGATTTTGAACGATTTAATCTCAGATTTAATGGAGATGTAAAAGTAAACAGCAGAATTAAATTTGGTAATTCATTATCGCTTAGTAAATACATTGAGCATGGTACCGATACATACACAGCTTTCAACAGTAATATAATACTTGCCTTAACTGCACCGCCTACAGTAAAAGCCCGTAACCCTGATGGTACTTATGCCGGCGGTTTAAGCGAAGACAGTTACGCTGAACCAAATCCGATTTATAATTTGGAAGTACCTAAAAATAAGAATGTAAAATACAGGGCTACAGGAAATATTTTTGCTGAGGTAGAATTATTAAAAGGTTTAAAATTCAAAACAATGTTTGGTGGCGATTTTACCATTCAGGAAATAACCAGTTTAAATATTATAACTCCATCAACAGGCGGAAGGCCAATAACATTGTCAAGTTATTTTACCCAAAAAAGTTTGAATCCAGATTATTTGGCTGAATATACTTTGACATATGATAAAATATTAGCAAAAAAACACAAATTAAATGCCGTTGTTGGTTATACGTTTCAGGAGAGTAGGTACTCTTATGTAAATGGTTCAAGAGGAAACGGTACTTTCTCGCAAAATGTACCGGGATTAAATAACACAATATTTACGCCACTCGATATTTCACAAATTGGAAATGGCGCAGAAGATGGAATCTCCGGAAGATTAGCTTCTTATATTTCCAGGTTAAACTATGATTATGATAACAGAGGTTTTTTGGGTTTATCTGTAAGAAGAGATGGAAGTGATAAGTTTGCATCCGCTAACAAATTCAGTACATTTTATGCGGTATCTGCTGCATGGCGTTTAACACAGGAACCTTTCTTACAAAATGTAAGTTGGTTAAACGAATTAAAAGTAAGGGGCAGTTTTGGAAACGTAGGTAATCAGAATATTGCACCATATAAGTATTTACAAATAATAAATCAGGGCTTCCAATATACGTTTGGAAATTCTTCAGGCTCTGCCGGAATTGTAAACGGAGCAGCACCCAGCAGTTCTTATAATCCTAATATAAAGTGGGAAAAAAATGAGCAGTTAGACCTTGGTTTTGATGCCTCACTTTTTAAAAACAGATTGAATATTAATTTTGATGCTTATCAACGCCGCTCAAAAGATTTAATTATTGCAGTAGCGCCACCATTGGTTTCGGGCACTTATGAAGCAGTCCCTTTTAATACGGGTACTTTACAAAACACAGGTATCGACCTGACTTTATCAGGAGAAATTTACAATAAAAATAAATTTACCTGGACAGCTAATTCAGCATTGGGTGCTTATAAAAATAAAGTAACCTCACTTGGCATTTCAGCTTTGTTGGATAATGGTGGCTTTCAAAGAATACAGGGTGGTAGTTTAAGAACAACCCTTGGATTACCGGCAAATTATTTTTATGGTTTTGTAACAGAAGGTATTTTTCAAAACTATAAAGAGATCGCCGCACATGCTGTACAAACCGCAGGGTCTGACCCAACAAAAAGTACCGCTCCCGGCGATATTAAATTTAAAGATCTAAATGGTGATGGTGTTATTGATGATAAGGATCGTACTAATATCGGTAATGCAAATCCAACATTTACATACGGCCTTACAAATACTTTTGCATACAAAAATTTTGAATTAAATGTATTTATACAAGGCTCACAAGGAAACAAAGTTTTAAATTTTACGAGATGGTATACTGAAGGTGGCGTAAGCAACGGCAATTATTCAAACGCAGTTTTAGGAAGATGGACTGGTGAAGGAACAAGCAATACTATGCCGAGGTTGGTATTAGATGATCCAAATGGTAACAGCAGGGTATCTGACAGATTTGTTGAAGATGCATCTTATTTAAGAATCAAAAATGTAAGACTTTCTTACAGCATTCCTTCTAAATGGGCAAATAGTTTACGTGTGAAAAATACAAAATTTTATGTGAGCGCTCAAAACTTATTAACTGTTACAAATTATTCAGGTTTTGACCCCGAAGTTGGTGGTGGTGTTGATTATGGATTTTATCCGCAGGCACGAACATTTTTGGCGGGTATAACAATTGATTTGTAAACTTTAAACGAATTTTTATTATGAGAAATAAATTATTAAAAACGGGAGCAGTTCTTTTTCTGACTACGCTTTTGTTTACACAGTGTAAGAAAAGCTTATTATCCTACGACCCTACAATACCATTAAGTTCAGTTGATAACTATTACAGCAACGAAGCTGAAGCTGTAATTGCTGTAAACGCAGCATATACGCCACTTTCGGCAATTTATAACGGTGCTGCGTGGCACATTGGAGATATTATGAGCGATGATGCTGACCTTGGTGGCGGTGGCGGCGGCGATGGTTTGGAAACTGCAGAACTGGACAATTTTAATGTAACATCTTTTAACCCGATCATTAATTTAATGTGGGCCCAATGTTACTTTGGAATTTTAAGAACAAATCTTATTATAGAAAAAGTACCTAAAATAGCTAACATAACCCCGGCAGTAAAAAACAGAAGTTTAGGAGAAGGGAAATTTTTAAGAGCATTATATTATTATCATCTTGTACGCTTGTTTGGCGATGTACCACTATATACGAATGCAATTAGTGTTGCCGAAGCTTCTGTAATTACCCGCTCACCAAAAGCGCAGGTGTATGCACAAATAATTGCTGATTTAAAAAGTGCAGAAACATTGTTGCCAAACACTTACGGTTTAAATGATAAGGGCCGTGCAACTGCCGGTGCTGCAAAAGGTCTGTTAGCGGCTGTTTACCTTACATTGGGCGATAAAACAAATGCGGCAACAAAGGCAAAAGAAGTTATAGATAACAGTGCAGTTTATGGATATGATTTGTGGGCAGATTATGGTGATAATTTTAAACTTGAAAATGAAAACGGAAAAGAATCTCTTTTTGAAGTACAGTACCGAAGCGGTGGTGGCCAGTATTCTGATTATGGCGCAGGTCAAAAATTAAATACTTTTTTTGGTCCCAGGTTACAAAATGTTGTACAGTCTGCCGGTTACGGATGGAATGTTCCCACCATAAATTTTATGGACCAATATGAAAAAACCGGAGCAACTTATAATACAATTATTGATAAAAGAAGACAACGCTCAGTGTGGATACCGGGAGATGTAAGCGGTGCTTACACGCAACCTTCTCAATTAAGCGGTTCTCCAAATGGGTTTGATGTAAAAAAATATTTTATTCCCGCAACAAATACGGCGGGAGATAATGGCGGATGGACCTGTGCATTAAATGTACCCATTATGCGCTATTCAGAAATACTTTTAATTTATGCAGAAGCTGCAGGACCTGCACCAGGCAAGCCTTTCGCTGACCAGGTAAGAGTAAGAGCAGGTTTAGCTGCTTTGCCCGCAGGCTTGTCAGATGCACAATGGTTGGCTGCTATTTATAAAGAAAGAAGAGTAGAGTTTGGTTTTGAAATGCATCGTTGGTACGATTTGCTTCGCCATCCCGATCCAAATTATTTTATAAACGTTATGACTGCTGCAGGTAAAACAAATGTTGCAGCCAAGCATAGGTTTATGCCAATACCACAGGGCGAAAGAGATAAAAATCCGGGCCTTACTCAAAACCCGGGTTATTAATTATTTAAAAAATAAAACTGATTATGAAAAAAAATATAAAACTTTTATCTCTTTTTTTAATTGCATGTTGTTTTACCCTTGTGCAATGTAAAAAAGATACTTTGGGGCTTACGGGTTCAACATCAAAATCTGATTTTACTTTTGTAATAAAGCCATTACCGGATAGTCTTCCTTTTATTTATGCAGTAAAATTTGCAAATGCAAGCGAAGAAGCGTTTCAGTATCAATGGGACTTTGGCGATAATACTCCGTTATCATCCGAAAAAAATCCTACCCATAATTATAAAGTTGGGGGTAATTACAATGTTAACTTAATCAGCGTTGGTACAAATGGAAGCAACAGTATCACCAAAAGAATTTTTATAATAGATGCTTGTCAGAATGAATTTTTCAATAACCTAACCGGCTGTAGCAACAATTTTGTATGGACATGGACTTCTGATGCAGATGCTATTAAAGTTCTTTCTCCGGATGCTACTCAGGTATTTTTTAGTGGTCCTGCAGCTGGTTGCCAGGTAGATGATCTGTATAAATTTAGTGCCGATGGTAAATTTGATTACAATGCCCAGGGTCAAACATTTGATGTTCAGGCAGGTTATAGTTGCCAGCCACAAAAACCCAATGCACCTGACTTTAAAATTGTTGCCAAGCCTGGTCAGTTACCACAAATAATTCTTAATCCTTTAGCAAGCGGCACCGGTAAACCATTTATTGGAACCACTGATATTGTTGATAACAACCGTTACACTGTACAAAGTTATACTTCCAACAGAATGACACTTAGAGCAACTTTGACAGGCAGTGGCGGTCAATTGATTGAAATTAAATTAAAAAAAGTAGAGGTTTTAACCCTTGCTGATATTAAAGATTTATTAACCGGCGGCACGTTAGGCAGAACATGGAAACTTGATCCTTCTCCGGGAGCCAATTCTATTGTTGTGGGTACAGAAGCAAACCCTTCTGCATACTTTGGCGGTGGTGCTCTGGAGCCGACCTGCCAAACGGATGATGCCTATACTTTTACCACTGCAAATAAAATTACTTACAACGCTAACGGATCTACTTTTAATGGGGGTAATGTAACTCCAAATTATAATTGTGGTAACGATAGATCTTACTCAAATATTTCTTACACCTTCACTGCTACAACGGGTGGTGTAGCAGGTTTGGCAACTATTCAAATACCGGGAGTTCCACCAACTATTTTTATTGGAACTACAGATGTACCCAATGAAAATGTTTACAGAATTATAGATATCACTTCAACAAAAATGACCTTACGGGCCGGCAACGGTACAAATACAGTTTTTCAATTCAAATTTATAGCACAATAAAAATTTAATAGTATGAAAAGTTTACAAATGGTTTTTGCGTTCCTAAGTATTATATCTGTTTCTTTTATGTCTTGTACAGATAAAGGTGAAGTGGTAAAAATGGTAACCGCTGCACCCATTACGGATAAGAACTGGCAATTTGAAACCACTCCAACCTGGCAGGATGATTTCTCAACAGGCACAGCACCTGATCCAGCAAAATGGAGTTTTGAAGTTGGTGGTGGCGGCTGGGGTAACAATGAATTACAATATTACACTCCAGGTTCAAACTCCAGCGTATCAGGTGGAAATTTAATAATCACAGCCAAAAAAGAAAATGTTTCCGGGCGTGAGTATACATCATCCCGGATGATTACTAAGGGTAAAGGAGATTGGTTATACGGGCGCATGGAAGTAAAAGCAAAACTGCCCAAGGGTAGAGGGACCTGGCCGGCAATCTGGATGTTTCCAACGGACAATACCTATGGCAACTGGCCTGCATCAGGCGAAATAGATATTATGGAGCATGTAGGTTATGATCAAAATAATATTCATTTCACAGTGCACAATGCAGCCTATAATTTTATGAGGGGGAATCAAAAAGGAGCTGCAAAAATTATACCTTCTGCCACAGATGATTTTCATGTTTACAGAGTTGACTGGACACCATATTCCATTAAAGGTTTTATTGATGGTGAGTCATATTTTGAATATCTAAATGCAAACAATGGTTACACATCTTGGCCATACGATAAAAAGTTTTTTCTTATTTTAAATATTGCTGTTGGCGGAGACTGGGGTGGAGTGCAGGGTGTGGACAATACAGTTTTTCCTGCAACCCTCATGATTGATTATGTAAAATATTACAAAATCATCCTCTAAATTTTATATCCTCAGGAATTGTTTTTTAAGTCTTTTATACTTTTCAGCTCTTAATAAATTTAAATATGAAACAATTTTATTTACTTTTTTCGGCTTTATTGTTGACAATGTTTTCTTTTGCGCAAATTCAATTGCCATTAGATTTTGAATCAGCAACGGCAAATTATACATTTACTGATTTTGCAGGTGGTGCTACAACCAAAATTGCAAATCCTCAAATTAACGGAATAAATACAAGTGCCAACGTAGCTAAAATGGTAAAAGGTTCAGGCGAAGTTTATGGAGGAAGTACAATAACTCTTACAAACCCGATTGATTTTAGTGTAAATAAAACATTTAAAATAAAAGTGTTTTCACCAAGAGTTGGCGCTAAGTTTTTATTAAAAGTAGAGAATGCAAGTAATGGTACTATTAATTTTGAAAAAGAAGTATTATCAACAGTAGCTAATGCGTGGGAAGATTTGACTTTTGATTATTCTGCTATTAGTACAACAAACCAATACAGTAAATTGGTTTTTATTTTTGATAACGGCACAGCCGGCGATGGTACAGCAAACTACACATGGTTATTCGATGATGTTCGATTGGTAGCATCTACCGGCGGCGGTGGTGGCGGTACTTCAACACTACCTGTGTTGCCATTAGATTTTGAATCAGCCACAATAAATTATGCATTTACAGATTTTGGAGGTGGAGCAACAACCAAAATTGCTAACCCACAAATCAGCGGAATAAACACAAGTGCCAACGTTGCAAAAATGGTAAAGGGTCCCAAGGAAGTATATGGCGGAAGTGTAATTACGCTTGCAGCTCCAATAGATTTCAGTGTAAACAAAACATTTAAAGTAAAAGTATTTTCACCAAGAGTGGGCGCTAAACTTTTATTGAAAGTAGAAAATGCAACAGACGGAGGTATAAATTTTGAAAAAGAAGCTACATCAACAGTAGCCAATGCATGGGAAGATTTAACCTTTGATTATTCAGCAATCAGTACCACCAACCAATACAGTAAATTAGTTTTCATTTTTGATTTAGGCACAGCCGGAGATGGTACAGCAAATTACACCTGGCTGTTTGATGATGTAAGATTGGCAACATCAGGTGGTGGAGGCGGAGGCGGACTAACGCAAATGAACCTACCTGTAACCTTTGATGATGCAACGGTTAATTATGGGTTGGTAGGTTTTGCAGGCGCAGAGCAATCAACGATTGTAGCAGACCCCACGTTAGCAACCAACCAAGTAGCAAAAGTAATAAGAACCAATACAGCGGCTACTTACGCAGGAACAACGATAACAGCATTAAGCGGTACAGTACAAACGGGCTTTAGCAGCAACATACCGTTTACCGCCACAGAAAAGCGAATGAATATTAGGGTATATTCCCCACATGCAGGCATACAGGTAAGGTTAAAGGTTGAAGATAAAAATGATCCAACACACAGTTGCGAAACTGAAGCCACTGTTACAACAGCCAACGGCTGGCAGACATTGGAATTTAATTTTGCCAATCAGGCAGCAGGCACAGCGGCGCTAAACCTTGCATACAGTCTTAACAAAGCAACCATATTTTTCAATTTTGGTGTAACAGGAGCAGTAGCAGGAGAAAGAACATATTATTTTGATGATGTAAAATTTAGTGCAGCTCTTCTTCCACCGGCTCCACCGGCGCCTATCGTTACTAGTCCAATTATTTATTGCCAAAATAGTATCGCTGCTCCATTATCGGCAACAGCCTTGGCAGGCAATATCTTATCGTGGTACACTGTAGCTGCGAATGGTACGGCAAGTGCTACTGCGCCAACACCATCTACAACAGCGGCGGGAACAACAAACTATTATGTAAGTCAAAAAACCAGTGCAGGTGTAGAGGGGCCAAGAGCTACTATAACTGTAACAGTAAATACTGCTCCATTGGCGCCAACTGTTAGTACGCCTTTATTAATTTGTTTAAATGCTCAATCAAGTAGCTTAACTGCAACAGCAGCTATAGGTAATACTCTAAATTGGTATACTGTTGCCACGGGTGGTATTGGTGTAATAAATGCACCAACAACAGTTACAAGTACAGCAGGTTCTGTAACTTATTATGTTAGCCAAACCAATAATCTTGGCTGCGAAGGATTAAGAGCTGCATTAATAGTTACAATTGTTGCACCACCTGCAACACCCATTATTGCTGCAACACAGGGTACTCAGTTAATACCCGGACAAACTACTACCATTGCCGCTGCAAATCCTCCGGGTTCAGGCAATACCTATTCATGGTTTAGAAATGGAATAGTTATAACAGCGCAATCAGGTAATTCTATACCGGTAAATATCGATGGAGTAGGAAGTTACACCCTAAAAGTAACCAGTGCTCTTGGTTGTGTAAGCACTTCCAACACAGTTAATATTACTGAAGCGAATTTTAATAAATTATTTGTTTATCCTAATCCTTCTAACGGAAAATTTCAGGTAAGGTATTTTACCGATCCAAACAATTTACAACCATTACAAATAGCTATTTATAATTCTTTAGGTGCATTAATATTTAGTGGAAAGTACACATCTTTTAGTAGTTATAGTCCCATGAACATTGACCTTACAAAACATGGCAATGGGGTTTATCATCTTAAAATGATGAACGCAGGTGGGAAAATCATAGCCACAGAAACTATAATTGTTCATAAATAAAAAATATGTAGTAAGTACGAAGGGCATTCTTAACCGAATGCTCTTTTTTTTGGCTTTTTTAATATTTTTTTGTAAAATCTTTTTAATTTTTATTACATGCATATCAGATACTTTAAGTCGATTTTATTACATGCAGTTTTGATATTATTACTTTGTTGCACTGCAAAAAACATTGCTGCACAAAAAATGAAAACTACTTTCAAAAATAAAAAAACAACAAGTACAGCAGTAATTGATACGGGTTACAATGCACCAAAATCATACAAAGGTTATCGTTTAAAATGGGCGGATGAATTTAATGGGACCACTTTAAATTTAAAAAACAGGAGTTTTGAAAACGGAGATGGTTGCCCAACAATATGTGGTTGGGGCAATAACGAATTGGAAAATTACAGACCGGAAAATACCAGTTTTAAAAATGGTAAAATGATCATCGAAGCTAAGAAAGAAGCATACGGTAATAAGAACTTTACCTCTTCAAAAATGGTAACAAGAAATAAAAAAGTTTTTAAATTTGGTCGCATAGATTTTAGAGCAAAATTACCTCAGGGTCAGGGTATATTGCCGGCCTTCTGGATGTTGCCCGAACATTCGGTTTTTGGTAAGTGGCCACAAAGCGGCGAAATAGATATTATGGAATTGATAGGGAAAGAACCATCAAAAAATTACGGCACATTGCATTTTGGGCCAGGGCCCGGAAGCACACAACTCGGTAAAAATATCAGTTTACCAACAGGAATTTTTAATGATGCATTTCATGTTTTTTCTTTGGAGTGGAACGAGAATGAAATCAAATGGTTTCTGGATGGTAAATTATTTTCTTCTTTCAGCAAAAAGGATTTTGGTGAAATTAATTATCCTTTTAATGAAGATTTCTTT
>JAYTCO010000399.1:0-3423 GCA_043736415.1 Ferruginibacter sp. | reverse complement strand
ATTCCAATGAAATGGCATTTTCACTGATTTGAAAAAAGTGGATGTCGTTAATTGGTAGCGGCATATTGAGAATGGAAATATACGGATTTATGCTGTTTGCTTAAAAGCTTTTGTCACACTAATTATAATTTTGCAAGCTGTTCAATTTAATCCATTTTAAACCCCATTATGAATTGGGGTTGTGTCAATGATTCATGTAAAATTCACACTTTAGCTTAATAAAAATTATAAATATTTCTGCACTTCCTCACTTAAAATTCCCCCCACCATATAAACATTTTCCTCAGCAGAATAAACAATAAGAGGCTGACCTTTTCGGACAGCCTCTATAATAAGGGATCGCAATAGCGATAAGCATCAGGTAAACAATGGAAATCTATTTTTGAGTCCTAAAGTTCCAGACCGTAGACCAGCCAACACTTGTGCCATAAGTATTAGTTGCATTTACACGCCAATAATAAGTTACCCTGCTACCAAGGCCGGTAAGAGTAGTTGAAGTAGTGGATAAGTTAGGTCGTTCTATAAATGTAGCGAAACCAGGATCAGTTGAAACCTGTAAGCTATATGAAGTTGCATTGCTAGATGCGTTCCACATTAGAGTTGGTGATTTTGAAACATTCATGGAACCACTAACTGGCGAACTAAGTGTTGGAGCTAAAGGAGCATTACCTGCAGCTGTAGTAAAACTAAAGCTAGCCGACCATGCACTAGAGCCTCCTGTATTAGTAGCAATTAATCTCCAGTAATAAACATTACTATTCGTAAGACCGGAAACGTTTGTGCTTAAGGATGTGATGCCTGTTTGATTATATACCAACGTAGTAAAACCAGGATCGCTTGAAACCTGTACCCCATATGAATCAGCACCAGTTGAAGCATTCCATGAAAGCGCTGGACTTGTAGATACACCAGTGGCTCCATTAATAGGTGAACTTAATGTCGGTGTACCGGGAGCAGGTGGTGGAGGACCCGTTACTATTAAAGAATACAAAAGAAGGTTAACTGTTCCTGCAGGAACACCTGAAATCACATTAGAAGTTCCATTGGATTTTATTGCCGACTGAACCTGAGCAGGAGTTGCCGTAGGATTAGCCTGCAAATACAACGCTGCTGCACCTGCCACATGAGGGGTAGCCATAGATGTTCCCGAAATAATATTAGTAGATGTATTTGTTGTATTCCAATCTGAGGTGATGTTAACACCAGGAGCAGAAATATCTACAACCGATCCAAAGTTTGAAAAAGAAGCAAATCCATCATTTATATTTGTAGCTCCTACAGTAACTGCTTCTGCAACCCTTGCAGGTGAAGAGTTAGATGCATCTGCACTCGAATTTCCTGCTGCTATGCAATAGGTTACTCCGTCGGTAATAGAACGTCTTACAGCATCATCTAATGCAGTTGAAACTCCTCCACCTAAAGACATATTGGCAACAGCGGGATTTGTAGTGTGATCACCTGTAACCCAGTCAACTCCGGCAATTACACCTGAAGTAGTACCTGAGCCACTATTATCAAGTACCCGAACTGCAATTAATTTTACACCCTTTGCAACGCCATACGAAGCCCCACCTACGGTGCCGGCTACATGGGTCCCATGACCATTACCGTCTGTAGCAGTACCGCCGATAGTTATTTCATCTACTCCAGTTACTGCTCTTCCGCCAAAATCGTTGTGAGTTAATAATATACCACAATCTATTATGTATGCATCTACTCCTGCACCTGTTTGGTTGTAGGTGTAAGAAGCGTCAAGTGGAAGTGATCGTTGGTCTATTCTATCAAGACCCCACGAAGGAGGATTCGCTTGCGTAGCAACAAAATGCATTTCCTGATCTTGCTCAATATATGCTACCCGTGGATCGTTGCGTAATGCCTCAACAACTTCTAAAGGAAGTAGGCCGGCAAATCCTTTAATAGCATGCTTATACCGAAATTTCGCTTTGATATTTAATTTCTTACTTATGTCGTCCACCTCACCGTCAACATTATTCACATTGCCTTTAAATACAACTATATAATTATTATCAATAAACTTAGCACCTACAGACTGATCAAACAATGGCGCTTTCGCTGATAATGACTCGTGTTGAAAAATTTCATCTTGTAACGTTTGCTTATTACATCCTGTCATAATTAATATTAATATGACTGCCATAACTTTCAACCTTAGAAAAGTACTTTTCATAAATGCCTCCTTTTTTTTGATTAAAATAAAATTATTGTGAATTTCAAAATAAGCTTTATCAATTTAATATCCAAGTGGTATAATATAATAAGCCTTTGGGCTAAAAAGTACTAAGCACTTTTGGCTATCATTATCTAGCTTTCAATCATCATTTGTTAATTTTGTAAATTTACTTCACTTTTATTAAAATACAAAGTAAAGGCAGATATGAAACAAAGCATTTTGGGTGGCGTACATATGCATTCTAAAAATATTCTTTCAAGCAGTTATTGCTTTTTAGCCCAGGTCTATAAATGACAAATTTTAAAACTTACACGCCACCCCTTTTCGCTCATGTTAATATTCACAATAAATAAACTATTAAACGATTTGGAAAAAGTGTAAAATACGAAAGTTCTTTATCTATGTAATAAAACTATCTGACATCAATGTTGCAAGTTTATAAAAGCTATTTAAGGCTCCATTGAAATACCTAACAAACATCATAAATATGCTTGTAAAAAGCAATAAGGTTTGGGAAAGCTAATGCTGTAGATTTATTTTGAGAAAAGCTGCGGAGAAACGAATGGTAGAAAAAGTTAATCTCAATCTTATGCATTTTTCACTTCGCCTCTCCACTCTTGCGGTGTTCTGCCAAAATCTTGTTTAAACACACGGGCAAAATATCCGGGATCGTGAAAGCCACAATCGAAAGCGATAGATGAAATCGTTTCTTCTGTTTGCTGCAACAATTCTTTTGCCTTTTTTAAACGGATCATCCGAATAAATTTATTTGGTGAGCAACCTATTAATGCATCGAGTTTGCGGTGCAATTTTGAGTGACTCATAAATACCTCCTTACATAAATCTTCAACCGAAAATGCAGTATCGGCAATGTGTGTTTCAATTATCTCTCGTGTTTTACTTACAAATTTATTTTCTGTTTGAGGCAATAATTTAATTTCTTCATTTAAATTTTCTGCCAATGATTTTGCCGGTAAATTATTTAACAACCCGGCTTTGTTTAAATAAAATTGTTGTAGATTTTTTCGCAACTCTAATAATTTTTCTACACGAATTTGTAACTCTTCAATATTGAAGGGCTTTTCTAAATAGGCATCCGTACCACTTTTTATACCTTTCATCTTACTATCCATATCTGTTTTTGCTGTAAGCATAATTACAGGGATATGGCTTGTATGTTCATCGCTGCGCAATTTTTTAAGCAATTCAAAACCATTCATAAACGGCATCAT
>JAYTCO010000398.1:0-8057 GCA_043736415.1 Ferruginibacter sp. | reverse complement strand
TAAAAAGCATATTTGTAAACTTTGTAATTTTCATTTTGACTTGGAAATTTAGTAATAATGAAAACAAATTTTTCCATTCTTAAAATTGCTTACGATCCTATTTATGCGCACCCTTTACCCGAGGGTCATCGATTTCCTATGCTTAAATATGAACTGATACCTGGGCAGTTGTTGTATGAAGGAACGATTACAGAAGAAAATATTTTCGCACCGCAACCTTGTTTAAGAGAAACGGTTTTGCTTACGCATGATGCAGCATATCTCGATAAATTAATAAACCAGGAGTTGTCTGACAGAGAGCAACGGGTTATTGGCTTTCCACAATCGAATGCACTTACGCAAAGAGAATTAATTATTGCACAGGGCACTATTGACTGTTGCAGTTTTGCCATGCAAAACGGAGTGGCCATGAATATTGCAGGCGGCACACACCATGCATTTGCCGAAAGAGGCGAAGGGTTTTGCATGTTGAATGACCAGGCAATTGCAGCGAATTATTTATTGGCTAATAACCTTGCACAAAAGATTTTGATTATTGATCTTGATGTTCACCAGGGCAACGGTACAGCAAAATTATTTGAACAGGAAAACCGGGTTTTTACATTGAGCATGCATGGCAAAAACAACTATCCATTTCGCAAAGAAAAGAGCGATCTGGATGTAGAACTGCTGGATGGTACAAACGACGAAACGTATTTAAAATTATTGAGCGATGAATTGCCCGGATTAATAGAAAAAGTAAAACCTGATATAGCATTCTATTTAGCCGGTGTAGATGTTTTAGATACAGATAAATTCGGTAAACTAAAAGTAACCTTGCAGGGATGCAAACATAGAGATGAATTTGTATTTAATCAATTACACAAAAATAAAATCCCATGTGTTGTTAGTATGGGCGGTGGTTACAGTGCAGATGTAAAAATAATTACAGAAGCACATTGCAATACATTTAGAGTCGCCAAAGATATTTATGGTTTATAATTTAACCATGCTTGTTGGTTTGAAAGATTAACTTACCCGCATGCCTGAAACTTACAACCGGTTTGATTTACTCATAGATACTTATCTCGAAAATAAAATAGGAATAGATGTAGATTTTTTAACTGAAGAATTGTCTGCAGGCTTGCAACAAAATATTCTGCAGTTACAAAAAGATGATCTCATGACTTTTGCCGGCGTAGGCAACGAAAAAGTTATGGATACCAAGCAACATATGCGTGGCGATAAAATTTACTGGATGGATAAAAGCCATGACAATGTTTTTGAACAGCAATTTTTAACTCACATAGAAGAGTTTATTGAGAGACTAAACAGCACGTGTTACACAGGCATAAATGGGTATGAATTTCACTATGCAGTTTATGGACAGGGCAGTGGTTACAAGCGCCACAAAGACCAGTTTAAAAATGACAGCAACAGAAAGTTTTCGCTCATTAATTATTTGAATAACAATTGGGCAGAAGATGATGGTGGACAGTTATTGGTTTATCAAAATGGAGAATCTCAAAAAATACAACCAGAATCGCAAACGGCAGTGTTTTTTAAAAGCGATGAAATGGAGCATGAAGTTACCACCGCAAACCGCAGCAGAATGAGCATTACAGGCTGGTTAAAGCAGGTATAATAGGGCTGGCATTTAAAAACTATCTTCGCAGATAATTTTTACTAATGACTTTTGAAGACCTCAACTTAAATGCTGCATTACATTCAGCACTTGCCGACCTTGGTTACACCAATCCAACTACTATTCAACACAAGGTTTTTCCTGTAGCAATGAGTGGCAGAGACGTTTGTGGCATTGCACAAACCGGTACCGGTAAAACTTTTGCCTATTTACTTCCATGCCTTAAGCAATGGAAATTCAGCAAAGAAAAAACGCCCCAAATATTAATTGTTGTGCCTACAAGAGAGCTCGTAGCGCAGGTTGTAGAAACTGTAAAAGAGTTAACGACTTACATGAGTGTTGTGGTGGTAGGTGTATATGGTGGTGTAAACATAAATACGCAGGCTGCAGAAGTTCACAAAGGCGTTGATGTGTTGGTTGCCACGCCCGGCAGGCTCTACGATCTCTGCATGAGTGGTGCGGTAAAAACAAAAGGAATTAAAAAACTGATTATAGATGAGGTAGATGAAATGCTTAACCTTGGCTTTAGAACACAGTTAAAAAACATTCTTGATCTGTTGCCACCCAAGCGGCAGAACCTCATGTTTTCTGCAACCATTACGCCTGATGTAGAATTGCTGATGAATACTTATTTTGATGATCCGGAAAGAGTGGAAGCTGCACCTACAGGAACTCCGCTTGAAAATATTGAACAGACCGTTTATGCTGTTCCAAATTTTTATACCAAAGTAAACCTGCTCAATTTGTTGCTGACAGAAGAGCAAAGCATGACGAAGGTGTTGGTATTTGCTGCCACAAAAAAATTGGCAGATGAATTGTACGAACAGCTCGAACCGACGTTTCCGGGTACTGTTGGCGTTATACATTCCAACAAAGAACAGAACCACCGTTTTAATACCGTAAAACAGTTTCAGGAAGGCAACTACCGTTTTATTATTGCAACAGATATTGTTGCCCGTGGTATTGATATTTCTGAGGTAACGCACGTAATAAATTTTGATACGCCGGATGTACCTGAAAATTATATTCATAGAATTGGGCGTACAGGCCGTGCCGATAAAAAAGGTATTGCCATTACTTTTTTTACAGAGAAGGAAAAGCCTTTGCTGGAAATTATTGAAACGCTGATGCACTATACCGTGCCGGTTACGCTATTGCCCGAGCATTTGGTTATATCAGATGTGTTAACGGAAGATGAAATCCCCAAAGTGTTCATGAAGACTTACCAGGTAAGGCTTCCCAAAAAAGAAGAAGTAGGTCCTGCGTTTCACGAAAAGTCTGCAAAAAACAGCAAGGTAAATTTTGTTGTGAGAAGGAAAGACAGAATGATGAAAAAGTACGGTAAACCAATTACGAGAGGACAAAAGAAAAAGAAATAAGGGTGGCAGCAATACAATATTTTTTGAACTTAAAAAGGCTCCATTTCGTAAATAGTTTTACATGATAAATAAAAATTTTACTTCTGGTGTAGGTTCTGTATTTTTTGGGTTGATGTGCTGCTTAATGTTTAGCAGCTGTGCATTTAAAGCTGTGCACCGAAGTAAAAACATTACCTATTTGCCTGCAGATAACATTACCATCAAACCTGCACAAACACTTAACGTATTTGCTCCTAAAAAAAGTGCAGATTTAAAAAATGTTTTAATTTTTGTGTACGGTGGAAGTTGGAACTCCGGTAAAAAAGAACTGTACAGTTTTTTTGGAAGCCGTTGGGCAAGAAAAGATGTTGTTACCATTATTGTTGATTATCCTAAAAGCCCTAAAGCCGGTTACGATGAAATGGCAATTGATGTTGCCAAGGCTGTAAAATGGGTAAAAGAAAATATCAAATCTTACGGTGGTAACCCTGATAAAATATTTATCTCCGGTCACTCTGCCGGTGGACATTTAGCTGCATTGGTAGCAATAAAAAAAGAATATTTCTCCCGAGTTGGAATTGCAAATCCGTTAAAAGGAATAATATTGATAGATGCGGCAGGCCTTGATATGTATGGCTATTTAAAAAGCGAAAACTTTGAATCTGGTAACAGTTATTTAAACACATTCAGTAACGACCCAAAAATATGGAAGGAAGCATCTCCCATGTATTTTTTGCACAGCAACATGCCGCCAATGCTTATTTATCGTGGCAGCAAAACATATCCTTCCATTGAAACGAGTAATGAAAAATTTGTAACTGCATTAAAAGCTTTTGTGCCACAACCAAACTATACAATCTTAAGTGGTAAAAAGCATGTGCCCATGATTACACAGTTTTTTAATACTGGCAATGATAGGTACAAAGAGATGAAGGCGTTTATGGAGAAGTAAATATTAATTGAGAAAGAATTTCTATTGTGGTTTTAACTGTCTAAAAACATTGTTATTGCAAATAAATCACAACTTTACACATTGTAACAAGAATATTAGCTTTAGAAATCAAAAAATTATACCTTCATACTCATCATGGTTTTTACAAAAGTACATAGCAAATTGGGAGAGGGAATTTATTCCATCTCTGATATATCTTTCTTACTAAAATTGCCTAAGCAAAAAGTGAGAAGGTGGCTTAATGATTTTTGGGATATTAGGCTTTCAGAAAAATATGATCAAAAATATTCATGGGGGGAAGGTAGAGATCAGGCTACAAATTTCTATACTTTAATAGAGTTTTATATCTTCTACTGCTTAAGAGATGCCGGCGTTTCTCAAAGAAAAATTTTTGAAGCACATGAAACAATGGCAAAGCAACTTAAAACAGTCTATCCATTTGCATCTGCTAAATTATTGACAGATGGAAGAAGTATTTTATATTCTTTAGAAGATGGAACAACTGTGAAAGCTGACAAGACAAATCAAATAACTTTAACCCAGCTCATTCAACAATTTTACAATAAAATTGATTTTTCTCATAATAAAGTTGCAGAAAAATATTACCCACTTGGAAAAAATAAAAGCATTGTTGTTGATCCTCATCACCAGTTTGGACAGCCCATTATTGAAAAAACAAATATAATGGCAGAGACTATTTATGAAATGTATAGTGCAGGTGAAAGCAAACAATTTCTTTCTCGTTTGTATGCTATTTCCCTAAAAGAAGTACAATCAGCCATTTACTTATTCCATAACAAAGCTGCATGATTAAAATACTGGTAGATGAAAATTTATCAGAACATTTAGCCGATGGGTTAAATGAAATTCAACGTCCAATGGACAATGGTATTGAAGTAGTTTCGATGAAAAGTATATTCGGAAAAGGTATAAAAGATGAGGATTGGATTCCAAAATGGGGTAAAAAAGATGGAATATTTCTTTCAGCAGACATAAATATTAGTCGAACTAGACATTTAGCAAATCTGTTACAACAAAATGATTTTGGAGCTTTCTTTTTAAAAATACCAAACAAAACTTCCTATTGGGAAAGAGTAAAAGTGATTATAAAACATTGGCCTGAAATTTCCAAGATAATCTTAAATAAGAAAAAGCCATTTGCTTATTTGATTACACCGAATAAAGTGGAAAAATTAAGTTTATAAATAACTACTTTCCAAAAACCCTTTCCCCATTTATCCATGTGCCTAATACACTCGTTGCCAATATTTTTGTTTTATCGCATTTCATTAAATCGGTATCGAGCATAATAAAGTCTGCAGCCTTACCAACTTCTAAACTGCCTTTTTCTTTTTCTTCAAAAGCTGCTTTGGCCGCCCAAATCGTCATGCCATAAATAGCCTCCTTGCGGGTAAGAGAATTTTCCATTTGAAATCCATTGGCTGGAAAGCCTTTGTTATCCTGCCTTGCAACAGCTGCAAAAAATGTTTTTATGGGCTCAATATATTCTACCGGAAAATCAGTGCCAAGCGGCATCCAGCCATTTGTCTGTAACAATTGTTTGTATGCGTAAGAAGTTTTTATGCGCTCTGCACCAACTCTATTTTCTGCCCAATACATATCGCTTGTGGCATGTGTTGGTTGCACAGAAGGAATAATATTGTAATCTGCAAAAAAATGAAAGTCGGCGGCATCTAAAACCTGAGCATGTTCAATACGCCAGCGCTTGTTGTTTTTACCTTTTAGCACATCAGCATATATTTTTAAAATTTCTCTGTTACCACTATCGCCAATGGCATGAGTACACATTTGCAAAACGCTGTTGGCAAATAGTTTTGCAGCTTTTTCAAAATGTGCTTTATCATGCAATAGAAAACCTTTCCACCCCTCTTTGTCTGTGTAATCTTTCAACAAACATGCACCTCTGCTACCCAAAGCACCATCTGCATAAAATTTAAAACCACCAACTGTAAATCTTTCTGTTTTTAGCGGTCCGCTTTTTAGCCATTTGTCATAGTAAGTCGTATCATCTGATAATAGTGCAAATATTTTCATTTTTAATCCGCCGTTTTTTTGAGCGTTTAAAACTAAATCAAGTGTGTGCTCGCTTATTCCGCAATCATGCACGCCCGTAAGGCCTGCAGCAAAGCAATAATTTTGTGCATCATTAAAATACTTTTGTGCAAGTGTGTCATTTATTTCCGGCACTTTCTTTTCGGCAAAATGCATAGCATTGTCTAACAAAATACCGGTCAGTTTTCCATTCTTTAATTCAACTTCTCCACCGTCAATTTTAGTTGCTGCAGTAATGCCTGCAAGGTCTAATGCTTTTTGGTTTAGTAAAGCTGCATGCCCATCAACCCGTTTTAAAAATACGGGTCTGTCTGGGAACAAACTGTCAAATATTTCTTTGTTTGGAAATTCTTTTACCGTCCATTTATTCTGGTCCCAGCCACGCCCATAGATCCATTCACGGGGTGCATTCATGCTGTATGTTTTTATTTTATTTACAATTTCATCCAAAGAAGTTGTGCCTACCAGATTACATTTCCACATATCAGTTGCATAGCCTGTAAAATGGCAATGCGCATCAATAAAGCCCGGGAAAACTGTTTTACCTGTAGCATCTGTTATGGAATCAGACGAATATTTTTTCATGATCTCTTCATCGGTTCCGGTAGCAATAATTTTTCCGTTGTTGACGGCCATTGCCTGCACCACAGAAAAGCTGGAATCTGCTGTGTAAATTGTTGCGTGTTGAATAATTAGCGAAACTTTTTGTTTGTTGTTGCAGGCCGATAAAAATGATAAAAGACAAAAGCCCGTTAGTAGAATGGTAAGATTTTTCATGTTCAAAAATAAGTATTTATTTTAAATACAATCTGTTGGGTTGGTTGTATTACTGATTGTGGTTTTTCTTTAAAAAAATCATTCAATCTTAAATATCCATTCTACATTTGAAGATGTTTAATGCACAACAGGTAAGAGCGCTTCAACAGGATTCTATCAAATGGCTGTCATCTGCCGAAGGCGAAACAAATGCAGAAAATATAGAGCAACTACGTACTGTTTTGCGTTTTCATGAGCAGCGGTATTATGTAGAAAACGATCCGATTATAAGTGATGGTGAATACGATATTATTTATAAAAAGTTGCAACAATTTGAAGAAAAATATCCAGCATTAATTACAGCAGATTCTCCAACACAGCGTGTGGGCAAAGGGTTGATAAAAAACTTTCCAAAAGTTCAGCACCTGGTTCCTATGTTGTCGCTGGATAATTCTTACAATGCTGCGGACTTAACTGACTTTGACAGAAAAGTAAAAGAGCTTTCCAAACAGGAAAATATTGAGTATTGCATAGAGCCAAAATTTGATGGCGCAAGCATTTCTCTCGTGTATGAAAATGACCAATTGCTCACCGGCATTACAAGAGGCGATGGTGAAGTCGGAGATGATATTACACCCAATATTAAACAGATTCGTTCGTTGCCTTTAAGTGCTGCTTTTTCTAAATATGGAGTAGAAACCATTGAATTTAGAGGAGAAGTGCTGATGAACAAAAATAAGTTTGCAGCATATAATAAAGGGTTGATGGAAGAAGGATTGGCACCACTTGCCAACCCACGAAACGCAGCAGCAGGAACGCTTCGCATGAAGGATCCATCAATTGTAAACAAAAGAAATCTAGAAGCTTTTTTGTACCATGTGAGTTATATAGGTGGTGCAGATGAAAGACAAAAGACACAAGACACGAGATTAGATATGGTACCAAAAAACCAATCAACCAATCAACCAATTCTCTCTCCCCAATCTCCACTAGATACTGGTCAATTTCCACTACCAACTACCCATTCTGGCATGCTTGAAATGCTTTGGCAACTCGGTTTTAAATCTCCTAAAAAAGAAATGAAAGTTGTACACGGAATTGACGATGTAATAAAATATGTTAACGAATTTGAAGAGGGAAGAGATGCACTTCCATACGAGATCGATGGCATGGTGATAAAGGTGAATGATTTAAATATGCAGGATAAACTGGGCATGACATCGCACCATCCACGCTGGGCAATTGCATTTAAATTTAAAGCAAGACAGGCTTCCAGTAAATTGCTTGCTGTAGA
>JAYTCO010000397.1:0-3434 GCA_043736415.1 Ferruginibacter sp. | reverse complement strand
AGTAGGGAGTTGCGAGTGGGGAGTTCCTAGTGGCGATCGGTTAGTGGTTAGTGCCGACTCAAGTTATCTGTGTCCAGCCCTCTGTAGTCCATGGTCCATCGTCCGTCGTCTATTGTCTATTGTCCATCGTCCGTTCCATCACAAAGTTTCCTAAAATTACACAAAAGGTAATATTTGCAGAGCTGTATGTATTATTTTCGTTACTCAAACAAATCAATCAAAAAAATAAATGAATAAAATCACTACAATAGCCTTTGCTGCTATGCTTTTAGGTGCATCAGCATTTGCACAAAAAAGTAAGGAAGAAGTTCCAAAAAACTGGCACCAACTTGACCTTGCAACCACCGGTTACAATGGTATTAGTCTGCAGAAAGCATACGACCTTGCAAAGTCAAAAAAATTAAAAAGCAAACGTGTTATCGTTGCTGTAATTGACAGTGGCATAGATACTACACAAGAAGATTTAAAGCCAATACTTTGGACCAACCCAAAAGAAATTCCGGGCAACGGAATTGATGATGATAAAAACGGTTACATAGATGATGTACACGGTTGGAATTTTATTGGTGGTAAAGATGGTAAAAATGTAAAAGAAGATAGCTACGAAGCTGCAAGAGTTTATCACAAATTAAAAACGAAATGGGAAAGTAAGACAGAAGCTGATGCTGTTTCTGCAACCGAAAAAAAAGAATTTGCTGATTTTGAAAGAGCCAAGCAAAAGACCGTTGGAGATATAGATCTGCAACAATTTAAGCAGATAGTATTTATGTATCCCAAGGTTGTAAAAGGTGATTCTGTTATTAAAAAAGAAATTGGTAAAGTTGCTTACACCAGTGTTGATATGGATACATATAAACCTACTAATGCAGATGCTGAAATGGCTCAAGTAATTTTAATAGCCTTTTCAAAAGCTAATAATTCTACTGATATAACAAATGAGCAACTGATTGAACAATTGAGTGGCGAAATTCGCAAAGGGGAATCAGCATTGAAAGCCCCAGTTGCTTATAGAAAAGATATTGTAAAAGACGATGAAACCAATATCAATGATCGCAATTATGGCAACAATGATTTGCTTGCAAGCACACCAATGCATGGTACGCATTGCGCAGGTATAATTGGGGCTGTAAGAAACAATGGTAAGGGAATGGATGGCGTTGCTGATAATGTGCGCATAATGGCTGTACGAGCAGTGCCTGATGGTGATGAGCATGACAAGGATATTGCTAACGCTATTCGTTACGCAGTTGACAATGGAGCACAGATAATCAGCATGAGTTTTGGAAAAGATTTTTCGCCCGAAAAAGAATGGGTGGATGATGCATTTAGGTATGCTGCAAGTAAAAATGTTTTGCTTGTACATGCTGCAGGTAACGATTCAAAAAATGTAGATACAACATATAACTTTCCTAATCCATTTTTTATAAACGGAAAAGGCAGAGCAGATAATGTTATTACAGTAGGCGCATCCGGCGATAAAAAAAATGGCGGACTTACAGCATCATTCAGCAACTATGGCAAAAAAGAAGTTGATGTATTTGCACCCGGTGTAAATATTTATTCCACACTACCCGGCGGAAATAATTATGGAAATTTAAGTGGTACATCTATGGCTTGTCCTGTGGTAGCAGGAACTGCAGCTTTGTTATTGGAATATTATCCAAACCTTACTGCGGTACAATTAAAAGAAGCTATTGAAAAATCTGCAGTAGCACCAAAAGAAAAAGTAAACAATCCTGAAACAAAAGAAAAGGTTTCACTGAGTGAACTTTCAAAAACAGGAGGTTTTGTAAATGCTTACGAAGCCATGAAATATGCGGGAAATATGCAGAAAAAGCCAATGATGAAAATACCTGAAACAAAAATTAAAATATCAAAAAAAGGATAATTTCTTTTCAATAATTAAATGAAAAAGCCGCTTCAGTACCAGAAGCGGTTTTTGTTTGTTGGAAACTGTACATTTGAAAAAAAATTATGAACGAACCTGCCGTTTACAAAAATTACTTCGAAAACTATACCTCGTTAGTACCGGAGAAAGATGTACTGTCTGCCATGAATAATCAGGCAAAAACATTGACAGATTTTTTTAATTCCATCTCCGATGAAAAAGCCATGTATGCTTATGCTGTTGGAAAGTGGACGATGAAAGAAATGCTTCAGCATATGATAGATACTGAAAGAATTTTTGCGTTTAGAGCATTGGCAATAGCAAGAAAAGAAACGGTTACACTGCCCGGCTTTGATGAAAATGTGTATGCTGTAAATTCATTTGCTAACCGTAGAACCTGGGCAAATCTTGTTGATGAAATGAAAATTGTGAGAGAAGCCACTACGCTTTTATTTAAATCCTTTACTGATGATATGCTTAACACAACGGGTAACTTTAGCGCTGCAACGGCAACTGTAAACACTGTAGGAAATATTATTGTTGGTCATTTTTGTCACCATGTAAATATTACTAACGAGCGATATTTAAAATAAAAAAAGCCGCCATGTAAATTTTACATGGCGGCTTTACTATTAAGAAGCTTTATTAATTTCTCTTTACCATTTTATCGTTTACAATCATTTTGTTTAAGATTTTTACTGACTCATCTATGTAAATATCTTCCCCTACTCTTTTCACAAACTGTTTGTTTCTTTCTGTTTTTTCTTTTGTTTTATTGATGTCAACAGTATCAGCCACAATGTTTTTTACATCCATAGCTTTTGCAAGTTTGTAGGCCTCCTCCAGTTGTTTGTAAACAGCTTTCAATTGCTTTTTTTCATCCTCGTATTGTTTAAGATTTAAGCTAAAAGGCTTGTTAGAGTTATTTTCTAAAATTTTTACGCTGTTCTTTATTTTAGTAAAATTGGGGCTTATACCTGTCTGCGTATTTGCTGCACTGATAACGGCATTCAGATTCGTGTAATTTTCCCATGGTTTAAAATCTACCTTTTCAATTTCATCCCACTTCAATGCATATTTATTGTCCTTTTCTCTAAACTTTAAATATTCAAGTCTATCCGGTAAAACAACATCAGGAGTTACTCCTTTAAGCTGGGTAGCTCCGCCATTAATTCTATAAAACTTTTGCAAGGTTAATTTTAATGAACCAAGATCTTCCGTTTTATTATTACTAATTAAACTGTTCTCACTTTCAGGATTTAAGGGAATTGTTCTCTGCACAGTTCCTTTACCATAAGTACTTGTACTCCCTATTACTATTCCTCTTTTATAATCCTGAATAGCTGCTGCAAATATTTCAGATGCTGATGCACTTGTTTCATCTACCATCACCGCAAACGGCCCTGTATATTGAACTGATCTGTCTCTGTCTCTTAAAATTGACGGTTTATCATCCCTGCTTTTTACCTGTACAATTGGACCGTCTTCAATAAATAAACCCGCCATTTGCACAACATCGTATAAAGAACCACCACCATTGTTTCTA
>JAYTCO010000396.1:0-3453 GCA_043736415.1 Ferruginibacter sp. | reverse complement strand
GAAAAATAATACACATATATGAAAATAAATTTTTGGACGATAGGTAAAAGCCACGATAGTTTTGTAAAGGAAGGTGTTGAACTTTTTACAAAGAGAATAGGAAATTATTATCCTGTTGACTGGCTAATTGTTCCTATGCCTAAAAATGCCGGCATTATGGAACCTGCAATACTTAAAATAAAAGAGGGTGAAGTTTTGTCAGCACTGCTTACCAAAGAAGATTATGTTGTACTGCTTGATGAACGTGGAAAAACCCTGACCAGTGAAGCATTTAGCAAGTTTATAGAACAGAGGACCGTAGAAAGTGTTAGAAATCTAATTTTCATTATTGGTGGGGCTTATGGTGTATCAGAGGCTATTACACAAAGAGCAAATTTTAAATGGAGTCTATCGGCTTTGGTATTTCCTCACCAGTTGGTTAGATTGATATTGGCAGAGCAGGTTTACAGGGCTTGTTCAATAATTAGAAACGAAAAATACCATCATGCATAAAACGAAGAAAGCAGTCATAAAATTAATTATGACTGCCTTCATATAAATGTGTGGTGAGATTATTTAATTCTTGTCCAGGTCTGTGTATTGTTCTGACCTGCTGCATTTTTACCATTCACTTTTATCTCACCATTAGATATTACAGCAATAGTTGCAGGCTGGTAATTTAATGCGCCCGAATTACAATTGCTCAATAAATTATCAATTACATATCCACCCGCTTTATCAGATTTAATATTTTTCCATTTGATATCATTTTCTCTGTAACACTGTGTATTATTTCCTAGGTATGTTAATTTACCTTCGGAAGAAAATAATGAAACTGTTACAATACTGTTTAACAAAGTATTTTCAGGATTATTATTGCTGAGTTGCCATTTGCCATTTAAAGAAAATACGGCTCCACCTGTGGTATTTGTTGCTTGTCTAACCGCATCGCAACTTGCCAAAACAAATATTAAAGCCAGCAAAGAAAAAAGTTTAAGTGTTTTCATAATATAAATTTTTAAGTGTAAAAAGCATTTTTCAAAAAGCATACCAGCAGATAATTATTAAAATAATTCAGTTCAAGTTAACAAAACTTTGGATAATTTTTTTGAGTTAGCTTTGGCCAAAATTTTACGAATGGATTTCTCTCAATACCCTGTAACCCTTATCCTGATTGCTGCAAACGTTTTATTTTCAATTGTAGGTTTTTCTAATAATACATTTTTATCAAAAACAATTGGTTGGCCTTATTATGAAAAGCGAAACAAAGAATATTATCGTTTTATAACATCGGGTTTTTTACATGCAGACTGGATCCATCTTTTCTTCAACATGTTTACCCTCTATTTCTTTGGTAAAAATTTAGAAATAATATTATCAGCAAGCGGCCTTGGTGGTAAATTTTCTTATTTGGCCCTATACTTTTTAGGATTAATAGCAGCTGATATTCCTAGTTATTTAAAACACAATGACGATGCCGATTACCGTTCTCTCGGAGCCTCGGGTGCTGTATCTGCTGTAATTTTTGCAAGTATTATCTTTAGCCCCTGGATGAGTATTTATTTATATGGCGCCATACAAATTTCAGCAACCATTTATGCAATTCTGTATGTTATTTATTGTATTTACATGGGCAAAAAAAATCAAGACAATGTAAACCATGATGCACATTTATGGGGCTCAGTTTTTGGATTTGTATTTACTATTGCATTAATAGCAGTTATAAGACCTGAACTTTTTCCATATATTTTAGAAGACATTAAAAAGTTTAGTGTATTTGGCTCTAGCGAACTAAGTTCAGTTTTACAATTTGTTTTGAACTCGAGGTGATTTTAAAACGTTCATCTATTCTGTAACCAATTACCCAAACTATTTTTTTATCGGACTCTAATACCCAGCATTTTTCTTTTTGCAGAATAGAAAGTTTTATATCAATAAAAAAACGACTCAATTTCTTCTTTTTTGTCATTCCCAAAGGATAAAAATAATCTCCGGTTTTCCATTTGCGCAGCAGCAAAGGATAGGTAAGATTTACTGCATCTATAAATACTGTCGAGATTTCTCCTACAAATTTTTCCGGCTTAGCGCATGAATATATCTGTAATGTACCTTCCTCAAATAAAATATTATTTGCATTTTCTTCAACAATAATATTTTTTGTTTGTGATGATGATGTTTGGGGAGAAATAATCAACCATTTCCTGTTAAGCAAAATAATATGTGATGCAGATTTTATGTATTTACCCGAATCACTGTGCAATAATTTTTCAACCTCGCTTACCTGCATTGCTGTAAACCCGGCATCTTTTATAATTTCATAAATAACCGTTTGAAGGGGTTTGGTTTTTAATAATTTTAAAACAGGAATATGAATTTCATCCCCTTTCCTTTCAATTAATTTTTGTTTTATCTGCTCAATACTTTCTTCATATAAATATTCAACAGCTGCAAACCGATCTATGTTTTTTAATACATTTTTTAAAGCCTCAGGATAAATTTTTTCAATTAAAGGCAATATTTCATTCCTGAATAAATTTCTTGTATAATCGTTGCTTGCGTTGGAACTGTCGGTAATATATTCCACCTGATTTGTAACTGCGTATTCCTCAATATCTTTTCGCTTTGCAAACAACAATGGCCTGACAATCTGTTGCTGTTTCGGTAGTATTCCTCTTAGCCCTTTAATACCGGTTCCTCTAAAAAAATTCATCATCACTGTCTCAACATTATCATCTGCATGATGTGCAGTAAGTAAAAATGAAAATGGATTGTCAGATGTTTTACTTTCAAGTAACAATTGCTTAAACCAATCGTAACGTAGGTTGCGGGCAGTTTCTTCAATGGAAGTTTTATTAAGTTTTGCTTCAGAAATTGTGTCGAACGTTTTTACAAAAAGTTTTACACCTAACTGTTCACTCAATTTTTTTACAAACTGTTCATCTCTGTAACTTTCTGCTCCTCTTAATTTAAAATTACAATGAGCCAAAGAAAAACTTAAGCCTGCAGCCGCACACAATGCACAAAGTACAGCTGAGTCTGCGCCACCGCTCACAGCAATAAGAAGATGATCTTTTTTTGTAAAAAGATTTTGATTTTTTATGTAAGCCAAAAATTTCTGTAGAAGTTCCATTTAATAAAGCAGCGAAAACATTTATATTAATTATTAAAATCTAAGACCAGGTCTATCTCTTCTGGAATTTATTTGACCTATACCTATCAATTGGTCTGTGCGATCTGTAAAACTTTTGTAATAAACGAGTACGGTATAATTATTTTCTGTTTCCCAATAATTACCTTCCAAAATGTTTGTATAGTCCACAGCTTTTTCATCTTCAAGTAAATAAGTATAAGCATAATAACCCTGCTTCATATAAACTGAGGCTTCATATAAACCGCTTGTTTCGTTAAAACGCATTTTGTATTTATCGCTTGCTTCAAAGCATGTAAACTGTCCGGCCACAAAAATATTTTTCC
>JAYTCO010000395.1:0-19616 GCA_043736415.1 Ferruginibacter sp. | reverse complement strand
AAAAGGAAATACTATTTATAGCAAAGCAGCCCGTATGAATGAACAGGGTAAATTAATAGGTACAATAATAGATCTTGACACAACAAGGCAAAGTTTTTTCTCAAGTAAAGTACATTATTACTTTACCTGGAGTGAGGATAAAACCAAACTTTTATTATACAAAACACAGTCAAGAAACAATGAGTACACACAAATAACTAAAGTGTACAACGAAAATTTTGTGTTGCTGGACAGCACTAAAAGAATCATAAATTATAATGACAACAGAGAAGATTTTGGCGACCTGCTTATAGACAATGATGGAACTATTCTTTTCCCAAAAGTAAAACAAAACGCAAGAGAAGAATATATAAATACGCTGGAATTAAATTTTAAAAAACTAAAAACTGATAAACTTTTTATTGTAAATATTCCATTAAACAAACAGCTTATACAAAGTCCGCAAATAAAAATAGACAACCGAAATAAAAATTACATCCTTACTACTTTTTCATACAAAAAAAATGCAGGAAATATTGATGGATTGCTTTCTGCTGTTATAAGTCGGGATTCTTTTAATATCACAAAACAAACCATAAATATTTTTGATGATTCATTGCGGGCTAAATTATCGGGCAAACCTGATTGGCGTACAGCTTACGATAATTTAAATATTAGAAATGTAATATTAAAAAAAGACGGGGGTTTTATTGTACTTACCGAAGAGTATTATAAACAAAGGCGTTACGGTAATACTTTTAACGATAGGTACAATGGTTTTGATAGCCGCTATTACAATTCTTACTCAGATTATTATTTATACAACAGAGGTTATTTTGGTTATTACAGACCTTTTAATGACGGCAACGGCAGAGATATCATTTACAATTACAACGACGTTATAAACTTTAGTTTTTCTCCGGATTTAAAATTGCAGTGGAACAGTGTTATTAATAAAACAACCAGCGATATTGAAAACGATAATTTTCTTTCCTTTATAAATATGAATGCAGGTGGTGAAATTTATTTTTTATTTTTGCAGAAAGACAATAACCGCCAAATTCTCAGCAATTATGCTTTGCAGCCAAATGGCTCAATTGTACGTAATGCTACTTTAAAAGGCAGAGAAGCCGGTTACAATTTTATGCCCCGGTTATCACGTCAAACAGGAGCCAGACAAATGATCGTACCCTGCATTGTGAGAAACAATATTGCATTTGCAAAAATTGATTTTTAAGTTTGCAGTTCAAAGCAAATAACTTCTCATTGTGACAGGCATCTTTAAAGCCAACAACCCATCAGGTAATGCAATCTTATTTGGATATGCAATCCTTTTAAAACTGCCGATGTTTATGCATAGTAATGCACCTCAGTTGCAGGTTATGGACGGTATTTTTTATAAAAATATTTTGCTGCTGTTACAGCCAATCGCTAAAGGGGTTCCAATAATCTACAGCATTTTTACTTTTATACTATTTTTTATTCAGGCTATAAGCCTCAATAAAATAGCGAGCAACTTAAAATTACAACGGCAAACAAATTTTTTAACCGGTATGAGTTTTCTGTTGGTTACATCTTTATTTAGTGAATGGTTTACACTTTCAGCACCGCTTATAGTAAATACTTTTTTAATTTGGATATGGGGTAAACTCTGCACGTTGTATAATAATCCTAACCCCAAAGCAACTATTTTTAATATTGGGTTAGTAACAGGGTTGGCAGCATTTATATATTTTCCTTCACTAACTTTTTTGCTGCTTATAATGGTAGGCATTACTATTGCCCGACCTTTTCGTTTGCAGGAGTGGTTAATGGGTCTGGTTGGTATAATTACACCGGTATATTTTTATGCATCCTTTTTATTTTTAACTAACGGTTTTTCTTCTTTTAATTTTCCTGGGTTTCATCTTTCGTATCCGCATTTTTTTGGAAATCAATGGGCTTATGCAGCACTTGTTTTAGTTGCGTTAGCAACTTTAGTAGGTATTTATTTTGTTAATATAAATTTCAGCCGACAGGTTGTGCAAACCCGTAAAAGCTGGCAGTTACTTTTTCTTTATTTAACCGTGGCAGTATTTGTGCCTTTTATAAATACGGGACTTAATTTTACTTATTGGATTTTACTTACAGCGCCTATTGCACCCATAATAGCATCTGCCTTTTTCTATCCACAAAAAAAGTATTTTCCACAATTCCTGCACTGGGGCATGTTTGCAATTTATGTTGCTGTTGGCTTTTTTAATAAGTAGTTTTAAAAGGAAACATTTTAAACTTTTAATGGTGTTTCAAAAAATTTATCGATCAATTTATTCTTTTTCAACCGCTATTTTTTTTAAGTCAGAAATGGCAGGGCCGTTCATTACTATACCATCAATAGTAAACCGGGATCCATGCATGGGGCAGTCAAATGTTTTTTCTTCTGCATTCCATTGTAGAATTGCACCTAGGTGTGGACACACAGCAGTGCAAACGTGTAAATTATTTTCTTCATCACAATAGGCTGCTATTTTTTTAAACCCTTCTGCAACAATAGCACCTTGCCCCGGTTGTAAATCTTTTACGTTTTTTACATCACTTTCTTTAAACCAATCAAAATATTGAGCGGTCATGTTACCTGCTTCTTTTAAAAAAATTCCGGTTGCTTTTAAACTAATTCGGGAAGGACTGTAAATATCAATCCACGGATTATCGTTACCTGTAATAATATCTTTTATAATCATTCCTCCAAGTGTGCCATGTGTCATACCGTTGCCTGAGTCCCCGGTAATAATATACATATTGTCATCACCAGGGTTTTTACCTATATAAGCCAGGGCATCTATAGGTTCCATTACCTGGCCGGACCATTTAAATGAAATATCATTTACAACAGGAAAATGCTTTTTTGTCCATGTTGTTAGTTTGTCATAACGGTCTTCTTCACTTATGCCTTCTGAGTCGGCCTGTCCTGTGCGGTGGTCTTCGCCACCGGAAATTAATAAATCAAACTGCTCGTCAAATTCCTGCAAACGCACATAATGGTAGGGTTTTGAAACCCATTTAGAATCTTGGTCTCCGGTATCCCACCAAAGTGCAAAGGGCAAAGCATTTTTTGGAATTTTTGCAGCAATTACATATGTACGGTAAGGCCACTGCTTTGTATGCATGGTTACCCAGTCATTAACAGGCGTGTTTGTAGCTACAACAATATGTTGCGCTTTTATTTCAAATCCGTTTGCGGTTGCTCCTTCTTTGGTAATATTTTCAGCTCTTGTTTTTGTATAAATAGTTCCATTGAGGTCTGTAAAGGCTTTGGCCAGGCCTTTTAAATATTTTAATATATGAAATTGCGCCTGTTGAGGATATTGTATGCACCATTTCCCCTCTTCAGCAGCAATGCCCGGTATAGCGCTGTGCATATGAGTAAGCAAACCCGCACGTTTGGTAGCAGCATATTCATTTTCGAGTGTTTCTTTTGTATCAGTGTCATTTAAAAACAAGTACCCATCAACTCTTTTAAAATCACAATCAATATTGTTTAGCTTAACTGTATTTGCTATCCATTCAATTGCCGCCATGTGGCTGTTAGCAGCAAGTTGGGCAGTTTTTTCATCAAACATTTTTTCTATATCCATATATAAATTATCCAGCGCACAGGTAATTTGTGCCGTGGTTCTGCCACTTTCGCCACTACCTAAATACCCGTCCTCTACAAGTACAACTTTTCGTCCCTCTTTTGCAAGGCAATATGCAGTAGTAAGACCAGCTATGCCTCCACCTATAACCAGTACATCAGTAGTTATATTTTGTTGCAAAGGTTCGTAAGCCATTAAATCACCTTCTTTATCAAACCATGCAGAAATATTTTTACCCGAAGTAATGTTTTCATTTGGTAATTCTGCATTGCTGTTAATTGTATCCATAAAAATATTTTTTAAACATTGAAAAAAAATTATTGCTTGCGGTGGATACTTCAAATTTGTTGCCGATTCTATTAAATGTTTATTTTAATAATAAGTAATGGATTGAAGGGATTATTTATGTCTTAATCTCCTTTACCCTAAAAACATTATTTTTGTCATCCATTAAAAACCTACCAATGAAATTTGGCGTAGTAATGTTCCCCGGCTCCAATTGCGATAGAGATATGATAGATGCACTGCAAAACGATCTTCAGCAGGAAGTAATTACCCTTTGGCACAAAGACAGTGATATCAGCGCTTTTGCAAAAGAAGACTGCATTGTTTTACCCGGCGGTTTTAGTTTCGGCGATTATTTAAGGTGTGGCGCTATTGCCCGTTTTAGCCCAATGATGCAAAGCGTTATCAGTTTTGCAAATGATGGCGGTAAAGTGTTGGGGGTTTGTAATGGCTTTCAAATTTTATGTGAAAGTGGTTTGTTGCCCGGTGTGTTACTTGCCAATGCCAACCAGCAGTTCATTTGCAAAAATGTATTTATTAAAAATGTAAATGATGAAGCGGCCAAAACCTTAATGATACCCATTGCTCATGGTGAAGGAAGGTATTTTGCAGCAGATGAGGTGTTGAACGATCTTGAAAAAAACAAACAGATTATTTATACTTATTGTGATAGTGAGGGTACGGTACATGATGACCACAATCCAAACGGCACAACCAGTAATATTGCCGGTATTAAAAACCTGGCAGGCAATGTTTTTGGAATGATGCCTCACCCCGAGCGTGCATGCAGCGCAGCTCTAGGTAATACAGACGGTAGAATCGTTTTTAACGAATTACTTAAAATAAATGCATTGGTAGCTGTTTAATTTTAAAAAATGCAAGATGTTTTATACTCAACCTTGTATTATAAAACTGTTTATATTTAACATCGTATTTATAGCATTGCAAATAACTTTGTGCCATAATTATTAATACATGAGAAAATTACTATTGACTTTTTTACCTTTCTTCTTTTTTGCCGCTGCTTTTGCGCAAATGGAAAACCCCGTAAAATGGACTTACACAGCTAAAAAAATTAAAGGAGATGTATACGAATTGCATATGACAGCCGTGTTAGAACCTAAATGGCATATTTATTCTCAGGATATAAAGGGTGATGGACCTGTGCCTACCTCTTTTACTTTTGATAAAAATCCATTGGTAAAACCTGATGGCAAAGTTGTTGAAATGGGTAAGCTCGAAAAAGAATATGACAAAAACTTTGGTATGACGTTGAAGTATTTTGGTAATAAAGTAGATTTTGTACAGAAGATAAAACTGAAAGCAGCAGTGGCTACTCTAGCCAAAGGAAAAATAACTTACATGGTTTGCAACGATAAAAAATGTTTGCCGCCTAAAGATGTTCCGTTCTCCATAAAAATAGATCCACGATCATAATCATAAATTAGTTTTAATTTTATACCCCGATACTTAAAATCGGGTTTTTTTATAAATTTTATTGTATGCGTTTTTCTACCTGCCGGGTTGTTTTTTCCTTTCTTATTTTGTTGTTTTCTGTAAGTGTAAAAGCGCAGGACAGTACAATAATTCGATGGAAAAACACAGTTGAAAAAGTAAGTGATGGTAAATACAAAATAACTTTTACAGGCATCATAAAAAAAGACTGGCATATTTATACAGCGCCGGATGCCGCAACAGAAATCTCGGGAATTTCCATTAGCAAAGAGGATAGTGCAGTTGCTTTAAATGATTTGCAAATCAAGACAACAGGCACTTTTACCGATGACCATGTGTGGGCAAAAAATTTACAGACTGTTAAAGATAGTATTATTTTTACACAGCTTGTAACCCTTACCGGTACTGTTCCTTCTGCTTTTGAGCTACAGGTAAATTATGAAGTTGGTGCGTATGAATCTTTTTTTCCTGAATCAGATACGCTTAAAATTTTAACCGGAGAAAAAACAATTGCTGTAGTTTCAAACCGCATTCTTATTCCTTCTATCAATATTGATAAACCATTGACGGATTGCAAAACTTCTTCTGCATCCATTACAGATGATGTACAGTCGAAAGGTTTGTGGGCGCTCTTTTTGCTTGGTTTTTTTGGAGGTTTAGTTGCATTGCTAACGCCTTGTGTTTTTCCTATGATTCCGCTTACAGTTTCCTTCTTTACCAAAAAAGCAGAGACCAAAAAAACAGGTATAAAAAATGCTTTTTTGTACGGCTTTTTTATCTTTTTAATTTATATTTTATTAAGCCTTCCCTTTCATTTTCTCGATACTCTAAATCCTGATATTTTAAATAATATTTCTACCAATGTTTACCTTAATGTTGGGTTCTTTATTGTATTCATCATTTTTGCATTGTCCTTTTTTGGGGTATACGAAATTACTTTACCTGCATCTTTCACCAACAAAACCGACATTAA
Source organism: Ferruginibacter sp. (assembly GCA_043736415.1). Lineage (GTDB taxonomy): Bacteria > Bacteroidota > Bacteroidia > Chitinophagales > Chitinophagaceae > Ferruginibacter. The sequence goes on along the minus strand of JAYTCO010000395.1, from coordinate 13,310 downwards.
AGCGGGTGCAGGTAATGCGGTAGGTATTTTCTTTATGGCCCTCACACTGGCACTCGTTTCATTTTCCTGCACCGGTCCAATATTGGGTTCGCTGCTTGCGGGTTCTTTAACGGCAGATGGTGGGGCTATGCAGCTAACGGCTGGTATGGGTGGTTTTGGTTTTGCACTGGCATTGCCTTTTGCATTGTTTGCATTGTTTCCGGGCATGCTTAAATCTTTACCAAAAAGTGGTGGCTGGCTTACCACAGTAAAAATTGTACTAGGTTTTTTAGAAGTTGGTCTTGCATTTAAGTTTCTTTCCAATGCTGATTTGGTAACCCATTGGGGCATTTTAAAAAGAGAAATCTTTATTGGGATATGGATTATAATTGGGGTGTTGCTTTCGCTTTATTTATGGGGGCTTATAAAATTTAAACATGATTCACCTGTAAAAAAATTATCGCTCACAAGAATTATTCTGGCAACAGTTGCAACCATTTTTACTTTATATATTACGCCAGGTGTTACCAATACAAAATATGCAAACTTAACATTGATCAGTGGTTTCCCTCCACCATTGTGGTACAGCATTTATGCAAAAAACAACGACTGTATTTTAAATTTAAACTGCACCAAAGATTATGAAACAGGGCTTAAAATGGCAAAGGAACAAAACAAATTAATTCTGCTCGACTTTACCGGTTATGCCTGCGTAAACTGCCGCCGCATGGAAGAAAAAGTCTGGACTGATCTCGAAGTGTATAAGGTTTTAAAAGAAAAGTATATCATTATTTCATTGTATGTAGATGATAAAAATCTGCTCCCTTCTTCACAGCGCTTTACCTACACATGTAAAAATGGTTTGGAAAGAAAAATTCGTTCTGTGGGTGATAAATGGTCAACCTTTGAAACGGAAAACTTTAGAGAAAACTCGCAGCCATTGTATGCAATTTTAAACACAAATGAAGTGCTGCTCTCTCATCCTGCACCTTACACTCCATCAGCAAAAGATTATCTGCAATGGTTGCAATGCGGAGTAACTGCAGTTGATAATAAAAAATAACAGGCAGTGTTTTTTGAAGTGAAAGTGATTTATTTATGAAAAAAATGAAAAGGGAAACAAGTCGTAAAAATTAAATTCTTTTTTGCGCTTTTGCTTCTTTATTTCATTACGAGAAATTATTATTATTTTTCACGCAAAAAATGAAAAGGTAAATAAGGTGCAAAATTGTATTCTTCTTTGCATCTTTGGTTTTTATTTTCTTTACGAGAACTTATTATTATTTTTCACGCAAAGAATGAAAAGGTAAATAAGGCGTAAAATTGCGCTCCTTTTCTGCTTCTTCTCTTAAAATTCTTTGCAGAAACGTATATTGAAACCCCTTTTCGTACCTTTACAATAAAAAAATTGAAGTTTATAGATTTTAATTTCGATGCCCGTTTACTCGAAGGTATCGAGGCATCCAACTACGACACAGCTACCCCCGTACAAGAACAGGTAATTCCACATATATTAAACGGTCGGGATATTATAGCATCTGCACAAACAGGCACAGGAAAAACAGCAGCGTTTTTATTGCCACTAATAAATAATATTTTAGGAACTGTTCACGATGCAAGCAGCATTACCGCAATGATCATTGTACCGACTAGAGAACTTGCAATCCAAATTTCCCAACACCTTGAAGGGCTTTCTTATTTTACTTCCATCAGTTCTATTGCTATTTATGGCGGTGGAGATGGTAATGCTTTTGTGCAGGAGAAAAAAGCCCTTACAATGGGTGCAGATATTGTTGTTTGCACACCCGGTAAAATGATGAGCCATATAAAAATGGGTTATGTAAAACTGGATAACTTAAAATACCTCGTACTTGATGAGGCAGACAGAATGCTCGACATGGGTTTTTATGATGATATTAATTTCATCATACAGCATCTTCCAAAACAGCGGCAAAATTTATTGTTTTCTGCTACTATGCCGCCAAAAATTCGTAATCTGGCCCATACCATTTTAAATAATCCTGAAGAAGTAAATATTTCACTAAGCAAACCGCCTGAAAAAATAAAACAGTTTGCCTTTGTGGTACACGACCAGCAGAAAATTCCTCTGATAGTTTATTTATTAAAGCACAAAGAATTTAAAATGGTAGTGGTGTTTTGCAGCAGTAAATTAAATGTAAAACAACTTACAAAAGATCTTAAGCGCAATGGTATTAATGCCGGAGAAATACATAGTGATTTGGAGCAGGAGGAAAGAGAGAGTGCTCTGAGCCAATACAGAAGTGGCAGGTTACATGTGTTGGTAGCGACAGACATTTTAAGCCGTGGTATTGATATTGATGATATTGATTTGGTAATAAATTTTGATGTGCCGCACGATGGCGAAGATTACGTTCACCGCATTGGCCGTACAGCCCGGGCAGAAGCAGATGGTACCGCTTACACTTTAATAAATGTAAAGGAGCAAAGAAAGTTTGCAGAAATAGAAAAACTTATTGGCAAAGAAGTATTGAAATGTGCTATACCTGAAGAGTTGGGCGAACAACCTGAATACAATGTTGCTTCATTTAAAAGAAGCAGCAATGCTAGGGGAAATTTTGGTAAAAAAAGAACCGTACAGAAATAGGAACCGTTGGATTTTTTAGGAATTATAACAAAAAAATCTCCGATAGTTTTAATATCGGAGATGTAAATTTTTTAAGCCGTTGGATCTATTAACGCAGCAAGCTTATTATCTGTAAAAAACTTATCTCGGTGCACTTGAAATTCTTCATGCAGTGCGGTAACTATCTGTACACTTGAATCTACTTCTTCATGAATATCAGGTAATTTTTTATCAAGCAGGGCAACTCCAAGGTTTATATTATCAACTTCAATTTGCGCTATCTTTTTAAGCACCGATGTTTGGCTGTGTTTAAGATCATCAAGTTCTCTTAATATCTTATCCATCAATTCCAGTTTTTGCATTTTTTCCATTTGTATTTTTTTATTTGAAGTATTGTTGTTCCAACAACCGTGCGACAAATTATCATGCAGTAATAGGATAAAGCCATTTTATTTATGAACAGGAGATGTTTTGAAATCTTGCGTAGCCATTAACCCGTAGTGAAATGGTTTTGGCAATAACGGTTCTTTCCTAGTTAACGTGCATTTTCCGGTGTTACCCAAAAATCTTTTCACTATGTTATAGGGTCAAATAATTTCCCCCGAAAATAGTAGAGGACGAATTTTATATTTTATAAAAAAAGGCTCGAAAATTTCGACCCTTTTTTTACATTTAAACTTGTTTACTGTTTTGGATTTTTTATGGGTGCACTGCCCGCAGATGCGGGATTGTATGCAAGTTCATTATCAGGGACATCCCAATAATCTAAAAAACCATAATTAATTGTAGCGTTTGTATTTAATACTCCTGCAGTGCCGGCCAATACTACTGCACCTGTACGGGATTTTGAAGGATCAATAATATCCCATCTGCGTGCATCGTAAAAAGACAAGCCTTTAAATGCAAGTGCAACACGTCTTTCCCTCCGCAACTCTTCTTTTGCTTCAGCAGTAGAGGCAGCAGACGTAGTGCCTAAGCCCGCACCTTGGTAATTTCTTACATTATCTATTAATGCCATAGCAGCAGTGATACTTGAAGCAGAAAAACTTCCAATATTCATTGAAGCTTCTGCTTTCATTAGTTCATTTTCTTCATATGTACCACAAAGTGTAATTTCATTTGCACCGGATGTGGTATTTGAATAAACGATTACTCCTGACAAACTCTTACCGCCATCAAATAAAGTATAGCGGGTATTAAATGAATTCCCTCTGTCCTGGTTAAAAATACCAATTCCTGGATTTAGTGTTCTTATATTATTTGTAAAACGCTTGTCACCCGCTTTAAATTCCTGAACAAATCGCTCACTTAGTTTGTAAGTAGCGGTAGACGATGCCGATGAGGAAACCTTATCAGCAATGGTAGTTCCTAAAAAATCGCCATTGGGATTGGTACGGCCTGTAAAAATAATATCACCGGCTTGAATACCATTCATGGTAAGATTTAATACACTCGTCCATTGAGCTGTAGTCATTGCACTGGCCAAGGTATTAACAAGAATGTTTCGGGCCTTCATTGTATTAATATTCCTTTTAAAGTTAGCAACAGTAAAAACGCCCCCTTTTCCTGTTTGTAAAAAAGCAGGAATTATCTTACCCAGCACAGCAGTATAAGCTGTGGTGCTTGTAACAGAAGACAGTGCAGCATCACAAGCATCGAAATTGGTAATTGATTCTGCTATAATTGCTTCTTTACTTAAATAATTTCCATTGGTACTCTGGTCACTAAACGTAGCATTTTGTTTTATGCCGGCGTAATAAATTGATCCTATCCTTGCATAAGCATAACCTTTCCACCAATAAGCCCATGCATTTACGGTAGCTTTTTTAGATGCAGCATCCGCACCGCTATAACTTGCTTTACCAGACAAATCTAAAATGGTATTAGCAGCTACAATCATGTTATACATGTATGCCCATTCATAAAATGAAGGATTACTGCCTGATTGAGAATTTACATTTACACTTCTTAAAAGTGCATATTGTGTATTAACCGCACTTGGGTTTAATAACACAGAATTATTATCTAAGGTTACTTTATTTGGACAGCCAATTTGATTGATATAAGCATTTGCCGCCTCTACACCGATAATGTCTCCCATCATTTCATGAAAGCCGGTAGCACCTGCCCAGAATCTACCATAAACACCGTCACTGTATTTTAAATCGTAAAATCCATTGCGGTAAATTGAACCGGTAGATAAAGAAATTACGCCTGCTTCGGTTGCAGCACCATCCGGATTTGGTTCATTGGTATTCTTTATGTCTAGTTGTTTTTTGCAGCCTGTAAAAAGGATCAGTGCAAGAAAACTTATTTTGAATATTTTCATTTTAATTCGATTTTTATTTTAAAGAGCAATGTTTAAACCAATGGTATATGACTTGGTATTTGGAATGGTGTTGTGATCAACTCCACGATCAAAAGAAGAATTTGATGAGCCGGAACTTATTTCAGGGTCGTAACCGGTATACTTTGTTTTTGTAAATAAATTACGACCTGATACTACTAATTGCGCTTTTTGGAAAAAAGCTAATTTGGTATATCTGGCCAAATCAAAAGCAGCAGCAATATTTCTTAACCGGATGAAAGATGAATTTTCATAGAAATAATCTTTGGTTCCGTTATTTGCACCTGCCTGGTAAATGCCTCTGTAAAAAGCAGTATAGGCCTGCGTTTGACCATCTATTGTTATAGGATTAGCATAATTACTGCTAATACCATCTCGGTACATCCAGCTCTTGGTTTGGTTATATAAATGACTTCCATAAACCCAATCCCATTGCATATTAAAAGTAACAAAGTTTTTAAATGAAACATTGTTTATAAAACTCATGTTAAACTTAGGATTTGGATCACCAAAAGCATATTGTTTAGGTGAATTTACCGGACGCTTGGTTGCTTTATCTACCACATAACCGTTACTTGCAACTTCATAATTACCCTGGTTTGCTTTAGCAATAAAAGGTAGTCCGGTTGTAGGATCAAGCTGGTCAAGCGATTTTAAGATAAGAAAACCATAAAGTTGACCAATTTTTTCTCCTGCCCGTAAAACATAATTTGTACTACCTGCTGCCGAAGTGATTATAACTTCACTGCCGGTAACTGATGATATTTTAGAAGTTTGTTTTGAAAAATTAACTGTCATTTCCCAATTAAAATTCTTGGATTCTAAAATGCCTAAATTTAAAGAAGCTTGCAACCCATTTGATTTTAGGCCGTAAGCATTTTGTACTTTGGTACCAATACCCAATGACGGTGCAACATCTACATCGTAGATAGCATTATTAGTTTCTCTTTTCCAATATGTAGCGGAGACGGATGCATTTTTTAACCAATTGCCATTTGATAGTTTAAATCCTAGGTCTGTTCCAAACTCCGTTTCTGTACTTTTTTCAATTTGAATATCGACATTTGGATTTCTAACAGGGAAAGTAAACACGTTGGCGGTTCCCAAATTTGCAGATCCTAAAACCGGAAAACGCTGGAATGCACCAGGTTGAATACCCGCCTCACCATATGCAGCTCTTATTTTAAAATAATTAAAATGATCATTGAATCGGGCATTTTTCCAAAAATTGAAATTAGAAATATTTACATAAGCATCACCTCTTGGAAAATTTTGAGCTTTAGCGCCAATTCTGTAAGATGCTGAAGAGAAATCACTTCTTAAACCTGCAGATAAACCACCAATATCACTATATTCAAATCTTTGGTTAACCAATACACCATAAGTTATAAGCGGTTCAGTATAATCTCTTAAAGTTTTAAATGTACCTGCCTGGTTTGCATTCCATGGGGTAAATATTGGAGCATCAAAACCATAAGAGTATAATCTTTTAAAATTGTTTTTCCTGTAATCATAAGAAAACTGGGTACTTGTTTTAATAGGAATTTTTAAGTTGAAATCCTTTTCAAAATCTGTTCTTACGGTTGCGGTACCAAGAAAATTCTGAAATACAGTTCTTTCATTGATATTATCTATTTCTCCGGAATTACTGCCATTAGAATTAAAAGACTGGTTATTATTTCCAATGAAATAATTTTGAGCCACCGCATTTTGATTTAACTCCTGGTTTTCATATCTGTATATGATATAATCTTGCTGAAAATTTATGCCATACTTGGCATCGAGTTCCAAAAATCTAGGTAATTTATAATTCAAATTAAAATTCTGTACAACATCTACTTTATTATCCATCGTACTTGAATACTGGTTAATAAAATTTGGATTTTCAGCATTTACGCCGGCAGCACTACCGAAGAAATGCCCGTAATTTCCATCTTTATCCTTCTGATCATAATTAGCAAAAGGCCTTGTATTATTTAACGAAAAAAAGATACCTCTGCCCGTAGCATCATTAAGGGTATTTTTTGTGTAAATTATCTGGCTGCTACTTCTAAGTTTTAAATTCTTTGCTAACTCCACCCCAAGGTTGGATGTAAGATTGGATCTTTGATAATCACCATTACCCTTAAAGTTTGAGTTTTGTTTATTATTGGAAACGGAAATTAAATAATCGCTTTTTTCTTTACTACCGGAAATAGTTACGGAATTATTAAATGCATAACCTTTTTGCAAGAACATTTTATAATGATCATAATACAATAAATTTTTATCATAAGCCTTGTTGGCATAACTGGTAGGGCTTAAGGCATTGTATTGAACATTGGAACTGAAAGAAAGGGTACTAGGATCTAAAGTTAATGGAACTCCACCCCCAGAAATAACTTCGTTGTTTGCATTGGTAACAAAAGCATGAAATTTTGATTTGCTTACTCCCCCAATATTCAACAATTCATTAGAGGTTACACTACTGCTAATTTCTATTAATGGTTTGCCGGTTTTACCTCTTTTTGTAAAGAGTTGAATAACACCATTAGCACCTTGCGAACCGTACATCGTAGCTGCTGCTGCACCCTGTACAACTTCAACTCTATCGTAGGCATTTACATCTAATGAATTAAGGCTGGTACCTTTTACCTCAATACCATCTACTAAAATAATTGGGTTTGTTCCCCCTTGAATAGTATTAATGCCTCTAAGAAGAATATTTAAACGAGCGCCGGGCGAGCCATTCGTACTGCTGATCTGAGCCCCTGCTATTTGTCCTACCAACTGTTGTCCAACATCTCCGGTGGCAACTTTTACCTGATTGGTAATATTTACTGATTCTACGGCAAAGGCCAACTTTTTCTTTGATGTTGCAACACCTACACCTGTTACAACTATTTCTGATAGAGACTTAGCATCTTGTGTTAGTTTTACTTCTGTGTTGTTGCTGCCTTTTATAATCTGAGAAGTAAAGCCCACATAAGAGATTTCTAAGGGGGTGCCTTGATCTGCTTTTACTTCAAACGTACCATCGGCATTTGAAATAGTATTGGTTCTTTTTCCTTTTACGTTAACAGTAGCACCCGCAATTGGGGAGCCGTCTTTTGCATCAGTTACTTTGCCCTTTACCTGGCCCTGTGTAACCAAAGCAAAAATACCGGCACATAGAAATGCCAGAATAAATTTAGTTTTTTGCATATTAGTTTTATTTTTAGAATGGTTTAGACGAATATAAGTAGAAAATAACATTTTGTTAGCATTAACTATACAAAAATTATATCGACGGTTTGTTTTATTAAATTATTTTGTGTATAAATTTTCAATTACAGGATAATGGGTTGAAAAATTAATTGGTAACTTAGGAATAGAAAACAAATAAGCCTATACCGATTTATCTTTACAAGATCAGTAGTAGCCTCAACATATTAAACACCCCTATAGAATACATTACTGGTATTTCAGCACAACGGGGCGAAATGTTGCGAAAAGAACTGAGCGTAAATACCTACAACGATCTGTTGAATCATTTTCCATTTAGGCATGTAGATAAAACGCAAGTAGATAATATTGCGTCTTTAACTATGCAAAATGAGTACGCATATGTTGCAGGTATTTTATTAAGTCTTGATATGATGGGCGAAGGCAGAAGCAAAAGGCTCGTTGCCAAATTGAAAGACAATACCGGCATTATTGAACTGGTGTGGTTTCAGGGAATAAATTATGTACAAAAAGTTATGTATGTTGGTCAGCAATACCTGCTGTTTGGCAAACTCAGTTTCTTTATGGGTACACCGCAAATTGCTCATCCAGAAATAGAGAATTTCTCCCCACAGAAAATGGCAGGTAAACCAAGCCTTGAGCCTATTTATCCCTGCACAGAAAAACTAAAAGCAAGAGGAATTAATGGTAATAATTTTGGCAAGTTTACAGCAGAATTATTTACCCGTATAAGCGCTAAAGATTTGCCTGAAAGTCTTCCACAAAATATTATTGAACAGTATAAATTAATGCCCAGGTACGATGCTTACAGGCAGATACATTTTCCCTCATCAGAAAAAAATTATGAACTGGCACTGCGGAGACTAAAGTTTGATGAGCTGTTTTTTGCGCAGCTGAGAATGAACCTGGTAAAACTGCAGCGCCACCGCTTTAGCAGAGGTAATATATTTGACAAGGTAGGATCGTTTTTTAACGTTTTTTACAGTAATCATTTACCTTTTACTTTAACCAATGCTCAAAAAAGAGTATTGAAAGAAATACGAAAGGATACAGGCAGCGGCAGGCAAATGAACCGGCTTTTACAGGGAGATGTGGGCAGTGGAAAAACAATGGTAGCCTTGCTTTGTATGCTCATTGCTGCAGACAATAATTTTCAAAGTGTATTAATGGCACCAACCGAAATTTTGGCGCAACAGCACTTACTGAGCATTACAGAATATTTAAAAGATATGCCTCTTAATGTGCAGCTTCTTACGGGATCAGTAAAAGCAAAAGCACGAAAAAAAATACTGGCAGATGCGGAAGATGGAACTTTAAATATTTTAATAGGAACACATGCGGTGATTGAAGATAAGGTGAAATTTAAAAATCTGGGTTTTGCGGTAATTGATGAGCAGCATAAGTTTGGTGTAGCACAGCGGGCACAGTTGAGAGACAAAAATATTATCCCGCCGCATATTTTGGTAATGACGGCAACGCCCATTCCACGTACATTGGCGCTTACGGCTTATGGCGATTTAGATTATAGTGTGATGGACGAACTACCACCGGGCAGAAAACCTATTTTAACCACACACAGAAACGAATCTGCAAGGCCCCAGATAATGAGTTTTATAAAAGAAGAAATTGATTTGGGCAGACAGGCATACATTGTTTATCCGTTAATTGAAGAGAGCAGTGCTATGGATTACGAAAACCTGATGAAGGGTTATGAAGAAGTAAAATCTTTTTTCCCCGAACCAAAGTTTTGGATAAGCATGGTGCATGGCAAACAGCCGTCTGAACAAAAAGAAGCAAACATGCAGCGTTTTGTAAAAGGCGACACCAATATTATGGTAAGTACTACAGTTATTGAAGTTGGAGTAAACGTGCCCAATGCTTCGGTAATGGTTATTGAAAGCGCTGAAAAATTTGGTCTTTCTCAATTGCACCAGTTGCGAGGCAGAGTAGGGCGTGGGGCTGATAAAAGTTATTGTGTTTTACTTACCGGCAACAAATTATCAAACGATGCGCGGGAAAGAATGAAAATAATGGTGGCTACAAACGATGGTTTTGCCATTGCAGAAAAAGACCTTGAAATAAGAGGCCCCGGCGAAATTGAAGGTACAAAGCAAAGTGGTGCATTAAACTTTTTGCTTGCAAGTCTGGTCAATGATAAAGCTATGTTAGAAGTTGCTAAAATAACAGTAGAAAATTTATTAAACATAGATCCTGATATAATGTTGCCCGAGAATGAGCCGGTGAAAAATTTTCTTGTCTCGCAAAAAGGCAAAACCAAGTGGAGTAAAATAGCATAATATTTGTAAGGTTTAGTTAAACAGCAAATTCAATTTTAGTTTTGAAAACAGAATCTATATTTTTTACGTTTATTTAAGTAATTTGTATAAATAATTTACCTTGATCGCCTCAGCAAAAGTTTCTTTATTAAGTATCTTTTTTATTCTTCTTTTTTTACAAAGCAATAAAACATTTGCACAAATGGAATTTGTGCAAAATAAAGGTCAGTGGGATAAAAAAGTAAATTACAGAGGGGATTTTGCTAATGGTTCATTCTTTCTTGAAAGCAAAGGTTTTACCGTATTGATGCACAAAGCAGATGATGTAATAAAACTTTCAGAATATACGCACAACGGTTCTTCAGTAAAATACAATTCCAAGCAAAGTGTTCCTGATACTTTTACCCTCCATTCAGCAGTTTATAAAGTTACTTTTTTAGGGGCAAACACTGCTGCAGAGCGTGTGCCTGATAAAATATCCGTAGCCTACAATAATTATTTTATTGGAAATGATCCTTCACAATGGGCAGGCAATTGTAAAATATATGGCGCAGTAACTTATAAAAACATTTATCCCAATATTGATTTAAGGTATTATAGTGATAAGGGTCAGCTTAAATATGACTTCATTGTAAAACCGGGTGGCAACCCTTCATCTATTGCAATGCGTTACGATGGTGCAACTTCTCTTTCAGTAAAAGATAAAGAGCTTGTAATACAAACTTCTGTTGGATATGTAAAAGAGTTAGCTCCTTATTCTTATCAAACAGGGTTAAAAAACTCTTTAGGCATTAATGCAAAATATGTTATAAGAGATAATGTTGTAACTTTTGGTGTAGATAAATATGATAACAAGGCAACACTTGTAATAGATCCTGAGATAATTTTTGCATCGCTTTCAGGGAGCACTTCCGATAACTGGGGCTACACGGCAACTCCAGGACCTGACGGCACTTTTTATGCAGGAGGAATATCTTTTGCTTCGGGCTTTCCTGTTTCAGCGGGTGCATTTCAAACACAGTTTAACGGCGGTATAACTGAAGGTGTTTTTGGTGGAGTGGATATAGCAATATTTAAATTTTCAGCAGATGGCAGCCAAAGAGTTTATGCAACTTATCTTGGTGGAAATGGAAATGAACAGCCACACAGTATGATTACAGATGCTGCAGGCAATTTAATTATTGCCGGCAGAAGTAACTCATCAAATTATCCGTTACTTACTGGCATTCCATCTACCGGCGCTAATTTCGATATTATAATTACAAAATTAAATGCAGCAGGCAGTGCGCTAATTGGTTCTGTAAAAATTGGTGGTGCAAATGATGATGGTGTAAACATCAGGCCAAAATATGTTGGTGCAGGTGGTGCCGACAGACTTAGAAGAAATTATGGAGATGATGCAAGAAGCGAAGTTATTTTGGATGCAAATAATAATGTGTATCTGGCATCATGTTCACAGTCATCAGACTTTCCAACTCTTCTTGCAGCGCAACCAGTTTTTGGCGGAAAACAAGATGGTGTTATTCTAAAACTAAGTCCCAATCTTTCAACCCTTTTATATTCAACTTATTTTGGTGGTACTGATGATGATGCGTGTTTTGTTGCTTCCATTAATCCCATGACACAAAATCTTTACATTGGTGGTGCTACATCAAGTTCTAATTTACCTGGTAACACTTCAGGTACTATTAATTCTACTTTTCAGGGAGATATAGATGGCTTTGTCACAATACTACCTCCTTCAGGCGGTGCTTTCTTAAAAACTACCTATTTAGGAACAACTGCTAAAGATCTTGTATACGGACTAAAATTTGACAAGGTTGGATTCCCATATGTAATGGGAACTACAACAGGTTCTTGGCCAATTGTAAACGCCGCATTTCAAAATTCAGGGTCCAAACAATTTATATCCAAATTAAAACCCGATCTATCGGACTATGTTTATTCGACGGTATTTGGTAAAAGCGGAACAGATCCAAGTATTTCTCCAATAGCTTTTTTGGTTGACCGTTGCGAAAATGTATATGTATCAGGCTGGGGTGGTGGTATAAATGTAGGGCAAGGATATTCAACAGGAAATACATCTGGTTTGCCAGAAGTAAATCCGTTATCACCTATACCGGCACCTGACGGAAAAGACTTTTATTTCTTTGTGTTAAAAAAAGATGCATCATCACAGTTGTTTGGATCTCATTATGGCGAAAACGGTGGTAATACAGGAGATCATGTTGATGGTGGCACAAGCCGCTTTGATGCTAACGGCGTAATTTATCAGGCCATCTGCGCTAATTGCCAGGGAAGAGTTTCCACCCCTCAGGTTTTTTTCCCTGCAACTGCAAATGCATGGGCAAGATTAAATGGGGGCAGTGGCTGTAACCAGGGCTCAGTAAAAATAGCCATGAATTTTGCGGGTATAAGTGCTGAAGTAGAATCGGCCATTAATGGTCAGGTAAAAGATACTGTTGGATGTATTCCGCTTACTGTAAATTTTAAAGATCTGCAAAAAAAAGGGGTCAAATATTATTGGAATTTTAATTCGTCTGCTAATCCTAATGGGGTTGACACAGTAACTACAAATCCAGACGTGGCATTTACCTTTACCACGGTTGGCAATTATAGGGTTCGATTGATATCAGAAGACTCAAGTACCTGTAATATTCGGGACACATCTTATATTACCATTATTGCAGGTAACAATAAAGTTTTTCCTGGGTTTAGTAAAAACAAATTACCTCCATGCGACAGTAGTTTTTATCTGTTTAAAAATATAACTGCTTCCAGTGCTGGCTCATCATTTACAAGCCAGTCTTTTGTATGGGATTATGGCGACGGATCTCCGTTAGATACTGCAGGTTTAACGCCTGATAGGCTTCATCGTTTCCCAGGTCCTGGAACTTAT